>CAZOOF010000035.1:0-23664 GCA_964581365.1 uncultured Chromatiales bacterium
ACGCGGTAGTCCGGATCCACGATGCGCGCGGCGCTTTCGGTGAAGCCGGCAAGCAGCGGATCGAGTCCGGTGATCACGAGGTTGGCGCTGAACCCGGCCGACACGCCGGCGAATGCCGCGGCGATGCCCGCGAGCGGCGGTCGCCCCGCGGCATGAAAGAGCGCCGCCGCCAGCGGCGGGATGACGACGTAACCGGCATCGACCGCGACCGAGGACAGGATGCCGATGAGAACCACCCCAGGGGTGAGCGCGCGGGTGCCGCAGACGAGCAGCACCCGGCTGATGACTGCCGCCAGCAGCCCGCTGCGTTCGGCGAGTCCGATTCCCAGCATCGCGACCAGCACGATGCCGAGCGGAGGAAACGCGGTGAAGTTACGGACGAGATTCGACAGGAGCCACCACAGCCCCTCGGCATCGAGCAGGCCGCGCGCATGCAGCGCCGCGGCTGTGCCCTCTCCGGCGCTCGGCGGGATGGCGCTCCACCCTGCCCAGGCGGCGAACTGCGACAGCAGCATGAGCAGCAGCAACGCACCGACGAACAGCGTTACCGGATGCGGAAGTGCGTTGCCCGCCCTTTCGATGCGTGCGAGAAGCGCGGCGGCGCGGCCGTCCAGGCGGTCCCGTCCGCCGCCGCTCACGATCAGTCCGCGAAGGGATGCCTGAGCACGATCGTTTCCTCGCGGTCCGGACCGGTGGAAATGATGTCGATGCGCGTCTCGACAAGTTCCTCGATGCGCGCGAGATAGGCGCGGGCCTCGGCCGGCAGGTCTTCCGGACTGCGTGCGCCGGTGGTCGGCTCCTTCCAGCCGGGCATATCGACATAAACCGGTTCGAGCGCTTCCAGCGCGATCGCGCTGCCCGGATCGATCTGGGCAAAGGAGACATTCTCGCCCTTCAGCCGGTAATCGATGCAGATGCGGATGGTGTCGAGCCCATCGAGCACATCGAGCTTGGTCACGCACAGACTGTCGATACTGTTCAGATGCACGGCGCGACGCAGCGCGACAGCGTCGAACCAGCCGCAGCGGCGCGGGCGTCCGGTGGTCGAACCGAATTCATGGCCGCGGGTCGCCAGATGCATGCCGACGTCATCGTCCAGCTCGGTGGGGAACGGACCCGAGCCGACACGGGTCGTGTATGCCTTGGTGATGCCGAGCACGCTGTCGAACGCGAGCGGACCGATGCCGGCGCCCGTGGCGGCGCCGCCAGCGACCGTGTTCGAGGACGTGACGTAGGGATAGGTGCCGTGGTCGATGTCGAGCAGCGTGCCCTGTGCGCCCTCGAACAGGACGCTGGCATTGCGCTTGACGTAGTCCTGCATCAGCGCCGTCACATCGGCCACCAGCGGTTCGATCCGCTCACGCAGTTGCAACGCCTCGTCGAGCACTCTCTGGAAATCGGTGGGCTCCACCTGGTAATAGTTCTGGAGCATGAAATTGTGGTAATCGAGAACTTCGCCGAGCTTGGCCGCGAACAGTTCACGATGGAACAGGTCACCGACGCGCAGACCGCGCCGCGCCACCTTGTCCTCGTACGCCGGTCCGATGCCGCGCCCGGTGGTGCCGATAGCAGCCGCTCCACGCGCCCTTTCCCGCGCCCGGTCGAGCGCGATGTGGCAAGGCAGGATCAGGGGGCAGGCGCCGCTGATCTTCAGCCGGCCACCCACGTCGATGCCCTGGCTTTCGAGCATGTCCAGCTCATCGACCAGTGCGGACGGCGACAGCACCACCCCGTTACCGATGATGCACTGGACGCCATCGCGCAGGATGCCGGAAGGAATCAGATGCAGGACCGTCTTGCGGCCGTTGATGACCAGCGTGTGTCCGGCGTTGTGGCCGCCCTGAAAACGCACCACTGCCTCGGTCCGCTCGGTAAGGAGGTCGACGATCTTTCCCTTGCCCTCGTCTCCCCACTGCGTCCCGACGATTATGACCTTCTTGCCCATCTCCCCCCCGAAAAAAAGGCGTGATCTCTCTGCGGCGTATTATGCACCGGCGGCGCAGCAAAATCTCCCGCAGAAGCGCTTACCGGGAAAATGACGTCATTCCTCCGGACTTTCGCCACAACACCGGTCCCATGCACAGACCATCATCGGCCGGCAAGCGAACGACTGCAGCGAACGGGCAATCTTCGGAATGCCGGCAGCAGCGTGAAGTAAGCGGGAAAAATAAGGCGAGGCCCGAATCAGGCGTCGACGACGACCCACTCGCCATCGATGCGCTCGATGCGGCGATCACATCCGAGTTCCGGCGCGCCGACTTCCTGACCCGGCAGAGTGTAAATGACCCGCTCGCCCTGCGAGCGCAGGCGCCGGATCAATTTGCGCAGGCCATCGTCCTCGCTCCAGGGCGGAGCCAGAATGCCCGGACGTGGCCCAAGCCCCGTACGCGGCCCGAGCGCAAACAGCGTCTTGAGGTCGGTACTGAAACCCGTCGCGGGACGGGCGCGGCCGAACAGTCGTCCGATATCGTCGTAGCGTCCCCCGCGCGCGACTTCCAGGCCATGCCCGGGGGCAAAGGCGGCGAACACCAGTCCGGTCTGATAGCGGTAGCCGCGCAGCTCGGCCAGATCGTAGTGCAGGCCGATCTCGGCAAACTGGCACTGCACTGCTTCGGCCATCTGACGCAGCGAATCGAGCGCCTGCTCCACCTCAGGTCCGGCGCCGCGCAACAGACTGCGCGCCTCATCGAGTACGCTGCCGCCTCCGTTCAGCTCGACCAGCGATACCAGGCGCCGCCGCGATGCATCGTCGATGGCCAGACCGCCGAGGAAAGACTCGATTTCTGGCCGCGCCTTGCGCTGCAGCGCGTTGAACAGGAACGCCTCCTGAGCCGGTTCGAGGCCCGCATTGCGCGCCAGCGCGCGAAAGATCCCGACATGCCCCAGGTCGATGTGAAAGCGCTCCAGCCCGGCGACGCGCAGGGTGCGGACCATGAGGCGCAGGATCTCGATATCACTTTCGATGCCGCCATGACCGTACAGCTCGGCGCCGACCTGCAGGGGATTGCGCGAGGCTGCGAAGCCGTGGCGACGGCTGCGCAGCACGGAATCCAGATAGCACAGTCGCTGCGGCCCCCTGACCGGGAGACGATGCGCATCGATGCGGGCGGCCTGAGGGGTGATGTCGGCGCGCACGCCGAGCAGGCGGCCGGTGCCCTGATCGATCAGCTTGAAGGTCTCCAGGCCCAGATCGTTGCCGGCGCCGACCAGCAGGGAATCCAGATACTCGAGCAGCGGCGGAATGACGAGCTGATAGCCCCAGCTCAGAAACGTATCGAGCAATTCCCGGCGCAGGTTCTCCAGCCCCTCCGCCTGCGGCGGCAGGAACTCATCAACCGCATCGGGCAGCAGCCAGCGCTCGCCCGTAGCCTCGAACTTTCGATTCATGAGCGGACAGAAGGATGCCCGCAGGCGCGGCGACCTGCGGGTTCTCTCATCGTCCCGCTCCCTGGCGCGCAGGGTCGCGGAAGTACTTGAAGAAGGAGCTGTCCGGATCGAGCAGCATCACATCCGACTTGTCGCCAAACGAGTTCCGGTAGGCATTGATGCTGCGATAGAAGGAGAAGAACTCCGGATCCGCAGAGAAGGCGGTACGGTAGATCTCCGCCGCCCGCATGTCACCGGCGCCTCGCAGCTCCTCGGACTCACGGTAGGCCTCGGCGAGGATGATGGTGCGCTGACGATCGGCATCGGCGCGAATCCGCTCCGCCGCTTCGGCGCCGCGCGAACGCAGATCGGTGGCCACGCGGACACGCTCGGCTTCCATACGACGGTAGACCGAGGCGCTGACGTCTTCCGGCAGATCGACGCGCTTCAGCCGTACGTCGATGATCTCGATGCCGAAGGCCTCGGCCTGGACGCCGGCGTTGACCTGCAGCACCGCCATTACCGCCGCGCGCTCGCCGGAAACCACTTCCTGAACCGTGCGCTTACCGAACTCCGCCCGCAGCCCATCCTTGACGATCTGGGACAGACGATCGCGCGCGCGCGTCTCGTCGCCACCCATGGCCGTATAGTAGCGACGCACATCCGCGATACGCCATTTCACGAAGGCGTCGACACGCAGATTCTTCTTCTCAGCCGTCAGGTAACGCTCGGCCGCCGATTCCATGGTCATGATCCGGCCGTTGTACTTGCGCACGTTCTGGATCAGCGGAATCTTGAAGTGCAGTCCGGGCTCATAGTCGGAGCGCACGATCTCTCCGAACTGGAACAGGATCGCCCGCTCCCACTCCTTGACCGTGAACAGAGAGAACGAGGCCAGCACCAGCAGGGCCGCCGCCACCACCAGAATGATCGATCCGGCGCGTTTCATCAGCGTACCCCCCTGTCACGCAGGCTGGAACGGTCTCGGTCCCCGCTGCCCGTATCGAGCGGCATCGGCTGTGAACCGCCCGTGATCGCGCCACGGGACGGAGCGCCGCTCGCGCCGCCACCGGTCTGGCCGCCCGACAGCTCGCCACTGATCAGACGATCGATGGGGAGGAACAGCATGTTGTTGCCACCCTCGACATCGACGATCACCTTGCTCACGTTCCGCATGACTGACTCGATCGTTTCAATGTACATGCGCTCGCGCAGGATACCGGGCGCGCGGCGATATTCTTCGAGCACCTGGCTGAAGCGGCTCGCGTCACCTTCGGCCTGTGCGATGACCTGTGCCTGATAGGCGTTGGCTTCCTCGATCAGGCGCGCGGCCTGACCGCGGGCGCGTGGCAGGATGTCGTTGGAGTAGGTTTCGGCCTCGTTGCGCAGACGTTCCTCGTCCTCGCGCGCCTTCACGGCGTCGTCGAAGGCGTGCTGCACTTCCTCCGGCGGCTGCGCGTCCTGCATGTTCACACTGGTGAGATGCAGGCCGGCCTGATAGTTGTCGAGGATGTTCTGGATCAGTCCGTTGACGCGCGCCACGATCTCGGCGCGGCCTTCGGTCAGCACGAAATCCATGGTGCTCTTGCCGATCACTTCACGCAGTGCGCTCTCGGCAGCCTGCGCCAGCGTCAGATCGGGTTCGGCGACGTTGAACAGATAATCCTTGGCGTCCTTGATGCGGTACTGGATCGCGAGCTTGATGTCGACGATGTTCTCGTCCTGGGTAAGCATCAGCGCTTCGTTCGCCAGTGCGCGCCCGCCCTGGGCGGTCGAGCGGTAGCCGATTTCCGCCGTGCGGATCTGGTCGACATTGACGATCTCGACCGATTCGATGGGATACGGAATGTGCCAGTGCAGTCCGGCGCCGACGGTCTGCTGGTACTGCCCGAAGCGCAGCACGACACCCTGGCTGCCTTCATTGACGATGTAGAAACCGGAGATTCCCCACAGGCCGAGCACCACCAGCAAGATAGTGCCGATGCTGAAGGAAGCCGCGCGACCACGTCCCTTGCCCCCTCCGCCGGCGCCGCCGGAACCACCGCGGCCGCCGAAGATGCCGCCGATCTTGTCCTGCAGCTTGCGCACGACTTCATCGAGATCCGGCGGACCCTGCTGGCCATCGCTCTGGCCGCCGCCCCACGGATCCTTTCCGCCGCGCGATCCGCCAGGCTCGTTCCAGGCCATCGGCTGCGCCGTTCCTTTTGCTTCTTCCACAGGTTTCATGTGTTTGATCGGCCTCACATCATCCGGTCGCAGATTTTAGGGTGCCCGCCGTCATGTCGCAAGCGAAGCTCTCGGCAGCCTCGACTTCGCAGCCCGGCTGGCGACGCAGATAATCTGCCATCGCCGGCGTCAGTTCGGTGTTCATCAGCCATTCTCCGTGCTCGTTCACGCTTTCGCCGCGCACCGCCTTCCACTCGAACAGCAGCGCATGCACACGCCCCGCATCAGGTGAAAGACGTACGCGATAGCATGGCCCCGTCGCCGGGGATTCGCCGCCCCCGAGATGTTCGGCGATGGCCATGCGCAGCATGTCGATGCCACTGCCGTCGCGGGCCGAGAGCCAGACGCGGCGCGGACGACCTTCCTCGTCGCGATCGATGCGCGGCTGCGCATCCTCACGCAGATCGATCTTGTTGTAGACCTGGATCTGCGGCACATCGCCAGCGCCGATTTCGTCCAGGATGCCATTCACCTCGTCGATCTGCCGCGCGCGGTTTTCGTCGGCCGCGTCGATTACATGCAGCAGCAGATCGGCCTCGAGCGTCTCTTCCAGGGTCGCGCGGAAAGCCGCGACCAGATCAGGAGGGAGATCACTGATGAACCCGACCGTGTCGGCAAGCACCACACTGTCGACGCCGGGCACCGCGATGCGGCGCAGCGTCGGATCCAGCGTCGCGAACAGCTGGTCCGCCTGGTACACCTGCGCACCGGTCAGACGATTGAACAGTGTCGACTTGCCGGCGTTGGTATAGCCGACCAGCGAAACTCCGTGCACCGTCGCCTTGCGGCGCGCGCTGCGGCCGAGTTCGCGGTGACGGCGCACGCCCTCGATGCGCTTGTTGAGCTGACGGATGCGCTTGCCGATCAGCCGCCGGTCGGTTTCGAGCTGGGTTTCACCCGGACCGCGCAGACCGATACCACCCTTCTGCCGTTCCAGATGCGACCATCCCCGCACCAGGCGCGTGGCCAGGTGCTTGAGCTGAGCCAGCTCGACCTGCAGCTTGCCTTCGGAGGTGCGCGCGCGCTGGGCGAAAATGTCGAGAATGAGTCCGGTACGATCGAGCACCCGGCACTTCAGTTCACGCTCGAGATTGCGCTCCTGGATCGGACTCAGGGGGTGATTGACCAGCACCAGATCGGCTTCCGCATCCTGAACCTGCTGCTGCAGTTCCAGAACCTTGCCGCTGCCGATGAAGAATCTGGGATCCGGCCGGTCACGCGAACCGCCAACCACAGCCACCGGAATCACACCGGCGGAAACGGCGAGCTGCTCGAACTCTTCCCGACTTGCCGGCTCGCGATCCGAACGCAGATCCAACTGGACCAGCACGGCCCGCGTGCCGGTTTGAGGTCTTTCAAACAATGGGTCGGTGTTCCCCTCTGAGGGTCTTAGTCGCCATTAGCATCGTCCGTGAGCGGCGTCTTGATGTTGCGCGCCGGCACGATGGTCGAAATCGCGTGCTTGTACACCATCTGGCTGACGGAATTCTTCAGCAGCACGACGAACTGATCGAAGGATTCGATCTGGCCCTGCAGCTTGATCCCGTTCACGAGGTAGATGGAAACCGGCACGTGCTCCTTGCGCAGTGCGTTCAAGAAAGGGTCCTGCAGAGTCTGCCCTTTGGCCATTTTGTAATTCTCCTTATTGTCGCCCGCCTGAGTCGATGGGGTTCATCCTGAGCTGGTCCGTATCCGGCTTCCTACTCGTGGAATGATTCTATCACTTCCGCACACCCCCCGGAACGAAAAGGGTGCCTGTAACCAATTCCATTACATTTCGCATGGTCCGATCTGCGGAGGCACTGAATGCGTATCCTCCCGGATCCCCGCGCAGCCACGTCATCTGCCGTTTTGCGAGCTGACGTGTCGCGATGATTCCCGCTCGCACCGCTTCTTCCCGTCCGATCTCACCGGCGAGGTGGCGCCACAACTGACGGTAGCCCACCGCCCGTATCGACGGCATCGAAGGATCCAGATCTCCGCGGGCATACAGCCTTTCGACCTCATCCCACAGCCCCATATCCAGCATCTGCCGGAAGCGCCGCTCGATACGCTCGTGCAGTCGATCGCGATCTTCGGGGAAGATCTGCGCTTTGACCACCTGAAATGGCAAGGGTTCCTCCCGCCCTGCCCGCTGCAGTTCACTGAGCGGCCGGCCGGTCACCTCCCACACTTCCAGCGCGCGTTGAATACGTTGCGGGTCGTTGGGATGGATACGCGCCGCAGCCTCCGGATCGACGGCCGCCAGGCGTGCATGAAGGAACGCCCATCCATGCCGGCCTGCCTCCTCCTCCAGCCGCTCGCGCACCGCCGGATCGGCTGCCGGGAGCAGCGACAAGCCCCGTTCCAGCGCGCGGAAGTAGAGCATGGTTCCTCCCACCAGCAGCGGAATGCGTTCCACCGCCTGAATCGCCGCGATCTCGCGCAGGGCGTCCTCGCGGAAACGGGCGGCCGAGTAGGCTTCGGCGGGATCGCAGATATCGATCAGCCGGTGCGGCGCCAGCCGCTGGGTCGCCGCATCGGGCTTGGCGGTGCCGATGTCCATGCCGCGGTACACCATCGCCGAGTCGACGCTGACGATCTCGAAGGGAAACCGCCGCACGAGTTCGACGGCGAGATCGGTCTTCCCGCAGGCCGTCGGACCCATCAGAAACATCACGGCCGGCTGCTTTTGATCCATAGCTTCGCCCCCATCCTAGATACAGGCAATCACAATAGAGCCGGGAACTGGCACGGAGGCCAAGATGAGATATAACCCACTGTATTACGTAGTGTTTGGACTTATCGCCCTATTCACGGGCTGGGTGTTCATGGGAATTTTCCTGGCCGCCTGAACGGGCGGGACGCGGTTCATCGAGAGGCGCCCGGTCAGGGCGAATGGGCGTCTCCGGCCGCAGGTCCGGCAAGGCAGAGCGCGCGGCGCCGGGATTCTGGCGGAAGAGGTGGGATTCGAACCCACGAATGGTTGCCCATTGCCGGTTTTCAAGACCGGTGCCTTCAACCGCTCGGCCACTCTTCCGGAAGAGAAATCTGCTCCGGGCGGCATTCTACCATCATGGATCGGCGAACACCCGCCGGCTGACTTGTTTCAGGGGGCCATGACCTATATATTCACTCAGAATTTTCAACAAGGAGTCCAGTGCCCCATGAATTTCCCGCAGAGCTCGATCGCGCGCACATCGGCCTCGGTTCTGAGCGAGAACCGGCTGATCCGCAACACCTATGCCCTGCTGTCGATGACCCTGCTGTTCAGCGCCGTCACCGCGGGCATCTCGATGGCGCTCAAGCTGCCGCATCCGGGTCTGATCATTACCCTGGTCGGGTATTTCGGACTGCTGTTCCTCACCCACAAGCTGCAGAACAGCGCCTGGGGCCTGGCGGCGGTGTTCGCCCTGACCGGCTTCATGGGCTTCACCCTCGGTCCCATCCTGAGCGCCTATCTCAGCCTGCCCAACGGCAGTCAGCTGGTGATGACCGCGCTCGGCGGCACCGGGATCATCTTCCTCGGGCTGTCGGCCTACGCGCTGACCACCCGCAAGGATTTCAGCTTCCTCGGCGGCTTCCTCTTCGTCGGCATCCTGGTGGCCTTCCTCGGCGCGCTGGCGGCGGTGATCTTTTCGCTGCCCGCCGTGAGTCTGGCGATGTCGGCGATGTTCGTGCTGCTGATGTCGGGTTACATCCTGTGGCAGACCAGCCAGCTCGTCCATGGTGGCGAAACCAACTACATTCTGGCCACGGTGTCGCTGTACGTCAGCATCTACAATCTGTTCACCAGCCTGCTGCATCTGCTCGGCGCCTTCAATGGCGAAGACTGAGCTCTCAGCGCCGACGCTGTCTTCGAAAGGCCCCGCTCGGGGCCTTTCGCTTATCTGCGGGCCGGCATCACCTGTCTGATTCATGTCGCTTGCCGGCGAGCCGATAGGTTTTTTGTTGATTTCATCCTACCGACGACTTATGCTTCATGAGTCACCTCAAGGGAGGGATACCCATGAGACAATCTCCGCTCGGGCGCTTTCTGGAGCGCTTCTTTCCGGCTCAGGCTTCAGCCGCGGACCCCGCCAGCCGATCAAAGAGGCGGGCTCGGTCAGCAGAGCACGAGGCCTTCCGGCCCGCCGTCGGACAGGGACCGTTTCTACCCTCCTGCGACGGACGCGTCATTCCGTTGAGAAAAGCGAAGTTCCTGCGCAAGCGCTGAACGACGCGGCATGGCCGGCATCACCAACGATAAACAAGGAGAAAAGCATGAAAGGCGATCACGAGCACCAGCACGAGCACGGCCACGAGCATCAGCATGATCACGAGCATACCCATGTTCACGCCGATGGCACCCGTCATGCCCATCCGCACCAGCATGTGCATTCGCATGATCATGCCCACGATCACAGTCATTCGCACAGCCATGACGACGAGGCCGGTCACGATCATTCCCATGCCCCGAGCGAACTGAACGATCACGATCATACCCATCAAGGGCACGAGAACGAACCCCACGATCACTCTCACTGAGTTGTGGAGCGCGCCATCCGCGAACGATGCTTCGCGGATGGCGGCGCCGCCGTGGCGCGTCCCGCCCCCGATCCTTGTCCGCATCCTCTACCTCTGCTAGTGTCGCGGAGGCCCTGAATCACAGATCTGTCCATACGGTCGATAACAGGCCAATCGCCAATTCTCGGGAGAGCATCGTGAGCAGCCGCTTCATGCTGGTCGCAGCAGCAATGCTGATCCTACTGGTGCGCCTGCCTGCCGCTGCAGGCGCGGAAGAAGGCATTCCCGTCATCGTGACCGAGGCCCGCGTCGCCGCGTTCGAGGACCGGGTGGAAGCGCTTGGCACCCTGCTCGCCTTCGAATCGGTCACCTTGTCCTCCACGGTCACCGAAACCGTCGCTGCCATTCATTTCGACGATGGTGACCGCGTGTCGGCCGGACAGCTGCTGGTCGAACTGAACGACGCCGAAGAACGTGCCCTGCTGGAAGAGGCCCGGGTCCTCTCCGCCGAAGCGCAACGGCAGTACGAGCGCCTCAGGGCCTTGCAGGCACAGGGCCAGGCAGCCATCTCTCTCGTCGACGAAAAGCTGCGCGAAAGAGATGCCGCGCAGGCCCGTGTCCGCTCGCTCGAGGCCCGTCTCTCCGATCGGTCACTGCGCGCTCCGTTCGCCGGCGTGCTCGGTCTGCGCAACCTGAGCGTCGGCGCACTGGTCGAACCGGGCGACATCATCACCACACTCGACGACGACCGGGTGATGAAACTGGAATTCACCGTCCCGACGACCTTCCTCGAAGCGCTGCGTCCGGGCCTGCGCATCGCCGCCCGGGCTCCCGCACTGCCGGGGCGGACTTTCGCCGGCGAAGTGGCGGCCATCGACAGCCGTGTGGACCCGGTCACCCGCTCGGTCCGCATCCGCGCGCACCTTCCCAATCCCGACCGCGTCCTCCGCCCCGGCCTGCTGATGGAGGTCACGCTGGCAAAGAATCCGCGCCACAGCATCACGCTCCCGGAGGAAGCCCTGCTGCAGCTCGGCCAGCATCATTACGTGCTGGTGGCCGATGGCGGGCGCGCCGCGCGGCGGGAGATCGGCATCGGCGCCCGTCGTCCGGGCGAAGTGGAGATCCGGGCGGGAATCGAGGCCGGTGAGCAGGTCATCGTGCACGGCACCACCCGCGTGCGCGACGGCGATGCCGTGCGCATCGTCGCGGTGGACGACGGCTCGGTGCCGCTGGCGGAGATGTTGCGGGGCCTCGGCCTGTGATCCTGTCGGATGTCTCCATTCGGCGGCCGGTGTTCGCCACCGTGCTGTCGCTGCTTCTGATTGTCTTCGGTCTGATGGCGTTCGACCGGCTGGCGCTGCGTGAATATCCGGACGTCGATTCGCCGGTGGTCTCGATCGAGGTCCGTTATCCCGGCGCCGCCTCGACGGTGGTCGAGAACACGATCACCCAGCTGATCGAAGACCGCATCGCCGGCATCGAAGGCATGCGTTTCGTCGAATCGGTGAGCGAGGACGGACGCTCGGTGGTGACGATCGAGTTCGATATCGAGCGCGACATCGATGCCGCCGCCAACGATGTGCGGGATCGCATTTCCGGCATCCTCGATGACCTCCCGGACGAGGCCGACGCGCCCGAGATCCGCAAGGTCGACAGCAACGAAGACGTCATCATGTGGCTCAGTCTGTCGAGCGAGCAGATGACGGTGCCGGAGCTGTCGGACTATGCCCGCCGCTACCTGGTCGATCGCTTCTCCACTCAGCGCGGCGTCGCCCGGGCGCGCATCGGCGGCGAACAGATCTACGCCATTCGCGTCTGGCTCGACCGCCATGCGCTGGCGGCGCGCGGGCTCACCGTCACCGAGGTCGAGGATGCGCTGCGCGCCGAGAACGTCGAGCTGCCCGCCGGCAGCATCGATTCGAGCAGCCGTCAGTTCACCCTGCGTCTGCAGCGGAGCTTCCTCACTGCCGAGGATTTCGCGCGCATCGTCATCGGTCGCGGCGCCGACGGCTATCTGGTCCGCCTCGGCGACGTGGCGCGCGTTGAACGCGGCACCGCCGAGGATCGGATTTCCTTCCGTGGCAACGGCCTGCCGCGGATCGGCATCGGCATCGTGAAGCAGTCGACGGCCAACACGCTGGAAGTGGCGCGCGCCGTCCGCGCCGAAGCGGCGCGCATCAATGCCGCCCTGCCCGATGGCATGTCGATCACCTCCAGCTACGATTCTTCGGTGTTCATCGAAGGCGCCATCCGCGAGGTCTACTGGACGATGACCGTGGCCATCAGCATGGTCATCCTGGTCATCTATCTCTTCCTTGGCAGCGCCCGCGCGACGCTGGTGCCCGGCGTCACAGTGCCGGTGTCGCTGATCGCCACCTTCACGGTGCTGTACATGTTCGGTTTTTCGGTCAACATCCTCACCCTGCTCGCACTCATTCTGGCCATCGGCCTGGTGGTAGACGACGCCATCGTCGTACTCGAAAACATACACCGGCGCATGGAGCAGTATGGCGAGACCCGCCTGGTGGCGGCATTTCGCGGCACGCGTCAGGTCGGCTTCGCGGTGATCGCTACCACCGTGGTGCTGATCGCGGTCTTCGTTCCCATCGGCTTTCTGCAGGGCGATGTCGGCCGGCTGTTTCAGGAGTTCGCGATCACCCTGGCCGCAGCGGTCGGCGTCTCCGCGGTAGTGGCGCTCAGCCTTTCGCCGATGATCGCCTCGCGCATCCTGCGCCGGCCGCAGCGTTCAGGGCCTTCGCGCTGGGTCGATGCCCTGCTGACCCTTGCCCGCCGCGGCTACCAGGTCACCCTGCTCGGCGCCCTGCGTCATGCCTGGATCCCGCTCATCGTGCTCGGACTGGTGATCGCCAGCGCCGTGTGGCTGCTGCGCAGCATTCCGCAGGAGTACCTGCCGAGCGAGGACCGGGGCGCCTTCTTCGTGCGAGTCGAGGCACCGGAAGGATCGTCATACGAATATCTGCGTACCTACATGGACGAGATCGAGCGCCGCCTCATGCGTCATGTGGAGTCAGGCGAAGCAACCCAGATCCTGGTTCGCGCGCCTGCGGCGTTCGGCAACACGGAGATCTTCAACGTCGGCAACGCCACCATCGTGCTCAACGACTGGGACAAGCGCCGGCCGGCACGCCAGATCATGGATGACATCGAGCGCGAACTCGCTGAACTGCCCGGCATCAGGGTGTCGGTGATCATGCGCCAGGGCTTCCAACCCCGAACCCGCAAGCCCGTACAGTTCGTCATCGGCGGTGGCAGCTACGAGGAGCTGGTGGAATGGCGTGACCTCCTGCTCGCGCGCATCGACGAAACCAATCCGGGCCTCCGGGCCATCGGCTGGGATTACAAGGAGACCAAGCCTCAAATCGGCATTGCCATCGACTACGATCGCGCGGCCGATCTGGGCGTGACCGTGAACAGCATCGGCCGCACGCTGGAGACCATGCTGGCGTCACGGCGCGTCACCACCTACATCGAACAGGGTGAGGAATACGATGTCATTCTCGAGGGCGAGCGCGAATTGCAGCGCACCCGCACCGATCTGGAGAACATCTATGTGCGCTCGAGCCAGAGTGATGCGCTGGTGCCGCTCGCCAGTCTGGTCCGTCTCGAAGAATTCGCCGCAGCACAGCAGCTGAATCGCTTCGACCGCATGCGCGCCATCACCATCGATGCCAATCTGGCCCCGGAACTGTCGCTGGGACATGCGCTCGACTATCTCGATGCCCTCGCCCGCCAGCATCTACCGGAGTCGGCCGTCATATCGTACAAGGGGCAGTCACGTGACTTCCGCACCAGCAGCGAATCGATGCTGTTCGTCTTCCTGCTCGGATTCGTCGTCGTATTTCTGGTGCTCGCGGCGCTGTTCGAAAGCTGGATTCACCCGCTGGTCATCATCCTGACCGTGCCCTTCGCCATGGCAGGCGCGCTGGCGGGTCTGTATGCCTTTGGATTGACGTTGAACATCTTCAGCCAGGTCGCGCTGATCATGTTGGTGGGGCTGGCTGCGAAGAATGGCATCCTGATCGTCGAATTCACCAATCAGCTTCGTGATGCCGGCCGCCCTTTCCGCGAGGCTCTGCTGGAGGCGGCGGAACTGCGGCTCAGACCGATAGTCATGACCGGCCTGACCACCGCCGCCGGCGCGTTGCCGCTGATCCTGTCATCCGGCGCCGGCGCCGAGACCCGTCTGGTCGTTGGCGTGGTGATTATCTGCGGAACGCTGGCGGCGACCTTCTTCACTCTGTACATGGTGCCGGTCGCCTACGATCTGATCGCGCGGCGCACCGGATCACCGCACAGGGTGTCGCGCCAGCTGGACGCCGAACTCGCGCGCCAGCCGGAACCGGTCGGAAAGCAGGATCCGGTCTGATACCGGCGCCGCGACCAGCTCAGCTCTGGTCGCGGGAACCCGATGGCCCGGGTGGCGCCGGCGCCGGCTCCGACTGCTGCTCGGCTCCGGGTGCTTCCCCGGCGTCGCCAGCCCTTCCCTGCTCCTCCGGATCCGCGCCCGCCGTTCTGCTGGAATCCACGGCGGCGCCTTCGGTGACGCTGGCAGTGACATCGGTTGGCGTCGGTTCGGACTCGGGAGGCGCTACCAGAACCGCAGCCCGGCGCAAGGCGCTGCGCGGGTCGCTGCGAAACTCGAGCGCACCGCGGCGACGGCGGATACCGCTGCGGCGCAGCTGCAGGATCAGCCGCGGATGCAAGCCGGCAATGATTACCACCGCTCCGCGCGAACCCAGATGCGTGAGCAGTTCCTGCAGCAGCATCATCGCCGTCATATCGAGAATGGAAACATCGTCCATGTCGAGCACCACGACGCGCGCATCCGGCGGCAAGGACTCCAGGGCACGCAGGGCTCGGTGGGCGGCGCCGAAGAACAGCGCTCCGTCGATGTCGTAGACCAGCACGCCGTCGGGCAGCGACTCGCGCCGCCGGCGCCTGCGGCTGCCGTTACCGAGCGCGCGAACGCCGGTCTGTTCGATCACCTGGCGGATGAACAGCATGGCGGCAAGGCCAATACCGACCGAAACCGCCACCGTCATGTCGAACAGCACGGTCAGGGTGAAACAGCACAGCAGCACGGCGATATCGCTGCCGGGGGCAGTGCGCACGATGCGCAGCACGTGCCTCGCCTCGCTCATGTTCCAGGCAACGATGAGCAGCAAGGCCGCCAGCGCCGCCATCGGCACCTGATTCAGCAGACCTGCGATCGCCAGCACCGCCAGCAGCACCACGGCAGCATGGACAATGGCCGCGATGGGCGTGCGCGCGCCCGCGCGCACGCTGGTGGCGGTCCGGGAGATGGCCGCCGTCGCCGGAATACCGGCAAAGAACGGTACCACCACGTTGCCGATGCCGAGACCAATCAGCTCGGCGTTGGGATTGTGCCGCGCCCCGGCCATGCCGTCGGCAATCACCGCGCAGAGCAGCGACTCGATGGCCGCCAGGGCTGCGATCGTCATCGCTGGGCCGAGCAGTTTGTGAATCAGATCGAAGGACAGGCCGATCGGCGCGCCATCGGGTCCGGGCAGTTCCCAGGGCGCGATCGGCATGGGCGGCAGCGCCGGTATGCCCTCATGGAGGATATCGCCGAGGCTGTAGGAGAAGGTATTGCCGATGGTGGCGATGCTGACACCCGGGATGACGCTCGCTGCCACCCAGCTTACCAAGGTGATCAGCGCCAGCACCACCAGCGGTCCGGGGAGCCGCAGCCGCGGCGGCATCCGGGTCTGCAGCCGCGGCCAAGCGGTGAGCAGAGCCAGCGTCGTCACCGCCACCAGCGTGTCCTGCCAGCGCAGCGTGGGCAGCGCGGCGCCGATCGCCCACACCCGCGCGACGAAATTCTCTCCTGGCTCGGTGATGGTCAGGCCGAGAAAATCCTTGATCTGCAGCACGGCGATGACCACTGCGATGCCGGCGGTGAAACCGACCGTCACCGGATAGGGCACGAGCTCGATGAGACGGCCCATGCGCGCCAGGCCAAGCGCGATGAGAATCAGGCCGGACATCAGTCCGGCAAGCACCAACCCGCCGAGTCCGAACTGATGGACTACCGGCAACAGGACCACCACGAACGCCGCCGTCGGCCCCGATATGTTGACGCGCGAACCGCCGCACAGCGCGATGATCGCCCCGGCGATGATCGCCGTGTACAGGCCATGCTGCGGCGGCACCCCGCTGGCGATGGCGAGCGCCATCGACAGGGGAATGGCAACCACTCCCACGGTGATACCCGCAGACACATCACTGCGCAGCTGCGCCGCCGAGTAGCGGCGCAGCGACTCTACGATTGCGGTAGCGAACATGGATATCCGATGATGGAGAACGAAGCGCGCCGCGGCGGCGGCGGAGAAGCAACGAAGATGAGGCGCCTGAGGATCAACCCCGTTACTGCTCCGAACGCTCCGGATTGAACCAGGCCAGCCGCTCGCGCAGACTGACCACCTCGCCGACGATCAGCAGCGTCGGCGCATGAATTTCCTGCCGCGCCACCAGGCTAGGCAGACTCTGCAGCGTACCGGTGAGCACCCGCTGCGCAGGCGTCGTGCCGCGTTCAATCAACGCGACTGGCATCCGCGCCGGCACGCCGTGACGCTGCAGCTCACGACAGATGATATCGACCGATTCCAGTCCCATGTAAATCACCACGGTCTGTGCCGGTCGCGCCAGCGCATCCCAGTCCAGATCGACGCCGCCGTCGCGCCGGTGTCCGGTGACGAACAGCACTGAATGGGCGTAGTCGCGATGCGTGAGCGGGATGCCGGCATAGGCGGCGCAGCCGTTGGCGGCGGTAATCCCCGGCACCACCTGGAACGATACTCCCTCGGCAGCGAGCGTGGCGATCTCCTCGCCGCCCCGGCCGAACACGAAGGGATCCCCGCCCTTCAGGCGGACCACGTGCCGGCCGGCGCGCGCATGGAAGACCAGCAGATCATTGATCTCTTCCTGGCGCAGGGCGTGGTAGTCACGCCGCTTGCCGACATAGATCCGCTCGGCCTCGCGGCGCACCAGATCGAGAATGCCATCGGGAACCAGGCGATCGTAGAGCACCACGTCGGCACGCTGCATCAGGCGCAGCGCCCGGAAGGTGAGCAGGTCGGGATCTCCCGGACCGGCACCGATCAGGCTGACCTCACCGCGCGGCGCACGGGGATCGGCGCTTTCGATGGCCTGTTGCAGCATCTCGGCCGCCTCGGTCTCCCGGCCGGCAAACACCAGCTCGGCCACCGGCCCCTCGATCACCTGCTCGACGAAGCGACGGCGCGCACCCATCGGCAGGCGCTCCTTCAGACGTCCGCGAAAGCGCTCGAGCAGCGCGGCCAGCCGTCCGTACCCGGGTGGAATCAGCGTTTCGAGCCGGGCCCGCAGCGCGCGCGCCAGCACTGGAGCGGCACCCCCGGTCGATACCGCGATCAGCAGCGGCGAACGATCGAGCACCGAGGGCAGAATGAAATCGCAATGTCCGGGATCATCGGCCACATTGACCGGTACGCCGCGTTCTCGCGCAGCGGCGGCAACGGCCGCGTTGACGGCGCGATCATCGGTCGCGGCGAAGACCAGCGTATTGCCCGCGATATCGGACGAGCTGAAAGCGGCGGCGCGATGCTGCAATTCGCCGGCGGCAGCCAGCGCGGCGAGCGTTGGCCCAGCCTCCGGGGCGACGACGGTCAGCCGGCATCCCGCGCGCAGCAGGAGTTCGGCCTTGCGCGCCGCGACCTCTCCTCCTCCGACGAGGAGGCAGTCGCGCCCGCGCACATCGAAAAAGACGGGGAGATGCTTCACGCCTCTAGTCTAGCCGATGAACTGCAATCGGCCCATGTATGGATGCAGCGCCTCCGGCACGTGAATGCGCCCCTGCGCGTCCTGGAAGTTCTCCATGATGGCCAGCAGCGTGCGCCCTACCGCCAGCCCGGAGCCATTGAGCGTGTGCACGGGTTCGGGCTTGCGGCCATCGCCCGGCCTCCAGCGCGCCTGCATGCGACGCGCCTGGAAGTCGCCGAAATTGCTGCACGACGAAATCTCACGATAGCGCTGCTGCGCCGGCAGCCACACCTCGATGTCGTAAGTCTTGCGCGCGGAGAAACCGAGATCGCCAGCGCACAGGGCGACGGTGCGGAACGGCAGACCGAGGCGCTTGAGCACTTCCTCGGCGTGAGCGGTGAGCTCCTCGTGCGCCGCCTGAGAGGTTTCCGGCTCCACGATCTGCACCAGCTCGACCTTCTCGAACTGGTGCTGCCGGATCATGCCCCGCGTATCCTTGCCGTAGGAGCCGGCTTCGCTGCGGAAACAGGGGGTATGGGCAACGAATTTCAGCGGCAGCTGGCCCGCCTCGATGATGCTGTCGCGCACCAGATTGGTCACCGGCACTTCAGCGGTGGGAATCAGGTAGTACGGAGAATCGCGCAGCGCGAACAGATCCGCCTCGAACTTGGGCAGCTGTCCGGTGCCGGTGAGCGCGTCGGCGTTGACCAGGTACGGCACGTACACTTCCCGGTATCCGTGCTCAGTGGCATGCAGATCGAGCATGAACTGGATCAGCGCCCGCTGCAGCCGCGCCAGCGGTCCGTTCAGCGTGACGAAGCGCGCGCCGGCCAGCGCGGCGGCGGCGCCGAAATCGAGCATGCCGAGCGATTCACCGAGCGCGACGTGATCCCGGGGTTCGAAAGCGAAATCTGGCGGCGTTCCCCAGCGACGCAACTCCACGTTGTCGTTCTCGTCGCGTCCATCCGGCACCGAATCGTCAGGAAGATTGGGGATGCCGAGCAGCAGGGCGGAAAGTTCTCTCTGGATGTCCTCGAGCTCGGTCTCGGCGGCACGCAGCTCGTCACCGAGACGCGCGATGCCGGCCTTCAGAGTGTCGACATCCTCGCCCTGCGCCTTGGCGCGTCCGATGTCGCGCGAGCGGGCGTTACGCTCGTGCTGCAGTTCCTGCACGCGAATCTGCACCAGCTTGCGCTGCTGCTCGAGCGCCGAGATGCGGTCGACATCGAGTTGCACGCCGCGGCGGGCGAGACGCGCCGCGACGGTATCGAGTTCATTGCGCAGGAGTTGTGGATCTAACATGGACGAACCCCGGAATGGCTGGAGATTTGAGCGAGCCGCCGGAACGCGCGGTAAACCGACGCGATCGTGCACGCGTCACGTCCCGGCAGACGTTCAGGCAGCGGCAGTCAAGGAACCGACTGCCCTGCAGGGCAGCGGGCAAGGCGCAAGTATACAACCCGACGGGCAAAAAAAAACCCGATCGCGGGGAGGAGCGATCGGGACACGTGCGGACCGCGGCAGACTTGGAGGAGAAGAGGCGGGAGCGCCGTCAGCCGTACGCTTGGGAGCAATTATCCCTCCTCTCTCCCCGTGCCGCCGTGACCCGGGTCACAGATCAGCCCTTCCGAACCGTCGTATGCGCCTCGTCAGACCTGCCGCGCGAGCTGGGACGCAAGCCCCGCATAAGTGGATGGCGTCAGCGCGAGCAGGCGTTCACGCGCTTCCTCGGGAATCTCCAGAGTCCGGATAAAGGCATGGAGCGTATCGCGATCGATGCGCCGGCCACGGGTCATATCCTTCAGCTTCTCATACGGCGATTCGATGCCGTAGCGGCGCATGACCGTCTGCACCGGCTCGGCGAGCAGTTCCCAGGCCTCCGCCAGATCGGACTCGATGCAGGCGTCATCGACTGACAGCTTGCCCAGGCCGCGACGGCAGGATTCGAAAGCCAGCATCGCGTAACCGGCACCGACGCCGATGTTGCGCAACACCGTGGAATCCGACAGGTCCCGCTGCCAGCGCGATACCGGCAGTTTTTCCGCCAGATGACGCAGCACCGCATTGGCGAGTCCGAGATTGCCCTCCGCGTTCTCGAAATCGATGGGATTGACCTTGTGCGGCATGGTGGAGGAACCGACTTCGCCGGCCACCGCCCGCTGACGAAAATAGCCGAGGGAAATGTAGCCCCAGACGTCGCGGCAGAAATCGAGCAGCACGGTGTTGATGCGCGCCAGGGCATCGAAATACTCCGCCATGTAGTCGTGCGGTTCGATCTGGGTGGTATGCGCGTTCCAGGTCAGCCCGAGTTCCGTGGTGACGAATTCCTGCGCCAGCGCCGGCCAGTCGATCTCGGGATAGGCCGCGAGATGGGCATTGTAGTTGCCGGTGGCGCCGTTCATCTTGCCCAGCAGTCCGATGGCGGCGAAACCATCCCGCTGGCGGCGCAGACGCGCCACCACGTTCGCCATCTCCTTGCCCAGCGTCGTGGGCGTGGCCGGCTGGCCGTGAGTGCGCGACATCATGGTCCGGTCGGCGTATTCGTGGGCCATGGATGCAATCGCCGCGATCAGACTGTCGATCGCCGGCAGCAGCACCCGCTCGCGCGCCTCGCTCAGCATGAGCGCGTAGGCCAGATTGTTGATGTCCTCGGAGGTGCAGGCGAAGTGAATGAACTCGCCGCTGCGCGCCAGCGCCGGATCGCCGGCGATCTTTTCCTTGAGGTAGTACTCCAGCGCCTTGACGTCATGATTGGTCCGCCGCTCGATCTCCTTGACCCGCGCCGCCTCCTGTTCATCGAAGCCGCTGACGATGGCGTCGAGCAGCGCCTCCGAGTCGCGGCTGAGCGGCGGAACCTCGGTGATGGCGGAGTGTGCGGCGAGCGCGCGCAGCCAGCCGATCTCGACCCGCATCCGGCGCTCGATCAGGCCGTATTCGCTGAACACGGAACGCAGAGCGATGAGCTTGTCGCCATAGCGTCCATCGAGCGGTGACACAGCGGTGAGTGAAGAAAGTTCCATGATGTCCTCTTGTTCAGGAAGCCTGCGCGGCCTCACGCAGGCGCTGCGCCGCGGTGGCGATCTGCCGCCGACGGAACAGGAGCTGTATGCGCGTGCCGCCATTCTGCCGCCACAGCACTGCCGAGCGCATGGCCGCCAGCAGCAGCGCGCGCACCCGGTTGGCGTTGGCGGGTTGACTGAGATGACCGTGCTCGCCGCCGACGATGATGCGCGGCGTCAGCGTGCTGACGGTGTTGACGTACAGATCCGCGAGCGCCGCTATCACGTTCTCGTGGGTGGTGGAAAAATGCTCGGCCTGTCCGCGGATGCGCCGGATGCCGGCACCGAGCCGGTCCATCAGTTCCCGGTTGCTGACCAGCTTGCGCTCGAGGTGCAGCACGCCGAGTACGTAGCGGATGATCTGCATTTCCTCCGCCGGCGGCCTGCCGCTCAGGTGACGCTCGAGCAGTCCGAGACCGATGTCGAGATTCGCGACGCCGCCGTAGACGGAAGGCGTATCCGGCGGATCGATCGCGAAGACGGATTCGATGATGCAGGCGAAGGGCGCCGGCGGCACTTTCCCCCGCAGCGCGACTTCGTTGACCAGCCAGGCGGCCTGGAAAGTCCCCGCGAGCGCAATGGCGGCATCATCCAGCGTACGGGCCATGGTCAGGCACTCTGCGCCGCGAGGATCGCCGCATCGGTGGCGCGCGAACTCCTGGCAACCTGTTCGATGACGCCGCCGCCCAGACACTCTTCGCCCTGGTAGAAGACCACCGACTGCCCGGGGGTGACCGCCCGCTGCGGCCGGTCGAATACCACGCGGCAGCTGCCGTCGTCCTCGACCTCTACGGTGCAGTCCTGATCCGGCTGCCGGTAACGCGTCTTGGCGCGGCAGCGCAGCGGCTCTCCTGGCGCTGGCGGCGGCGCGATCCAGTTCAGCTCCGTCGCCCGCAGCTCATCGGTATACAGCAAGGGGTGTTCGCCCTGAACGACCACCAGGGTATTGGTAGCCATGTCCTTGGCGGCGACGTACCAGGGCTCGCCGCTGCTTCCGGCGCGTCCGCCGATACCGAGCCCCTTGCGCTGACCCAGAGTGTAGAACATCAGCCCCTCGTGCCAGCCGAGGATTTCGCCGCCGACGCCGCGGATCTCGCCCGCGCGCACCGGAAGATAGCGCTTGAGAAAACCGGTGAAATGGCGCTCGCCGATGAAGCAGATGCCGGTGCTGTCCTTGCGGTCATGATTCACCAGCCCGGCCTCCCGCGCCAGCTCGCGCACCTCGCGCTTGTGCATGCCGCCGACCGGGAACACCGCGCGCGCCAGCTGTTCCTGGGACAGGGCATGGAGAAAATAGGTCTGGTCCTTGCCGGGATCGGCGCCCTTCAACAGGCGGCAGCGGCCGTGTTCACGCCGGACTGTGGCGTAATGACCCGTCGCCAGCCAGGCAGCGCCCCGCGCCAGCGCATGATCCAGGAAGGCCCGGAACTTGATTTCGCTGTTGCACAGGATGTCAGGGTTCGGAGTGCGTCCGGCCTCGTACTCCGCGAGAAACCGGGCGAAAACCCGCTCGCGGTACTCCTCGACGAAGCTCACCGCGTCGAGCGCGATACCGATGCGGTCACATGCCTCCAGCGCGTCGAGGGCGTCGCGCTCTGCCGGGCACGGCGAGCCGTCATCGGTCTCGTCCTCCCAGTTTTTCATGAAGACGCCGGTGACCTCGCAGCCCTGACGGGCGAGCAGGAGCGCGGCGACGGACGAATCGACCCCGCCCGACATCCCCACCACCACGCGCTCGCCACTCATCGGCAAATCCATGGAATTCATTCGCTCTCTCAACCTGTTGCCGCGCTATTGTAACAGACCGCACAGGGTCGGCGAAAAGGCGGCGGACAGCGCCGGCGCGGCTGCCGCGGAGGCGCCGGACGGACCGGGCGCCGCAGGCAGGGAAAGCGCGCCAGACCTTGTGCAGCCGCGGTCGCATCGGTATCTTCGGACTCTTTCCCGCAACAGCAAACACAAAAGGTACCGCCCATGGCTTACCAGCACATCGACATTCCCGGGGATGGACAACGGATCGAGGCCCGCAATGGCGCCCTGCACATTCCCGATCGCCCGATCATTCCCTTCATCGAGGGAGACGGAATCGGCGTGGATATCACTCCGGCGATGCGGGCAGTGGTCGATGCAGCCGTTGACAAAGCCTACGGCGGCAGACGTTCGATCGCCTGGATGGAGATCTACGCCGGCGAGAAGGCGAACCGGGTCTACGGCGAAAACACCTGGCTGCCGGAAGAGACACTGAAGGCGATCCGCGAGTTCCTGGTGGCGATCAAGGGTCCGCTCACCACCCCGGTCGGCGGCGGCATCCGCTCGATCAATGTGGCACTGCGTCAGGAGCTGGACCTTTACGTTTGCCTGCGCCCGGTGCGCTACTTCGACGGCACGCCGAGCCCGCTCAAGAAGCCGGAAGACACCGATATGGTCATCTTCCGCGAGAACTCCGAAGACATCTACGCCGGCATCGAATGGGAGGCCGAATCCGCGGAGGCCCGCAAACTCATCACCTTCCTGCAGGAAGAGATGGGAGTGCGCAAGATCCGTTTCCCGGAAACCTCCGGCAACGGTATCAAGCCGGTCTCGCGCGATGGAACCGAGCGACTGGTCCGGCGCGCCATCCAGTACGCGATCGACAATGACCGCGATTCGGTGACCCTGGTGCACAAGGGCAACATCATGAAGTTCACCGAAGGCGCGTTCAAGAACTGGGGCTATGAACTGGCACGCCGCGAATTCGGCGCCGAAC
>CAZOOF010000036.1:0-23236 GCA_964581365.1 uncultured Chromatiales bacterium
GGGGGCAAGTGGGGGCAACCTTGGGGGCAAGTGAGTTGCCCCTACAGGGAGTTGCCCCCATGCCGCTGACCGATACCGCCATCCGTAACGCCAAGCCCGGCGAAAAGACTATCAAGCTGTTAGATGTGCGCGGGCCACCGACCCGAACGGGTCGGCGAAATCCTGCGGGCACTGGACGGCCACCAAGGCACCCTCACCGTGCGCTGCGCTATGCGCCTGGCCCGCTGGTCTTCGTGCACCCCGGCCAACTGCGCAAGGCTATGGTCGACAGGCTGGGCGCACCAGGAGAACGGGCCGAGGCTACCTATCAGAGTATCATTGCCGCCCTGCTCGACTGCATTGCAGGAACCTTCCCGGCGTCGACAAGCATCCTTCCTTTCCCAGCGAGGTCAGACTGATCGACGCGATAGACGAGCATTTCCGTGGATACGGGGGTTTTTCGAAGAGAAATCTTTCCTGCAAGTTCCCCGAGGTCAAACGTGCCCTGCAATCCCGCAAGTCCCGCAACTGCGGCGACCGATGCCGCAATCGATGCTGCGCTGGAGTCGTGACATAACAATCGGAAGCCATGTCAAACAACGCCTCAGGAGGCGCAAACATGGTTACCACCATCCTGAGACTTCCCAGCGTCAAGGCCCGCACCGGGATTTCCCGCAGCACCATCTATCTGCGCGTCGCTGAAGGCAGCTTCCCCGCGCCCGTTTCGCTCGGCGGCCGTGCCGTCGGCTGGATCGAGGCGGAGGTGAACGATTGGCTGGCGAAACGCATCGAGGCGAGCCGCAAGGCGGCGCGGTGAACGGGAGGCGGCCATCATGACCAGAAAAACAAAGGGCCGCGCGATGAATGATGCGATCGGGCCGGACGGCGACAAGCGGTTCCTGACCGGCGGGCGCGTGGCCGGTTGCTATTTCAGCATCGCAGCACGGCAGGCCGCGGGCAGCCTTGTGCATCGCTGAAGGTTTTTGCGACCGGCGCAACCATCCACCAGGCGACGGGCCACCCCGTGGCCGTGGCGTTCAATGCCAGAAACCTGAAGGCGGTGGCGCAGACAATACTCGCACGCTTCCTCAACCTGCCGCTGATCGTCTGTGCGGATGACGACGCAAACACCGAAGGCAACCATCGCTGAATATGTCGAGAGTGCCGAAACACTCGCTTTTCTCAAGGACTACGGCGTCGATTCGCGGAAGTTCCGATTGACCTCGCGGTCCGAGAGGATGACTATGATCGCGCGATCCCGGCACACGGGAGGTGTATGAGTTCCTGGATGATCCTCGTAGGCTTAATAGCAGGAGAAGATCATGCACAAAACGAAATTTATGGGCGCAATTTTGTTGACGTTGGGTATGACGGGTACTGCCCTCGCACAGAATGGCTTCTATGCGGGTGCGAGCATCGGGCAGGCTACCATCGATGGGTGCGACGGTTTCACCAATTGCGACGATGAGGACACCGCTTGGAAGATCTTCGGCGGTTGGGAGTTGAATCCGACTATCGCCTTCGAGGCCGCCTGGGTGGATTTCGGTGAGGTCAGTGGATCCATAGGCAGTTCGGCAGTCAGCGCCAAAACAGACGGCTGGACTCTCGCTGCGAAGGGTAGCCTGCCGCTCAACGAGCAGTTCGGCGTGTTCGGCAAGTTCGGCATGATCAGGTGGGATGTCGAAGGGGGCGGTGCTGCTTCCGGCATTGACGACGATGGCACCGACCCCATGTATGGCATCGGCGCTCAATACATGCTCACTGACCGGTTGGGCATTATCGGTGAGTGGGAGTGGTATGATATCGACGCTGATGTTGACCTGCTGTCCGTTGATGCACTAATCAAGTTCTAAGCGCCTCGATCAAGCCCAATAAAGAAGGCCCCGGCAGGGGCCTTCATTTGTCCGATTCCGGGGACAGCTCAATCGGTTCGGTCTACACCGTCTCCAGATTCGCATACGCCAGTACCAGTTACTTGACGCGCCTGCGTCCACGAAGCTCACCTGCACGCGCGCGTGCGCCCTGGTCCTCGTAATTCAGCACCACGCCCTCGCCGAACTTGGCGTGACGCACGCGCTGGCCGAGCGATAGCGCGCCCTGGTTCGCTGTCAACGACTGAAAACTGACCCCCTTTGGGCATGAATCGCCGAAGTTAAAATGACCCCCTGGGCCCCTATGGTTATCCCGTCTTCTTCGTCCGTTCCGGCGCGGTACCGGCCCTGCGCTTGTCCTTGAGACGACAGCTCTCGCCGCTGATCTGCACGATATGTGCGTCACGGCGTCGATGACCGTCACTCTGGATTCGCTGCCGTTATTCAACGCTACGTAAACTCGAGTACGCTTTTCGATTGGCCTGAGCAGGAAGCCTGACGGCCGATTCCGCGACCCGGTCCCAAGGGTGAATGGGATGAAGCTTCGCCGGCAGGTGTTCAGGTCACAGCGCGCCACGGACACCCCGGGATTCATCCCGGATTCATCCAGGATTCAGCGCGACTTCCCGCCGAGCAGCGAGCCCAGCACGCCGCGGGCAAGCTGTCTTCCGATCTGCGAGCCGATGGAGCGGGTGATCGTTTTCGCCATGGTCTGCACCAGACCGTCGGTCTTGCCGCCGCGGGGGCCGGTGCGGCCGAACAGGAGTTCGTCCAGTCCGCCCTTCGTCGCCTGCGGGGCGGGCCCTGCGCTTTCCTTGTCCGTTTTCGATGGATCCACGGCAGCACGTGCGGCGAGTTTTTCATAGGCCGATTCGCGGTCTACGGCGTTTTCGTAGTGACCGTAGAGGACGGAGGATCGAATGGCCTGCTGCCGTTCCGCCTCGGTCATGGGGCCGATGCGGGAGGCGGGTGGCAGGATGTACGCGCGTTCGACGATGTTGGGCCGGCCCTTTTCGTCGAGGAAGGATACCAGCGCTTCGCCGACGCCGAGTTCGGTGATGGCGCTCGCCGCATTGAAGGCGGGATTGGGACGCATGGTTTCGGCGGCGGCCTTTACCGCTTTCTGGTCGCGCGGCGTGAAGGCACGCAGGGCGTGCTGCACGCGGTTGCCGAGCTGGCCGAGCACCTTCTCCGGCACATCGAGCGGGTTCTGGGTGACGAAGTAGACGCCGACGCCCTTGGAGCGGATCAGCCGCACCACCTGCTCGACCTTGTCGATGAGCGCCTTGGGTGCGCCGTCGAACAGCAGGTGCGCCTCGTCGAAGAAGAACACCAGCTTCGGCTTCTCCAGGTCACCGGCCTCGGGCAACTGCTCGAACAACTCGGCCAGCAGCCAGAGCAGGAAGGTGGCATAGAGCCTGGGCGAATGCATGAGCCTGTCGGCGACGAGGATGTTGACGACGCCCTTGCCGTGCTGCGCCTGCATCAGGTCGGCGATGTCGAGCATCGGCTCGCCGAAGAAGCTGTCGCCGCCCTGCTCTTCCAGCGCCAGCAGACCGCGCTGGATGGCGCCGACGCTGGCGGCGGAGACGTTGCCGTACTGCGTCCGGAACTCTGGCGCGTTGTCGCCGACGAACTGCGCCATCGCCCGCAGGTCCTTGAGGTCGAGCAGCAGCAGGCCGGCGTCGTCGGCGACTCGGAAGATGATCTGCAGCACGCCTTCCTGGGTGTCGTTGAGCCCCAGCAGGCGCGCGAGCAGCAGCGGTCCCATGTCCGAGACCGTCGCGCGCACGGGATGTCCGGCCGCGCCGAACACGTCCCAGAACACCACCGGACTGGATCCCGGCCGCCACTCGCCCAGGCCGAGCATGTCGAGCCGTTTCTGGAACTTCTCGGACGCAGCCCCCGCCACGCCGATGCCGGACAGGTCGCCCTTGATGTCGGCGAGGAAGACCGGCACGCCGATGTTAGAGAACTGCTCGGCGAGCACCTGCAGGGTCACCGTCTTACCGGTACCGGTCGCGCCGGTGATCAGGCCGTGACGGTTGGCAAGCGCGGGCAGGAGGGCCAGCGTCGTGTCTTCGTTCCTGGCAATCGGCAGTGGGTGGGCCATGGCGGTTCCGGCGTTTGGTTCACGCCATTATTGCGCGAGGAACGCCGCACGGCCAAGTAGCAGAATCCGCCCGCAATACGAATGGCCCGGCACACCGCATCCAGCTACCTCGCTTCAGACGAGGACCCCTTCCCGCTCAATCGCCGCTCATCTGCTCCACATACGATATGAACCGCTCCAGCAGCGCTTCGGTACCGGCCGCGCGCTCATCGGCGCCGTAGCCGGCTACGAGGGAAAACATGTGTTCGGTGTAGACCAACTCGGTCCCCTCACCCCTCTCGTCGAAGCTGACCCCGGCCAACGAGACCGAGAACAGCTTGCCGTCGACCGTCATGTCGAACGCATAGATGAGCCGGGCACCCGGCTCGATGTGATGAAACCGCGCCAGATAGATGCTCTCGATGCCGCTCTCGAAGCGGCCATGCGCGAGCTCGGTCCCTCCCTCTCGCAGGTCGAGGCTGCGCCGGACATCGACCCATCCATCAGGACCACGAAACCACTGCCGGCGGTGCTGGAGCTGGGTCCAGGCATCGAAAACACGCTCACGCGGAGCACGAATGAACCGGCTCCATGACAGGGTGCCATGGGTCATTGAATTTTCATTCTTCATGTCTGCACTGCCCATCGCTCAGACCTCCTCTCTGCTCAGCCGGAAGGCACTTCCGCTTCGACCAGGCGCGCCAGGAGTTCGAATGATTGCTGCCAGCCGAGGCGGCAGGACTCGGGAGGGATGACATCGGGCAGACCGCTCTGCTCGACGGTGACTTCGGTGCCGCCGGAGCCGGACCGGAACATCGTCGTGGTGATGATCTCGCCCGGCAGCCCGGCATCCTCGAAGCGGTCGGTGGCGACGATCCTCTCGTTGGGAACGAGTTCGCGGTACTCGCCGCCAAAGCTATGCGCCTCGCCCGAGGAAAAGTTCACGAAGGAGATGCGGAAGCGGCCGCCCTCCTTCGCCTCGAGCTCATGGACGATGCAGGTGAAGCCATCCGGAGCATTCCATTTGGCGAGCGCGGCGGGATCGAGAAAGGCGCGGTAGACACGCTCGACCGGCGCGCGCAGGACACGGATCTGGGTCAGGGTATATGGCATGGGTCTGCTCCTGTCAGTGTTGTTCGCCCGGAACCAGCACCATCCACTGCACGCCGAAACGGTCGAAGAGTTGGCCGTAGCAGGGTGAGAAGAAGGTGGGTCCCATCGGCATGAGGACGCGACCGCCATCGGCGAGCGCATCGAACACCTGCCGAGCCCGTTCCTCGCTCTCGTACTGCAGGGTCAGGGAGAAACCGTGGAAGCCGCCGCTCTCGATCGGCAGGCCGTCACCCAGCATCAGCCGCTGGCCGTCGATGAGCAGGCTGGCATGCATGATCTTGCCCGGCCCGCCCGGCGGTACGTATTCGGGCGGCACCGGATCCGGCGAGTCGGCGTAGCGAAATCTGCCTTCGATCTTGCCACCTAGCGCCTGCTCGTAGAAGGCAAGGGCTTCTTCGGCATTGCCGTCGAAGAACAGATAGGGTTCGATCTTCATGGCGTGTCTCCTGGTCAGGGTTCGTCCATATCACGTCCGGTCAGCACCGGACAGCTTCAAGCGCCCGGAGGAGGATGCGCCGCTCAGGCGCCATCGAATGCCCGGCGCAGCGCAGCGAGATACAGCTTCTTCATGGTGAGAAATGCCTGTGTAACGCGGTCCACGCGAGCGCGATCCTCGCTGCGCATCATGCGTTGGAGTTCAGCGGGCGCGATCTGCCAGGATACGCCGTAGCGATCCTTGCACCAGCCGCACTGCTCCGCTGCCGGATCGAAGGACAAGCGATCCCAGTAACGATCGATCTCCGCCTGGTCCTCGCATTCGACGATGAAGGAGATGGCTTCGTTGAACGCGAAGCCATGGATGCGCGCGCTGTCCATCGCCGCGAACCAGGTACTTCCGAGCCGGAAGTCGGTGAACATCACGGTACCCTCTCGATCCGGTTCCATGCCCGCCGGATAGCGAACCATCTGTCCGACGCGCGAACCCTCGAACACCGTGCGATAGAACTCCGCCGCCTCCCCGGCCTTGCCGCAGACTCCGTCGGTGAACAGCAGTGAGGGCACGATGAATGGCCGCGGCTCTCCTGCCGGATCCGAGAGAATGGGCTGCCAGGACAAACCGAAGCGGTCCTGCACCCAGCCATAGCGTGGACTGAAGGGATAGGCATCGAGCGGCATCAACACCTCGCCGCCATCGGCGAGCTTCTTCCAGGCGGTATCCAGCGCATCGCGCGCGCCTGGATCGCGGCCCAGATCGTAGTTGACGATGAAGGAAACAGCGGGGGTGAAGCGGAACAGCGGTCCGGCCGAGATCGCCATGAAGGGCTGCCCCCCAAGCCGAAACGACACCATCTCGCAGTCGCCGGAAGGCGTGTCCCTGACCTCGCCGATGTGCTCGATCTTCGAGTCCGGAAAGATCGAGCAATAGAACGCGGCCGCCTCGCGCGCCTGGCTGTCGAACCAGAGGTGCGGGATGATGGGCCGGTCCATGATCAAAGGCCGATGAAAGGAACGAAGCCACCAAAAATCATGCGCCGCGCGTCAAAGGGCCACTCGCTACTCGATGGCGGCTGCATGCGGGGATCCTCCATCACCTTGCGGTTCACTTCATCGCGATGCTCGCGCGAGTGATATACGATCCAGGAAAACACCACTATTTCGTCATCCTGCAACTGGACGGCGCGAGGGAAGGAAGTGACCTCGCCCTGCTTGACATCGTCGGCGAGGCATTCGACGTAGCCTATGGCTCCATACTCTCGCCATACCTGCTCGCCCAGGGCAGCCATCTGCTTGTATTCTTCCAGCCGCTCCTTCTTCACTGGAATCAGGAAACCATCGACATATGCCATATCGCCTCCTCGTGCCTTTCAGGACCATCGCCCGGCCGCTGGACTGCTTAGGTTGATATCAACATAATTACGGCATGATAACGAAGACCTTCCCTCGCGACAAGACTCTGGAAGTGGCACGGGCGTGCGTCTGCCTGCATGTGCATAGGGCTGCGCGGACACTTGCCCGCCATTTCGATGAGGCCTTCCGTCCTCTGGACCTGACCAACGGTCAGTTTTCGCTGTTGATGTCGCTGAACCGGCCGGAGCCGCCGAGCATCGGCGAACTCGCGCCGTTCCTGGCCATGGACCGAACCACGCTCACAGCCATGATCAAACCACTCGAAAAACGTGGTCTTATTGAGGTGCTGAGCGACTCGAACGACCGTCGCAAACGGCGGCTGCGACTGAGCCCCCAGGGACATGCCCTGCTCAAACGCGCCTACCCGGTCTGGCGCCAGGCGCTCGCCGAACTCGACGAAGCCCTGACCGATCCCGCAACGCTGCGCGAGCTGCTGCTGAGGATCGCTCCGCTGGAGCTTTCCCGCGGCGGTTGAAGATCAGACGCGCGGCGGATGAAGGGATGAGGCCAGCCGTTGCACAGAACGCGGGCGGTTCCGGACCGCCAGCATTGCGGACCTACCAAGCCCAATGATGCTTGCGCACGCCCAGACGATGGTTGTGTGGCGACCGCTTCGACCGGCCAGGCCCGCTGTACAGCAGCTTTTCCAGCCCCCTCTCCCGCATCAGGGATATGAACTGCGAATCAAGGAATCCGGTACGAGAGGCATGCTGAGACAGATCGATGTCGCCGAAGGCATTGACCTCCAGGATTCGCGGCCCATCATCGCATATCGCAATATCCCAGCCCGGGCAGATGTAGCCATGAAACGCGGCCTGCGCTTCCCGGACAAGCTCCACCACCTGGCTCCAGTGCGGAATCTCGAAACCGACCAAGCTGCGGCCCGAGCGAGGATGCAACGGATCGAGCTGTTGCGATACGCCGGTGCCGCCGACCACCCGCCGTACCGTGCCTGTGTCGATATCGACCGCCGCCAGCATATTGCCGCTGCTGCCGTGGGCAAAATTGTCGGAATCCGAGGTTCCGACGTTGATCTTGAACACGGCTCGGATTACCTCGATGCGATCCGGAGCGAGAAAGGTATGGATGCGCAAACCCGAAATCTTGTCGGACTGCGTGAGCTCGCGGATGTCGCGATGCGCAATGAGGGGTTGCTGAAAGATCCAGCCTAACGACCTTCCATTATCGAGCGTCCTGGTCAGCTCTCCAATCGAAATCGAGCTGTCATCGCCGAGCAGGATGTCGTCCCCGGCGATGTCCCTCAACAGCATATTGCCGCGACCGAAAGCGCCGAACGCAGGTTTCACATATACCGGAAGACTCCCGGGAGTGCGCAAGAACCGCTCCAGATCCGCGGCAGTCTGCAGGCAAAGCCTGGCATGGGGACGAATGGCGCCGTATACGGCGCGGACTTCCGGGATCGTAAACCCATGTCCGCCCAGCACAGCGTACATGGTGACCTTGTCGACGCTGATGAAGCGCGAATAATCGTCGACCAGGATTTCCTCCAGCACCGATTGCTGCCGATATCCTCCGAACTCTCTCTTTTCCTTGTAGCTCAAATCGTTTCGATAGAGCTGAAAGTCCAGATATTCGGTCAGGCCGAGGCGGCTGACGGACAGGCGCAGCTTCAGCGCCTCCAGAAGCAACGCAGCAAGCGGACGGTTTGCTGCCCTTGCAGCAAGCCGGTATTCCTGCATCAGTCTCATGCGAGCATCCACGCAAGTGTGAGACAAACCCATCGCTCCGAAGAAATTCGGTCGAATGGGACCCTTCTCCTGTCCATGGACTACTGCTCCGAGGAAAGACTGGCGCCGGTACCGGAGCGCCCGGAATTACGATAGTGATGATCAGGCAAAAGCTGCGGCGCCGACCATAATACCAACGGGTAGGTATAACCCTGACGCCAGCGAGACAATCGCGCATCGATGGCGGATAATGCGACCTTTGATTTTCAATGCTTCGACACAGTGTGTCTCGGATCTGAAAGAGCTCGCATGACCAACAGAATCAGAATCGGTATCGCCGGCTACGGCAATCTGGGCAAGGGTGTGGAACTGGCGCTGGCGCGCTCTCCGGACATGGAGTTCGTCGGCGTCTTCACCCGGCGTGATCCCGCCACCCTGAAACTACAGACTCCCGGCGTGCCCGTGCATGCCATGGATCTTGTGGCCGACTTCACCGACGCCATCGATGTGCTCATTCTCTGCGGCGGGTCGAAGTCGGATCTTCCCGAACAGGGTCCGGCGCTGGCGTCACTCTTCAATACCGTGGACAGTTTCGACACCCACGCGAAGATTCCGGATTACTTCGCGGCGGTCGATGCCGCGGCGCAGCGCAGCTGCCGCACAGCGGTGATCTCGGCAGGCTGGGATCCCGGGCTGTTGTCGATCCAGCGCCTGTACGGTGACGCGGTGCTTGCGGATGGCGATACCTATACTTTCTGGGGGCCAGGTCTGAGCCAGGGGCATTCGGACGCCGTGCGCCGCATCCCCGGCGTCAGCGCAGCGGTGCAGTACACGATCCCGTCACAGGAGGCGCTCGAGCGCGTGCGCAGCGGTTCCCGTCCGGCGCTTAGCACCCGCGAGAAGCATGTGCGCGAATGCTACGTGGTGCTCGAGCCGGGTGCGGATGCGGCTGCGGTCGAGCAGGCGATCGTCACCATGCCGGATTACTTCGCCGACTACGAGACGAAGGTGCACTTCATCGACCTCGATGAGCTGCGACGCGATCACTCCGCGATGCCCCATGGAGGACTGGTCATACGCAGCGGCGAAACCGGCGCAGGCACCCGCCAGATGATGGAATTTTCGCTGCGGCTCGGCAGCAATCCGGAGTTCACCGCCAGCGTACTGACGGCCTGCGCCCGCGCCGCCTTCCGTCTCCATCAACAGGGCCAGTTCGGGGCGAAGACCATGTTCGACGTCGCACCCGGGCTTCTTTCACCGCGGAGCGCCGCCGAACTGCGCAGGGATCTCCTGTAAACCGGGCGGTCGCTTCCGATACGCAAGCCGATGATCACCCATCGTCACGCGCCGACTCGTCCAGCCGCGGCAGACCCCGGCAATGAGATCTGTGTCTCAAGTTTTCTGCCAACCAGCCGACAGAAACAGAAGCCGAACCTCTGTTCGCAGGCACCTCATTCGCGGATCTGATTACATTCTGGGACACGATCATTGCTCACTGCTTTCCGGTCTGACGCCACCCAAGCCAGGAAGCCAGGCCTTCGGAACCTGGCCGATCAGCGGCAAGCGCTCCCTGAGCCCGTCTCTGCCGATAGCTCGCTCGCTCAGCCTGGCACACGGCGCGCTGAGACCTGCCGATACTGCACCATCCCGGTGAAGCCCGGCAGCATCCAGACCCGGTTCGTCCCACTGCTTGCCTGCACACACCAAACCAAAGTTTTCCGGCCGTACTAGGAGAAAACCATGAACCACATCTACCGCCTCGTCTGGAGCGACGTTCTCAATGCCTTTGTCGCTTGCGCGGAGCTTACCAGGGCTCATGGCAAGCGCGGGTGCCTCACCGTGCTCGCCGCCGCCGTGCTCACGGCGCCAGCCCTGGCGGCGGACCTTCCGACGGGTGGACAGATCGTCGCCGGCAGCGGCCATATCGCCCAGAGCGGCAGCACGCTGACAGTGACGCAAGACAGTCAGCGGATCGCCGCCGACTGGCAGAGTTTCTCCATCGGCAACGGCAACACGGTCAACTTCGTACAGCCCTCGGCTTCCAGCGTGGCCCTCAACCGCGTGCTGGGCAGCGATGTTTCCGTGATCCAGGGCGCGCTGAACGCCAACGGTCAGGTCTTTCTGGTGAATCCGAATGGTTTGCTGTTCACGCCGGGCGCGCAGGTCAATGTCGGCTCTCTGGTCGCCTCGACGCTGGATATTACCGTCGATGACTTCATGGCCGGACGCTATCGCTTCTCCGGGGATTCTGACAAAGCGGTCATCAACCAGGGCAGCATCAAAGCGGCATCCGGCGGTACGATCGCTCTGATCGCCGGCACCATCGTCAACGCCGGCACCATCGAAGCCCCCAGGGGCGATGTCCTCATGGGAGCCGGCCGGAAGGTCACGCTCGATCTTGGCGGCCCGGTGAAGATCCAGATCGATGAAGGCGCGCTGCAGGCGCAGATCGATCAGGGCGGCGTCATCCTGGCCGAGGGCGGCAGGGTCTACCTCACCGCCGAAGCCGCGGGCGATCTGGCATCGGCGGCGATCAACCATACTGGCATCATCGAAGCTAAGACGCTCGCCACAGGTGAACGCGGTGAAATCATCCTGCTCGGCGATCTCGAGCGCGGCACGGTCCAGGTATCCGGTCGGCTCGACGCCTCGGCACCGAACGGTGGTGATGGCGGTTTCGTGGAGACCAGCGCTGCCAGGATACGGATCACGGATGATGCCCGCATCACCACCAGAGCAGCTCATGGAGCGAATGGCACCTGGCTCATCGATCCCCAGGACTTCATCATTGCCGCCAGCGACGGCGACATCACCGGCACCGCTCTGAGCAACAACCTGGCGGACAATGACATCGTCATCGAAAGCGTCGACGGCGCTACCGCGGGCAACGGCGACATCTTCGTCAGAGACGATGTCGTCTGGTCTTCGGGAACCAAGCTGACGCTGCGCGCCGACCGCAACATCTATATTCACGCCAGCATCGACGCGTCCCAGGATCTCGGCGGGTCGGTGGCTCTTGAATATGGCCAGGGGTCGGTCGCAGCCGGAAATACCGCGCGATTCGACTTCGGCCTGAGCGGCGGAGCGCAGTTCGCCGGCAGTATCGAGCTGCAGGGCGGCGATACCTTCTCGACCAAGCTCGGCAGCGACGGCGTCACCATCGACTATTTCGTGATTTCCGATCTCCCCGGACTGCAACACATGAACGCGGATCCGAGCGCCGCCTACGCGCTCGGTAGCGACATCAACGGTACCGGAGGAACCTTGGTGCCGATCGGCAACCAGGCGAACCGTTTCACCGGAGTATTCGATGGCTTGGGGCATACCATCGAGGGGTTGAATATCAACCGCGCCACGGCCAATCCGCAGACTGCCCGCGACTATGCCGGCGTGTTCGGATACGTGGGGAGCAGCGGCGAGATCCGCAATGTCGGCACGAACGGCGTCAGCGTCAGAGGACGCTCGTACGTAGGCGGACTGGTCGGTTACAACGAGGGCGTGATCAGCCACAGCTTCTCCACCACCCCTGAGGTTCGGGGAACCACCTATGTCGGCGGACTGGCGGGTTTCAATGCCGGAACCATCACGCTGAGTTATGCAACCGGAAATATTGTCGGATCCGCAGGCCTGGGCGGGCTCGTTGGCACCAATAACGGAGAGATCTCCCAGAGCTTCGCGACCGGAAACCTCACCAGCGGCGGATCGAGCGTCGGCGGACTGGCGGGAGACAATCATGGACGGATCTCACTGAGTTATGCGACGGGTAATGTAAACGGTTCCGACAACGCTGGCGGGCTGGTTGGTTACAACTACGCCAGCGGAGAAATCGACCGCAGCTACGCGACCGGGAGCGTCTCCGGCGGTGATTTTCTCGGTGGCCTCGTCGGTGAGAATGCCGGCGCCATCGAGGACAGCTACTACGCTACGAGCAATGTGAATGGCACCCCCATAAACAACAATGGCGACAATAGCGGGGCGTACCTCGGCAATGTTCATGGCGAAGCGAAGACTCTCGCCGAACTCCGCCAGCTCGACACCTTTGCCGCCTGGGACACGGACATCGACGACCAAGGCGGTACCGGCAGCGTCTGGCGCATCTATGATGGCTTCAGCACTCCGCTGCTGCGCGCCTTCCTGACCCAGCTGTCCATCGACAGCGCCGACGACAAGAAGACCTATGACGGACTTGCCTACACCGGTGCCAGCTACGCGCCAACGGGTGCCGATCCGACCCATATTTCCGTCGGCGGAGATGCGATTGGCGCGATCGATGCCGGCAGCTACGCCATGGTTATCTACTCCGGCCAGCAGGGCTATGACCTGATCGGCAACACCGAAGGCACGCTGACCATCGACCCTCGGGTGCTCAGCCTGACCGGCAGCAGAGATTACGATGGGACCAATGAGATCGCGACCAGCATCCTGACCCTCTCCAATCTGGTTGCCGGAGAATCGCTCGACCTTACCGGCTCGGGCGCGACCATGGATGACAAACACGCCGGCCTGGGCAAGGCGCTGAGCGATACCGGCACCATCGCCCTGGCGGACGGCGCGAATGGCAAGGCTTCCAACTACACCCTCACCGGCGGCGAACACACGGTGGACATCGCGCCCCGCGCCATCACCGTGTCGGGCGTCACCGCCAACAGCAAGGAATACGACGGAACGACCAACGCCGATCTCGTGTACTCGGACGACAATTTCAGCGGCATCCTGAACGGCGACGATATCACCGCGACCGGCGCCTTCAGTGACAAGAACGCTGGCACTGGCAAGCTCGTCACCTTCCTGACCGGCGGCGCGGATGCTGGCAACTACGTCTTCACCGGTCAGACCAGCACCACGGCCGACATCACGCCGAAGGCGCTCACCGTGAGCGGAGTCACCGCGAGCGACAAGGTCTATGACGGCAACCGAAATGCCGCCCTCACCTACGATGCAAGCAACCTCGACGGACTGATCAACGACGACCTCATTACCATCACGGGTCTGTTCGATGACAAGAACGCGGGCGTCGGCAAGACCGTGGCGTTCGGCTTTGGCGGGGATGACGCCGGCAATTACCAGATCACCGGCCAGGACAGCACCACCGCGGACATCACGCCGAAGGATCTCACCGCCATCTATACGGCTGAGAACAAGGTTTACGACCGCACCGAAACTGCGACGATCACTGCCACGAGCGAAGACATCATCGAGGGCGACGAGGTGGCGATCTCCGCCAGCGGCAGCTTCGCTGACAAGAACGCCGGCAACGGCAAGACGGTCACGATTGCTGATGGTGAGCTCACCGGTGATGACGCCGGCAACTACAAGCTCCTCAATACCGACGATTCGGTGACGGCGAACATTACGCCCAAGGAGATTACCGGCACCATCACCGCAGCCGACAAGGTCTACGACGGCACCACGACCGCGGTGACCAGTGGCGAGCTGAGCGGGGTCATCGCAGGCGACGACCTGAGCTTAATCAGCACCAGCGGCACTTTCGTCGACAAGAACGCCAGCGCCGGCAAGACCGTCAATGTCAGCGGCACCGTGGACGGCGCCGATGCGGGCAACTACACCGTGACCCTCAACGACACGACCACCGCCGACATCACCCCGAAGACGCTCACCGTCGCGGGGATTACCGCGAGCGACAAGGTTTACGACGGCACCACGAATGCCTTGGTCGATTATTCCGATGGTAACCTGGGCGGCCTGATCGGCGGGGATGACATCACCGTGTTCGGCGACTTCACCGACAAGAACGTCGGCACCAACAAGACCGTAAACCTCGCTCTCGGCGGCGAAGACCAGGGAAACTACGTCATCACCGGGCAGGACAGCACCACCGCCAGCATCACGCCGAAGGCACTCACCGCCAGCTATACGGCGGCGGACAAGGTCTACGACGGCACGGTGACGGCCTCGGTCTCGGGAACGAGCGCCGGCATCGTCACCGACGATGACGTCGTCATCACGGCCAACGGCAGCTTCGCTGACAAGAACGTCGGTAACGAAAAAACGGTCACCGTCTCCGGCGGCGCGCTCACCGGAGATGACGCCGACAACTACACGCTGGTCAATACCGACGGCGTGACGACGGCGAGCATCACGCCGAAGGCCATCACCGGCACCATCATCGCGATGGACAAGATCTACGATGGCACCACCGTGGCAGACACCAGCGGATCGTTTGCTGGCGTGATCGAAGGCGATGAGCTGAACCTGACGACCAGCGGCAGCTTCGTCGACCGGAATGCCGGCGATGACAAGCTCGTCAATGTCAGCGGCACCGTGACCGGCGCCGATGCGGATAACTACACGGTGACCCTCAACGACACGAGCACCGCCAGCATCACGCCGAAGACGGTCACCGTCTCTGGTATCACCGCCAGGGACAAGCCCTTCGACGGGACCAGCGTCGCGGAGCTGGTGTTCGGCGATGACAACTTCGCCGGCCTGATCGGAGGCGACGAGGTCTTTGCCAGCGGCGCCTTTACCGACAGCCGCGTCGGCGCCAACAAGACGGTGAATCTGTCCTTCAGCGGCGCTGATGCCGGGAACTACCTCTTCGAAGGGCAGAAGACGACCAAGGCGAGCATCGAAGGTGGCGCGACCAGCGATACCGCTGCCGAGGCCGCGGTTGCGCTGGCAGACCAGGAGGGCAGCCGGCAGCAGAAGCCACGCCCGCTCCCGGTCTCACCGGACGCGGCAACGGCCATGCAACATCACATACAGGTGGCAAGTACCGGCATCCGCATGCCGGAGAACGTACTCTCGGACGAGGAGGAGAAATAATGCAGTCTGCGCGCTTGTCAGTACTTGCCCTGGCCGTTGGTCTGGCACTGCCGGCCTTCGCCCAGCAGGCGCCGGATGCCGGCCGCACACTGCAGGAGCTGCAGCCGCCGGCGGCGACGCCGCCGCAGCCCGGCCCGGCACTCGTAGTGCAGCCCCCGGCCGAGGAGGCACTGCTGCCAGGCGGCCAGCGGGTCACGCTCCAGGCGATCGCCATCAGCGGACATACGGTCTTCAGCGAGCAGGAACTGCTGGATGTGATCGGGGATGTGCGCGACCAGTCCTTCGATCTCGCCGGCCTCAAGGGACTCGCGCGCCGGGTGACCGAGCACTATCACGCTGCCGGCTATCCCTTCGCCCGGGCGCTCATTCCGGTGCAGACCTTTGATGACGGCGTACTCTCACTGCGTGTAGTCGAGGGCCGCTACGGCCGGGTCAGCGCGCAGGGAGACCTTGCCGATGCGGCGAGCAGATTCCTCGACCGGCTCAGCCCCGGCGAGGTGATCTCCTTCCCGGCGCTCGAGCGCGCGACCCTGATTCTCGCCGACCAGCCGGGAATCAGCATTTCGCCGCTCGTCAGACCGGGCCAGGAAATCGGGACCGGCGACCTGGTGGTGGAAGTGAGCCGCGAGCCCATGTTCTCCGGCGAGTTGGGACTGGACAACCACGGCAACCGCTACACTGGCGAGTACCGCCTGAAGGCTACGGCCCATGCGGACAGCCCGTTCATGCTCGGCGACCGCATCCGAATCGATGCGCTGTACACCGACGAAGGTCTGTGGCTGGGCGGTATCGACTACAGCGCCCCCCTGGGCACCTCGGGGCTGCGCGGCCGCATCGGATACAATCACACCTACTATGAGCTCGGCGAGGACTTCGCATCGCTCGATGCCCATGGCACGGCAAATGTCGCCAGCATCGGCCTCTCCTACCCGATCGTGCGCTCGCAGGGCAGCAATCTGTACGTAAGCGTGGACTGGCAGGAAAAGCGGCTCAACGATCAGCAGGATCTCACCGGCGATGATGCCGACCGCGACAGCCGTGTCATTCCTCTCGTGCTGCAGTTCGATCATCGCGACGATCTCTGGGGCGGCGGGGTGAGCTTCGGCGCGCTCGGCTACAGCCTCGGCGATCTGGAGCTCGACAGCGCGCTGGAGGCCGCCGACATTGCCACCGGCATGGATACCCGGGGCAGCTTCAGCAAGTGGAATCTCGATGTGGCGCGTCTGCAGAGCACACCGCTGTTACCGCTGACGCTCTACGGCCGGGTATCGGCGCAGTGGGCAGGCGACAATCTGGACTCTTCGGAAAGCTTCATCCTGGGCGGCGCCCGTGGTGTTCGCGCCTATCCGCAGGGTGAGGGCGTGGGTGACGAGGGCTGGCTGGTGCAGCTCGAAGCGCGGTATCAGATCGGCGCTTACGGTCCCTATGTGTTCTACGACACCGGCAGGACGCGCGTTCACGCCAAGCCGGCGCAGATCACCCCTGCCGTGGCGGACAATACCCGCAGCGTTTCCGGCGCCGGTCTGGGCCTGCGTTACACGCGCGACCGGTTCACCCTGGACGCGGCGGTCGCCTGGCGCACCAGCGGCGGCGAACCCGAGTCCGACAGCAAGGATCGCAACCCCCGGCTCTGGTTTACGGGCGGATGGCGGTTCTGAACGGCGTCACCTCCCGGCCGTGATGCATACAGGTGCGACCTGCCCCTCAGGCAGGTCGCGCCTCATTCGCGTTCCTCACCGCGCGCCTTGTCTCCAAACTCCTCCGTCAGCCACTCGTGCAGCATGATCCGCTCGTAGACGAGTGGATCCGGGTCGTCTTTCGCCCGCGGCCGCATCTGGTAATTGAGATCGCGCAGGGTTCGCTGCCCTTCCCGGATGATGTCGCCGGTCTCATTCCTCAACGTGAAGTGAACATCGATGCGCGGGGGGAAGGTCGGCCGCAGCATGCGAACCCGCTCCTGCAACGGCGTCCCCGGCTCGTAGCCGCCCGCCATATCGACGTCGGTAATCACGATCTCGAGCGTCTGACCGGGATGCAGCCGGCCAGCCGCGGCCGATTCGAGGAAGCCGGTGAGAGATCCGGCGACATGGGCCGGTTCGAGATCGGTGAACTCCTCGGGATTCTGCAAAACCACTGAGACGGCTCCCGGGTCACCATTCTCCGCGCCCGCCGGGTGGATGAGGAAGACTGCGAGCGCCAGCACGATCATTGACCAAGGTTTTGTCATGGTCACCTCCCTGGATGGCTGCTTGCGGCGGCGCCAGCCGCCGTGGCCGGACCCGCCGCGAAAAAGCGCTACCCGACTCATTCTACGCCGCTGCGCCGTCGGATGATAAACTCGCCCGATGGCCAGGCTGAAGCTGGATCTGCATCCGCTGTTCAATGAGGGGCGCTCGATCGACGCCGCCTTGCTCAGGATCATCGAAGAAGCCGAGAGCAAGCGCATTCGTGAGGTCGAGATCATTCCCGGCAAAGGCAGCGGCCAGCTGCGCCGGCGCGTCCTGCGCTTCCTCGAGCGTCCGGATATCAAACCGAAGTACCACCGCATCGAAATCGACAGCAAAAACCACGGCCGCCTGTTCGTTCACTTCCGCTGGGACAGGCGCTGACCGCAGCCGCGGCGACACGGTCTGCAGGCCGCGCAACTCGACGCAGGGCCAGCGAAGCCGTATAGTAGCGTCCCGCGTTTCCCGCACGCTCCACCCTTTTTCGTACCAGGTGATCCCTTGATTTCCGTCTCCAATGTCACGATGCAGTTCGGCGCGAAGCCGCTGTTTGAAAACATCTCGGTCAAGTTCGGCAACGGCAATCGCTATGGCCTGATCGGCGCCAACGGCTGCGGCAAGTCGACTCTGATGAAGATTCTCGATGGCCAGCTCGCGCCTAGCGCCGGCAATGTCTCGATCACGCCCCATCTGCGTGTCGGCCGGCTCAGCCAGGACCAGTTTGCCTACGAGCAGTACTCGGTCATCGATACCGTCATCATGGGGCACCGCGAACTGTGGGAGGTGAAGCAGGAGCGGGACCGCATATACAGCCTGCCCGAGATGTCGGACGAGGACGGCATGAAGGTAGCCGAGCTCGAAGTGCGCTTTGCCGAACTCGATGGCTACACCGCCGAAAGCCGTGCCGGTGAGATCCTGCTCGGCGCCGGCGTTCCCGAGTCGCTGCACACCGGTCCGATGAGCGAAGTAGCTCCGGGCCTCAAGCTGCGCGTTCTGCTCGCCCAGGCGCTGTTCTCCGACCCGGACATCCTGCTGCTGGACGAGCCCACCAACAACCTCGACATCCACACCATCCGCTGGCTGGAATCGATGCTCACCTCGCACCGCGCGACCATGGTGATCATCTCCCATGACCGGCACTTCCTGAATTCGGTGTGCACCCATATCGCGGATATCGACTATGGTGAATTGCGTCTCTACCCGGGGAACTACGACGACTTCATGACTGCCTCGACGCTGGCTCGGGAACAGCTGCTGGCCGAGAACGCCAAGAAATCGGCTCAGATCGCCGATCTGCAGCAATTCGTCAGCCGCTTCTCGGCCAATGCCTCGAAAGCAAAGCAGGCAACCTCGCGGGCGAAACTGCTGGAGAAAATCAAGCTCGAAGAGGTCAAGCCATCGAGCCGGGTCTCCCCTTTCATCCGATTCAACCAGGCCAGGAAGCTGCATCGCCTGGCCCTGGAGCTGGAAGACCTCGGCCATGGCTTCGACGGCGAGACCTTGTTCCGTGGCGGCAGCCTGATCCTGGAAGCCGGCACACGCCTCGCCATCATCGGCGAGAACGGCGTAGGCAAGACCACGCTGCTACGCTGCCTGGTCGGCGAGCTCACGCCCAATCAGGGCACCGTCAAATGGGCGGAGAATGCCAGCATCGGCTACTGCCCCCAGGACAGCAGCGCGGACTTCGACTCCGAACTCAATCTGTTCGACTGGATGAGCCAGTGGCGCTCTCCCAGGCACGACGATCAGATCGTGCGCGCAACCCTGGGCCGGCTGCTGTTCAGCTCGGATGATTTTCGGAAGAAAGTCCGGGTATGCTCGGGCGGAGAAAAGAACCGTCTGCTGTTCGGCAAGCTGATGATGCTGGACAGCAACGTGCTGGTGATGGACGAACCGACCAATCACCTCGACATGGAATCCATCGAAGCCCTCAACCTGGCGCTGGAACACTACGAAGGCACCCTGATCTTCGTCAGCCACGACCGCGAGTTCGTATCCTCGCTGGCTGACCGGATCATCGAAATCAGGGACCGGAAGCTGGTCGACTTCCACGGAACCTACGACGAGTATCTGGCCACCCGCGCCGTCTGATCACCGGCGGCGGCGCCCTCCCCTGTTCCACGCGGCACTCCCAGCTGAGTGCTCGCAGCCCGCCGATCAGCAGGTTTCGAGCCGCGCGCGGATGGCGGCGATCTCCGCTTTCACCGGCATTCTGCCGAGTTCGGCGATACGCTGGAGATAGGCCGCCGCTTCCGGAGAAAGCGCGACCATGTCGAACTCGGCGAGATCTTCCGGCGTTGCATCGACGAGACTGTCCATCCACGCCTCGAGCGCTTTGCGCGGCTTTTCGATCACCTGATGATGTCGGGTGTTGCCGATCACGAACAGCGCCACGAACATGTACGGCGTCAGATAGGCGAACAGCCCGACGATGTCGGGTTCGGCGCCAGGATCGTCGAGCAGCGGAATGATGCCGAGGATGGCGACCGCCATGATGACCGCGACCAGGGCGAGAATGATCATCAGGAAGCGGATATTCTGCCGCCGGATTTCCTCACGACGGACGCGGCTTTCCTCGCGCGCCCGCGCGATTGCGGCGGGCGCCGGCGGCTCGCCCATGATGTCGAATACCAGGGATTGCTGAAGGCGCGCCACGTCGTTCACGGGGCACAGGATAGCATGACTGCCGCGCGGCCGGTTGTTCCCGCTAGCGGGCGCAGGCGGGTCGCATCTCGCATCACTAGCGTACAACCTGCTGCCATCACCACGAAGAAGCCCGGCTTCTCGCGCAGTCCGGCCGGACAGGCGCGATCACGGACCTGCGGTCACATCGAGATCGTGCGCCGGAATCTGGCCAGCGCCAGAGCGAAGAACGCCGCGCCTATGGCGGCTATGGCGAGAAACTGAGGCCATACGATCGACAGCCCCGCGCCCCGGTACAGAATGGCCTGCCCCAGGATAACGAAGTGGGTGTTGGGAGCAAGCAGCATCAGGGACTGGATGGCATCGGGCATGCTTTCCCGCGGCGTCATGCTGCCCGAAAGAATCTGTATGGGCACGATCACCAGGATCAGCAGCAGCCCGAACTGCGGCATCGACCGTGAAAACGTCGCCAGCATGATGCCCATGGATGTGGTCGCGAAGAGGTGCAGCGCGGCGCCGGCGAGGAACAGGGCAGACGAGCCCTCGATGGGAACGGCGAGCCATCCGCGGACAACGACGAACAGCGAAAAGGCCGAGGCGACCAGCACGACCAGTCCCATCGACCAGACCTTGGCGGTCATGATCTCGAACGGCGTCACCGGCATCACCAGCAGATGCTCGACAGTCCCGTGCTCGCGCTCGCGCAGCAGCGCGGCACCGGTAAGAATGATGGCGAGCATCGTGATCTGATTGATGAGCTGGGCCATGGCCCCGAACCACGAGAGGTTCAGTTCCGGGTTGAAGCGCGCGCGCAGTGCCAGCTCTACCGGAGACGCGGCGTCGGCGCGGAAGCCGGCGACGAACTCCTGCACTTCCGCGTTGACGATCGCCTGGATCTGACCGCTGCCGGCGAAGGACTGCGACATGCGCGTAGCATCCACGATGAGCTGGATATCGGGCGAATGCCCGGCGAGCACGTCGCGCTGGAATCCGGCCGGAATGTGCAGGGCGAAGGTATAGCGGCCGGCATCGAGACCGAGCTCAGCCGCGTTCGGTCCGTCAACGAGCACGGGCAGGAATGACGGCGGATACAGCGCGCTCGCGATACGTTCCGAGAGCTGGGAACGATCCTCGTCGATGAGAGCGATCGGCGCCTTGCGCACCGTCTCCGGCGTCGCCGCGGCCGCGGTATAGATCGAGACCGTAAAGGCGAAGACGATGAATACGGCCAGCATCGGTTCGCGCCGCAGGGTGATCAGTTCCTTGATCCCCAGATGAAGAATGTTGTAGAGCACACGCATGTCAGCGATCCTGCTTGCGCAGCAGCAGTGTCCCGAGAGCGATCAGCGCCGGGCCGGCGATCAGCAAGGGCCAGAATGAGGATTCCAGCTCGGCAAAGCCCAGGCCCTTGGAGAACACACCCCGCGACACCGTGACGAAGTGAGTCGTGGGATAGATCTCTCCGACGATGCGTCCCAGCCCTTCGAGCGATGACACCGGATCGAGCATGCCGGAGAACTGCGCGGCCGGAATGATGGTCAGCAAGGCGGTGGCGAACAGGGCGGCGATCTGGCTGCGCATGAATGCCGAGATCACCATGCCCATGGCCGTGGATGCGATCACGTACAGCAGCGCCGCCAGCGCCAGGGCCGGAAAGCTGCCGGTAATCGGCACATCGAACAGCCAGACCGCAACCGCCACCAGCAGCAGAAAGTTGAGGAAAGCCAGCACGACATAGGGAAGCTGCTTGCCGAGCAGGAACTCCAGCCGGCTGACCGGGGTGACATACAGGTTGACGATCGAACCGATCTCCTTCTCCCGCACTACCGACAGCGCGGTGAGGATGGCGGGCAGCAGCATCAGAAGCAGAGGAATCACCGCCGGCACCATCGCCGGCAGGCTCCTCACGTCCGGATTGTAGAAAAATCTGGTCTCCACGCCGGCGACAACGGAAGTGCGCGCATCCGCATCGACCAGGCTGGTCGCCAGCCAGTGGGCGTGCATGCCCTGAACGTATCCGCTTACCGTCTCCGCCCGCATCGGCATTGCGCCATCGATCCAGGCGCCGATCTCCACCGGCACGCCGCGGGCGACGTCGCGAGCGAAGCCCGCGGGGATCTCGACGGCCAGACTCAGTTCGCCGGCGCGCATGCGCCGCTCGAGGTCCTCGTAGTCGAGCAGCGGCGCCTGTTCGATGAAATACCGGGATCCCGAGATCGCCAGCGCGTAGTCGCGGCTGAGCGCCGACTGATCCCGGTCGAGCACCGCGAAGCTCAGGTCCTCGACATCCATGTTGATGCCATAACCCAGCACGAACATCAGAATGACGCTTCCCAAACCCGCCAGCGTCAGACGCAGCGGATCGCGTCGCAGCTCGAGCGCTTCCCGGCGCGCATAACCGAGCAGCCGCTGCAGCGCGAGCAGGCCAGGTCGGGACGCCGGCCTCGCGCCATCGTCCGCCGACCGTCCCCGGCACGCCCGCTCCTGCGCCGCCGGCGCGATGACCGCATCACTTGCCGCCGGCTCGCCGGGGCTGGAATCCTGACTGGATGGCGCTCCGGTCGCCTCCTCGAGGTAGGCGATGAAGGCTGCCTCCAGGCTGCCGACGCCGCGCGCGGCGACGATCGCCGCCGGCGTGTCGCTCACCAGTACCCGACCGGCATGCATCAGCGAGATCCGGTCGCAGCGCTCGGCCTCGTTCATGAAATGCGTGGAAATGAAGATCGTGACGCCATCGTCGCGGGCGAGATCGATCATGATGCGCCAGAAGCGATCACGCGCCACAGGATCGACGCCGGAAGTCGGCTCGTCGAGAATGAGCAGATCCGGCCCGTGGATCATCGCCACGGCGAGGGACAGTCGTTGCCGCTCGCCCAGCGGCAGCGATTCCGGCAGCGCATCCATGATCGCTGCCAGTTCGAAGCGCGCGGCCATCTCCTCGACCCGCGCCGGAATGCGCTCCGGATCCATCCCGAACAGGCGCGCGTGGAG
>CAZOOF010000037.1:0-21894 GCA_964581365.1 uncultured Chromatiales bacterium
TTCGCGATGGCGAGACCGGGTGGCTGTTCAGGGCGGGCGACGCGGCGCATCTCGCTGCGGTAGTCCTGCGGACGCTGGAGCGGCATGATGAGTGGGAGAGCGTGCGCCACGCCGGAAGGCGTTATGTCGAGGAAGAGCGCAACTGGGCGGTGAGCGTCGGTCGCTATCGGCCGATCTATGAGCGCCTGTGCGCTGCCCGGGAGCGCGCGGGTGATGCCGGATCCCGGAGGATTCTCCGGTGAAATCCAACGTGCCCGCGCTTTGCGTGGTCGGGCCTTTGCCGCCGCCGGCGGGCGGAATGGCGAATCAGTGCGAGCAGCTGGTGAGGTTGCTGCGACGGGATGGCGTGCGGGTCGAGCTGGTGCGCACCAACGAGCCGTATCGCCCCGCCTGGGCTGGCCGTATCCCCGTCCTGCGTGCGGCAGTCCGCCTGCCGCGTTATCTGTGGCAGCTTTGGCGTGCGGCGGGAAGAAGTGAAACGATGCATGTACTGGCCAATTCCGGCTGGTCCTGGCATTTGTTCGCCGCGCCGGCGATCGTGATCGGCCGTTTGCGCGGACTCCGGGTGATCGTGAACTATAGGGGCGGAAACGCGCAGCGCTTTCTGGCGCGCTCGAGAGCGCCGGTGGTGGCCGCACTCCGCATGGCGCATGCACTGGTGACGCCCTCATCGTTTCTTCAGCGAGTGTTTTCCGAGTACGGAATGCAGGCGCAGGTGGTGCCGAATATAGTTGATCTGTCGCGCTTCAGGCCGGCCTCCGAGCGTGCATTCGGCATGGCGCCACACATCATCGTCACCCGAAACCTCGAACTGATATATGACATCCCCACGGCTGTCCGTGCCTTCGCGCTGGTGCGGGAGGAGTTCCGCGATGCGCAGCTCACGGTCGCCGGCAGCGGCCCGGAGCTGCCTCGTCTACAGGCTCTCGCTGCCGAGCTGGGGTTGGATGGCTGCGTCAGGTTCAGCGGTCGTATAGACAATGCGGATATTCCGGCCCTGTATGCTTCGGCCGACTGCATGTTGAATCCGAGTACGGTAGACAATATGCCGATCTCGATTCTGGAGGCCCATGCCAGCGGAATCCCCGTGGTCAGCACCAATGTCGGCGGCATTCCGGATATCGTCGATGATGGCGTCAGCGCCTTGTTGGTGCCTCCCGGCGATCATCAGGCCATGGCGAGGGCTGCGATCCAGGTTCTGGCCGACAGATCACTCGCACAGCGCATGCGAGCTGCCGGACTGGCCAGTGTCTCCAGGTACGCATGGCCGGAGGTGCGCGAACAATGGTTTCGGATCTACTGTGACCGGGATCGGATGATAGAGAACACTGCCTCGTGACCGATCTGCAAAGGCGCCTGATATCTCAGGTGCTGTTCCCCCTGCATGAGCGCCTCAAGGGCCATGACACGGTGCGTATCCGCCGCGCGCTGGAGCGCAGCCAGTGGTGGTCTCCCGAAGGCCTGCATGCCCTGCAGCTGGAGCGCCTGCGCAGTCTCCTGGCCGGGGTCTCGACCCGTGTGCCCTGGTATCGCGAACTTTTCCGCAGGGAAGGGATGGCTGCGTCCGCTTTCCGTGCCACGGAGGATCTACGCCAGCTGCCCGTTACCGACAAGGCGCTCATCCGCTCCGCTGGGAAAAGCTGGCGGAGTGAGGGCGCGGGCACGCTGATCGAACAAAGCACCAGCGGATCGTCGGGCGAGCCCTTGCGCTTCGCCCTGGGGCGGACGCGGATCGCCATGGATGTCGCCGCCAAGTGGCGTGCCACGCGCTGGTGGGGCGTGGATATCGGTGACCGCGAGCTCGTGGTCTGGGGCTCGGCGATCGAGAATGCTGCTCAGGACCGCGTGCGCGTCTGGCGCGACCGGCTGTTTCGCAGTCGTCTGGTTCCGGGCGCGGCGCTCGATGAGGCCGGTCTGGATAGGGTGCTCGATCAGATGAGATCCTTTCGGCCGAGGATGCTGTTCGGTTATCCCTCGGTGCTGGCAAGACTTGCCTGGAGGGCGCAGGAGCGCGGGATGCCGGCCGCTGATTTCGGCGTCAGGGTGGCTTTCACTACCGCCGAGGTGCTGCAAGCGCAGTGGCGGCAGATCATCGCGGAGGCGTTCGGTTGTGGCGTCGCCAATGAATACGGCGCCCGCGACGCCGGTTTCATTGCGCGCGAATGCCCCGAGGGTGGATGGCACATTACCGCCGAGGAGCTGATCGTGGAGATCCTGGACGTCGAGGGAAATCCCGTGCCGGCTGGTGAAACCGGTGATATCGTGGTGACGAATCTGTGCAGTCCCGAGTTCCCGTTCATTCGCTATCGGACGGGAGACAAGGGGGCGCTGGAGCCCGGTGTGTGCAGCTGTGGCCGGGGTCTCCCCCGTTTGCGCGCGCTGGCCGGTCGGGCCAACGATACGCTGCTGGGCAGAAACGGCATGCGGGTGCATGGCAGCGTCTTCAATTACCTGATGAGGGAGACCGCCGGGCTGCGCGCTTACCGGATCGAACAGATGGTCCGTGATCGATTGGATGTCTACGTAGTATTCGATGGCGAGCCGCCGGCCGGTTTTGCATCGGCACTGGAAGAAGTGGCGCGCCGTTACCTGGGTGAAAGTGTGCTCGTTCAGCTGCATCCCGTGGCGCACATTCCGCCCGAAGCGAATGGCAAGTTCCGGCATGTGGTGTGCCGGGTCCGGGATGATGCCGAGTCCACCCGGGAGGAGATCAAGGCATGATGTCCCGCCTCCTGCTTGCGCCGCTGCTGTCGCTGCTGTCGCCAGCCGGTAGAGGCGCTCGTCTGAGCATCCTCATCTATCACCGCGTTCTCCCTGAGCCGGATCCGCTGCTGCCCGGGATTCCGGATGCCGATTGGTTCCGCATGCAGATGCGCCTGCTCGCGCGCAGCTTCAATCCTCTGCCGCTTTCCGAAGCCGTGGATCGGTTGCGCGCGGGAACGCTTCCCCCACGAGCGGCGTGCGTGACCTTCGATGACGGATACGCCGACAACCTTACGGTGGCTTGCCCCATTCTGCGCGCAGAGGGCGTCCCGGCGACTTTCTTCATCGCTACGGCTTATCTCGATGGCGGACGGATGTTCAACGATACCCTGATCGAGACCGTGCGGCGCTTGCCCGCAGGACAGCATGATCTCAGTTTCGCAGGGCTTGGGTTGCGCCGCATCGAAGAGGCGGGCGATCGCACCGCGCTGATCGGCGAGCTGGTGACGCGCTGCAAATACCAGGATGTGCGGGCGCGTCATGAGTGGGCAGAGCGGTTTGCCGCCACGCTGGGAATCGATCCGCCCAATGACCTGATGATGAGCACCCGGCAGTTGCGGGAGCTGGCGGATAGCGGCATGGACATCGGTGGTCACACGGTGAGCCATCCCATCCTGGCCCAGTGTGAGGCGGAAGAGGCGAAACGCGAAATGCGCGATGGCAAGGAGGCGCTGGAGCGCATTCTGCAGCGACCGGTAAATCTGTTCGCCTATCCGAACGGTCGTCCAGGCAAGGATTACCGGCCCGAGCACGCCCTCATGGCGCAGGAGCTCGGGTTCACCGCCGCCGTATCGACCTCCTGGGGCAGCGCGCATGCTGGCAGCGACATGTATCAGCTGCCCCGCTTTACGCCCTGGGATCACGGTGAACTCAGATTCGGTCTCCGCCTGGCGCGCAATCTGAGGAATCCGGCGTGAATCGGGACACCGGCGAGTCTGCACATTCGACCCGGATCTATCTGAGCATCGATACCGAGTTCAGCATCGCGGGCGCCTTTGATGATCCTGTGACTCGTCGGCCGGTGGGGCCGCAGGCCGTCTACTGTGATGTAGACGGGAAGTCGGCCGGACTCGGTTACCTGCTCGAGATTCTGGGGCGTTACGAAGCCCGTGCCAGCTTCTTCGTCGAGACGCTGAACACCCATTATTTCGGCGACGAGCCGATGGGGGAGATCGCGCGCCGCCTGCATCAGGCGGGACATGACGTGCAGCTGCACCTGCATCCATGCTGGGCCTATTTCGAGGCCGCCGATTGGAAGAGCCGGCTCCGCACCGATCCTCCGAGCGATGACATCTGTCTGCGTGATCGCAATGAAATGGAGCGCCTGATTCGCAGCGGGATCGAGACCTTCAGGCGCTGGTCCCTGCCCGCGCCGCGCGCGCTGCGTACCGGCGGCCTGCGGGTTTCGCGGCAGGTCTATGAAGCAATGAACGCCTGCGGACTGAGCATCGCTTCAAACGTGGGGGTCGGCATCTATCGGCCAGCGGAGTCCGGGCTGAGACTCTATTCCGGCCGGCATGGCATCGAAGGCGTGATCGAGCTCCCGGTGACCAGTTATCTGGACCGGAGCATTCCAGGGAGGCCTCGACACAAGTCGCTGACGGTGACCGGCAGCTCCTGGCCGGAAATCCGCTCTCTCCTGCGGCAGGCGCGCGATGCCGCAGTCCGCGATGTCGTGATTCTGACTCATCCGTTCGAGTTCGTTAAACATCGCGACATCAGTTACGAGCGGCTCTATCTCAACCGGGTGACGCGCGACCGGTTGGAGCGGCTGTGCCGATTCGTCAGGGAAGAGCCGGGCTTCTCCTTTGCATGCATCGGTGAAGTCGAGACGGGTCAGGATTCAATGGGGCAGAATGAACTGCTGTCCGCTACCCCCATTCATTCGCTTGGGCGGATGGTGATCAACCGCATAAATCACGCCATGGTATGGTGGTGAAGAAGATGCGCTACCGGAGATGACGCAGATGGTTCGGAAAGATGTCATTCGCGGAATCGTGCACTGTCACAGCGAGCATTCCTTCGATGCCAGGATGTCGTATGCGCAGCTGCGTGAGTACTTCATCGGTAAAGGCTTGAGTTTCGCTTGCATGACCGAGCACATCGAGTATCTAGATCAGGAGAAGATTGACGCCATTCTGGCCGCCTGTGAAGAGAATTCCGACGATGATTTTTTGTTCATCCCGGGAATCGAGATGGATTATTTCAAGATCTACTTTCTTGGCGTCAGGCCAGCGAAAGTGGATTTTTCCGGTCACCGGAGCATGTTCGACAGTCTGCACCCGAACGCCGAGCTGTGCATCTTCTCGCACCCCATCAAGGCCCGCTACCGCTATCCGCAGTGGCTGATCGATCTGTGCGATGGCGTCGAGGTGGTCAACACCAAGCATGACGGACGTCACTATCTGCGTCCGCAGAGCGAGCGTCTGCTGGAGCGGGTCAGGCAGTATCGTCCCCACGCGGTGGGAGTCGCCGGCATGGATTTCCATTCTCCCAAGCAGTATTCCGGTGCGCACCTGGCACTGCATGAGCCGGTACCGCTGGCTCGTGATGCCGTGCTGCATGCGATACGGAGCGGTGCCTTCGATATCTGGATGAACGGGCGCAGACTGGCCGATATCGGCGCTGCCGAGCGCAGCTGGCTGCGGTTACGCATTCATGCGATGGATGTCGCCCATCGCGTGAATAAGGCGATGGCTGATGCCGGGTTCCGGATGCCCGGATTTGTCCGGCGGCTGCTGCGCAAGGGCATGGAGGGGGCATGAACGATGCCGCGCATGCGGCCATGCCAGGCGTCATCGTGCTGGGCGCGGATTCCCAGATCGGCCTGGCGGTCATCCGTGACCTGGGGCGGGGAGGCGTGCCGGTTCATGCCATCGGACGCACCCCGGCAGCCGTTGGCTTGCATTCCCGGTACGTGCGATCTGCACATATCCATCGCGAGCGCGATCAGGCGCTGATCGATCTGCTCAACCGCATCGCCGCAGAACGGGGTGCGCGTTTTCTGATGACGGTCTCTGAGCGCGATATATCCTTCCTGAACGAAATACGCCCGCAGCTGACCGGACTGATGCCGCTGATTCCAGCGCCGGAGAGCATGGCACTCGTTCTCGATAAGGCCAGGATCTACGCCATGGCCGAGCGGCTGGGGATCGCGGTGCCGCGATCGATTGCAGTGGATGCGCAGGGCAGGCCCGATCCTGAGCAGCGCGGGATCCGCTTTCCCGTGGTGCTGAAATGGTCGGCGCCACTGGACGTGATGCCTCTGCTCCGCCAGCACGGGATCGGGTTTCTCAAGGCCGAGTACTGTCATGATTTCCCCGGCCTCGAAGCGGCCCTGGCCCGTTATCGTCCGATCGGACACTATCCCCTGGTTCAGGAATACTGTCCGGGCACCGGTCTCGGCCAGATGTTCTATATGCACCAGGGGCGCGCGGTACTGCGGTTTCAGCACTTGCGATTGCACGAGTGGCCCCCGGAGGGCGGGTATTCGACGCTGTGCGAAAGCCTGGCACCGAATGAGAATGCCGATCTGATGCAAGGCTCGGAAGCGCTGTTGCGGGAGATTGGCTGGGAGGGACAGGCCATGGTCGAGTACCGCTTCGATCGCGAAAGCGGCCGCGCCACCCTGATGGAGATCAACGGCCGCTTCTGGGGAAGCATGCCGCTTGCCTGGCATGCTGGCGCCCGCTTCCCCTGGCTGCTGTACAACCTGATGGGGCGGGGCGTGGAGGTGCCGGATGCGGGTTCCTATCGTCCCGGAGTGCGCTGCAAATTCCTGCTGCCGGATTTGAAGCGTCTCTGGCGAATACTGCGCCATCCCCACCTGATTCAGGATCGCAGCCTGCGCTTCGAGCGGTGGGCGGAACTGTCCGGATTCATGACCTTCCTGATCGATCCGCGCAGCCGCTATTACGTGTTCGCCTGGTCTGACCCCATGCCCTTCGTCGCCGAACTACGCCATCTGGCGCGGCGCCTGCTCGGGCGCGGCTAGCGCCGGAGTGTGCGCGTCCAGCCACAGATCCAGCACCATCAGGATCCAGATCAGCTCGCCGTAATAGGCGGCGTGCTGGTCGCGATGCAGTGAGATCAGACGGTCGATGAAGGCTGGTCTGAACTGCCCGCGCGTTTTCAGGCGCGCGAGGCTGTCGTAGGCCAGTTCCTGCAGCGGGCGGTGTTCGCGCATCCATGGTCCGAAGGGCAGGCCGAAACCATGCTTGCGCTTGTCGATGATTTCCGGGGGCAGGAATCCGCTCATGGATTCCTTGTAGAAATGGCGCAAGCGGTTCCTGGTCAGCTTGAGGCGTGAGGGCACGCGACAGGAGAATTCGATCACCCCATCGTCCAGCATCGGAAATACGACATCGACGCCCGCCAGCCGGCAGGTTCCGATGACCTTGCGCAGGTCGTTGTCGGCCAGGGTCTGCTGCCAGTCGAGGTACATCATCCGGTTCAGGGTCGAGGCCTCTTCCGGGCGATGGTAGATGTCTTTCATCAGGCTCCATGGGGCGTCTCTGTCCACCGCGCCCAGAAAGTCCGCTTCGAACATCTCTTCGGCAGCGATCCGGCGCAGGAAGTTGTAGCCGTGCAGCCGCTCCGGCAGCGGGACGCGGGCCTGTTCGACATAGCTGCGCGCTTTCCCCAGCAGCGGTGCTGTGGATGGCAGTCTGGTGAACAGCGGGTCGAGGACCGAGCGGCGCAGGGGGGCCGGTAACCGGTTCCACAGTTCGAAGACTCGCTGCTTGAGATAGCGTTCGTTGCCCGCGAAGAGCTCATCGCCACCATCACCCGCCAGCAGCCGCGTGATGCCCGCATCCGCCGCCATGCGCGCGCAGAACAGGGCAGGCAGGGCCGATGAGTTGCCGAAGGGTTCATCGTAGGCTGCGGCGAGCTGCTGTACCGCGTCGACCACGTCATTCGCAGTGACGTAGTATTCATGCGCGCGGGTTCCGAAGTGGCGGACCGCGAGGCGGGCATAATCCATCTCGTCGTAGCCTTCGGCGGAAAAGCCGATGCTGAAAGTATCCGCGGCGCCGGGACGGACCTGCGCAAGCATGCCCGCGACCGTGGAGCTGTCGAGGCCGCCGCTGAGGAATGCGCCGGTTGCCGGTTCGGTCTGCATCCGTTCCACGGCGGCGCCGAGTCGCTGGCGCAGTTCGGCGCCGAGTTCATCGGCGTCAGCCACTGTGGGCTCCTCGAAGCGTGGCTGCCACCAGTGATCGATGGTGACGGCGTCGCCGATACTCAGCCGCTGCGCTCCCTGCAGCTTCTCCAGTCCGGTCCATGCGCTCACCGGCGCAGGAATCATGTGGTAGAAAACGTAATGGTAAATGCCGTCGGGATTGCTGCGGCGGGCGATCGCCGGGTGCTGGAGGACTTCGGCGGCGGAGCTGCCGAATACGACCCCGCCGGGGAAACGGGCGAAATGGAGCGCCTGCTGGCCTATGCGATCGATACCGGCGATACAGCGGCGCTCGATGGGGTCGATGACGGCGAGCACGAAATCACCGCCGAGCTTGTCGAATACGCGATCGCCATGACGCCTCCAGGCGGTGAGCAGCGCCTCACCATGACCGCGCTCGCGGGCAAGGGCGGCGAGCGCGGCGTCACTCCAGACCGGATGGCCGGCGAGGGCAGCGATGCGACCTTCGTCATCACCGGCGATCCAGCCATCGCTTGCCAGGCATCCGCCGCGGGTGCGGAGCAGAGCGGACACGTCCCCGGTATCGGTGCCGTAATCCTCACGAGGGCAATACCAGCCACGGAGCACTGCCATGCTGCGACCTTCCTGTGCTTGATATCAGCCCATAATGGTATAATTTCCAGAATTTTTTTTCCTGTCCCGGCGCCATGCGGCGTCGCCGATGGGTCCATCAGGGATTCACAATGTCGAATATCGATCACATCAAGGCCATTCTTGACTCCACCCTCAACCTCGGCGGCCGCGCGTTCGCATTCACGCGGGAGACGCCCTTGCTGGGAGATTTGCCCGAACTCGACTCGATGGCGGTGGTCATGGTGCTGACCGGTATCGAGGAGCGCTTTGGCATCGTGATCGAGGACGACGAGGTCAGCGCCGAAACCTTCGAGACGGTGGGGAGCCTGGTCGATTTCATCGACGACAAGCTCGGGAACGCCTGATGCTGGAAGCGGGGTACCTGGAAGGGGAGCAGGGCCCGCTTTTCTACTTGCTGCACCCGCCGCGCAGTGCCCGCGCGCGGGGCGCCATTCTTTATGCCCACCCTTTCGCCGAAGAACTGAACAAATCCCGGCGCATGGTTGCACTGCAGGCGCGCCGGTTTGCCGAACTTGGCTATGCGGTCCTGGTGCCTGATCAGTTCGGCTGCGGGGACAGCGCCGGCGATTTCGGCGATGCGCGCTGGGAGATCTGGCAGAAGGATCTGGCCCGTCAGGCCGTCTGGTTGCAGGAGCGCTATCCGGGGGCACTCACACTCTGGGGTCTGCGTAGCGGATGCCTGCTGCTCAGCGAACTGCTGCAGCGTCGAGCGATCGAGGCCGGGCGCATGCTCTGGTGGCAGCCGGTCATCGATGGCGAGCAGTATCTGGTGCAGTTCCTGCGCCTGCGCATGGCGGCAGCGATGATGAGTGGAAGCAAGGAAACGACCCGCGAGCTCAGGGAACGACTGGGTGGGGGAGAGGCGCTGGAAGTGGCGGGATATCTGCTGCACCCTCTCATGGCTGCGGCGCTGGCCGGAGCACGGCTCCTTCCTCCAGTGCATTCCTGCGTGGTGCACTGGTTCGACGTAGTCGCCGATGCCGATCCGGATCTCTCCCCGGCCGCGAAACGCCTCATCGAACGCTGGGCCGGAGAAGGTGTCGCTGTCGATGCGCAGGCAGTGTCCGGAGAGCCGTTTTGGGGGACCCAGGAAATCAGTGAGGTTCCGGAATTGATCGAGCGCGGTGCATCGGTCATGCAGGCGGGACGGGCATGAACGAACGCGCGCTCGTTTTTCACGTCGGCGGCGATGAGCTGGTCGGCATCGTTCACCCCGGTGCAGAGGATGCGGAGCGCGGCATCATCGTCGTCGTCGGCGGACCTCAGTACCGGGTAGGCAGTCACCGGCAGTTTCTGCTGCTGGCGCGCCGTCTCGCTGCTGCAGATATCCCGGTATTCAGATTCGACTACCGCGGCATGGGCGATGCCGCTGGAAGACCGCGGACATTCGAGGACATCAGCGAGGATCTGCGCGCCGCCATCGATGTCTTCATGGCCGAGCAGCCATCGCTGAAAAGCGTGGTGCTCTGGGGGCTGTGCGATGCCGCGTCGGCAGCGTTGATGTACGCGGGCGATGATCGTCGCGTCGATGGTCTGGTGCTGCTGAATCCCTGGGTGCGAACCGCCGAAGGTCAGGCGCGTGCGCGGCTGCGCCATTATTATCTGCAACGTTTCTTCAGCCGGGAGTTCTGGGCCGGGCTGATCCGCGGCCGCCGGCGCGTTTTTGCCTCCTTGCGCGATCTGTTGGCGTCGATCCGGCGCGCGCGCGCCGCTGCGCCAGATACTGACTCAGACACGGGTGACGAACTGCCCCGGCTGACCGGTACTCTGCCCGAACGCATGGCGGCAGGCTGGAAGCGCTTTTCCGGATCGGTACTGCTGATTCTCAGTGGCGATGATCTCACGGCGAGGGAATTCACTGACACGACGGCGCGCTCTCCGGCCTGGGAGGGTCTGCTGCAGGAGCGCAGGGTGAGCACATGCGAGCTTGCCGATGCCAACCATACTTTTTCCCGGCACGATTGGCGTGAGCGCGTGACAGTCTGGACCCTGGACTGGCTGCGTCAGGGGCGGAGCGGCGTGCAATGAGGTCAGGATTCGAGGAGGGCTGGCGCCGGCGCTTCATCGAGCGCGGCAGCCGCTTCGATGACGACGCCGCGATCGCCGGCTGGACCGATGCCGGTCTGGCAGCCCGGATGAGGAGTTTCCAGCGGTCATGGCCCGGTGATGCGCCGGGCGCGCTATGGGTCGATGCGGGTTGCGGCGCCGGCAGCTATACACGCTACCTCGCCGCAGCGGGTCTGCGCGTCATCGGGCTCGACTATTCACTGCCCTCGGTGCAGAAGGCGCGCGAGCGCAGTCCGTGCGAGATCGTCTGGGCCGTGAGCGATGTTCGCCGGCTGCCCCTGCCCGCGGGCAGGGCGGACGGAGTGATGTGCTTCGGAGTGCTGCAGGCGCTGGATGAGCCGGAGGCGGCGATTGCCGAACTGATGAGCACGGTTCGCGCCGGTGGTCAGGTCTGGATCGATGCGCTGAATGCCGCCTGCCTGCCTACGCTCATCCGGCGCGCGATCGCGCGGCTGAGAGGGCGCCAGCTGGGGCTTCGTTATCATCGGGCTGCGGAGCTCGCTGAGCTGCTGCGGCGCCATGGCGCAGTCGAAGTGCGCATACGCAGGGTGCCGATACTTCCTTCCGCACTGGCGCGCTTCCAGCCGCTGGTCGAAAGCCGGGCCTTCCGTGGACTGTTTCGTATGCTCGGGCCGCTGGGCTCGCCGTTCGCGCACTCGGTACTCATATCGGCGCGCAGGGTGGGCGCGGCTCAATCCTGAGCGGAGACGTCATCGCCGACGCGCAGCACCGGGCGGGATGCATCATCGAGCGATACATGCGCCCAGGGCGCCTGTGTGGCGAACATGAGTTGCGCGCGTCCGAGGCAGATGAAGAGGCATTTGCCGGTAATGCGCGCGCCGAGGCGGCGATGGGCCGACAGTGACTCGGGCTTGAAGGCCGATATGCGGCTGCAGCTGCGGATGAAGCCGCGGGTATGGAGTTCTCTGTCGGCGGTTTCCCAGAGCCGGGCGAATACCGGGCTGTAGCGGCGTCCGGCGGCGACGAACACATCGAAGTCCCATACCGCTTTCCCGAGCGGCTGCGGGACGAAGGTGCAGCGCACTTCGTCTTCACGGTAGGCGCCTTCCACCCACCACATGAAACCTGCCAGCTCGCCATCGAGAAGCGCCGCAAGGCAGCGGCCGCCCTGGGAAAAGCGGCTGTCGATGCTGGCAGGCGCATGACCCATGCGCCTGAGCAGCGGATCGCCGGCGTGGATTTCGCGCACCTCGATGGCGGCGCCACGATGCGGCGGGACGAGCGGCCCGGCGCTCACCGGCTGGGACACCAGGTCGTACTTGATGATGCGGATGCGCCCGCGGCTCAACTGATCCACTCCCTGGGCCAGAAGATAGAGCGGGCCATTGATCCAGCCCAGGCTGCGGATGGTCGAGCTGAAACTGTCGCGGGTGCGCGCGCTGAACAGGCGCCGCAGTCTGGTCAGCACCCGCGCAGCGCTGCGCTGCGCCAGACGCAGCAGCGCGTGGCGGAACGGCGCCTGATCACTTCGGTCCCAGTAGGCAAAACGCGGCTTCCAGGCCGGAGTCGCAGCGATATTGCGCATCCGCAAATGCAGCCACGACAGCGGGCTGCGCTCGGTATCGAACCAGATATGGGTTGCCGTCTGGGTTGGCGCCGGAAATGGTTTGCCGCACTGGTGCAGATACTCCAGCAGTGGCAGATCGACGCCGTTGGCGACGCAGCAATCCAGCCAGTAATCGGTGCGACCGAGGGTCGGCTCGATGATCCAGGGCAGGTCATCGGCATCGAGCTTCACTTCCAGCGATACCGGGCCGGAGAGCTTCAGGGGCGCGAAGAACCGCTGCGTCAGAGCCTGAGCTGCTGCGTGGGGGAAGGACTCGGCGGCCGTCGTCTGGCCCAGTCCCTGCGGTTTTGCCGCCAGCTTGCGACCGGCATAGGTGGCCAGAATTTCGCCGCGATCGAGATAGAAGGCCACGAACAGGTTGCGGCGGTCGTCACCTTCGATCCAGTGTTGCATCAGGAACGGCAGGGCCTTGGGATGCTCGGCGGCCAGCCGCTCGAGGTCCGCCTGGCTCCAGGCCAGGCGGACCTTGAAACCGGAGAGGGGACGGGTCGGCTTGACGATACAGGGATAGCTGATGTCGGTATGGTCGCCGGCGGGTTCATTGCCGATTTCATGCAGGACCCGGCTGCGCGGATAGGGCAGATCGAAGGTCTGGCAGTGCGCTTCCAGTGATGCCTTGTCGAGGAGAGCCAGGATCTGCTCCCGGCAAGCGGCCCAGCTCAGGCGGTAAAGCCCATCCAGCTGGTCCCAGTGCCGGCCCACGGTTCGCACCATATTGTCATTGGTGAGAAACAGCACCGGTGGCTCATCGGCCGGCATCTGCCCGCGCAGCTCGAGCAAGGCATCGATCAGGCCCGGACCGTTGATGTCCCCGGCATAGTGAATCCTTGCGAGCCGGGTGCGGCAACCCGGCAGATCGCGGTCGGCCTCGAGCGCGTGAACGGGCACGCCGGCATGGCCGAGCGAGCGCACCAGCGCCAGCCCATGGACGCAGAGGCCAACGACTACTGCCGGAACGGAAAAGGACTGACCGGACACCGGCGGCATCGATCCTGCGGAGACCGGTTCAGACAAGGATTTCCGCCGGCTCAGGGTGGCTCAGGAAGCGGGTCGGACTGGCGGTGTAGCCATAGGCGCCCGACTGGAAGACGACCACCAGATCGCCGATATCGGCGCGCGCCATGTCCATCTGCTGGGCGAGCACGTCGAGCGGCGTGCACAGCGGTCCGACCACATTGACGCGTTCGCGTTCTCCGCCGCGCACCCGGTTGCCGATGACGACCGGGTAATTCTTGCGGATCACCTGCCCGAAGTTGCCGGAAGCGGCGAGATGATGGTGCAGTCCGCCATTGGTGACGAGGAAGACCTGCCCGCGCGACTCCTTGCGGTCGAGAATCTCGGCGACATAGATGCCCGCCTCGCCCACCAGATAGCGGCCGAGCTCGATGATGACGGAGGCCTGCGGCAGCCGCGCCTTGAGCTCAGGCAGGCGCTGCTGCAGGTGCGCGGCGATCGGCTCGAGATCGAGGGGGCGCTCACCGGGGAAGTAGGGGATGCCGAAGCCGCCGCCGATATTGAGAGTCTTTACCGGGCCGGGCGCGTCATCAGCCAGACGCAGCGCGAGCTCGATGGCAAGTCCCTGCGCTTCGACGATGGCTTCGGCGCGCAGGTTCTGCGAACCCGAGAAAATATGAAAGCCGCGGAAATGCAGGCCGAGCTCGCCGATCCGTTGCAGCATCCCGGGTACGCGCTCGGCATCCACGCCGAAAGCTTTGGGTCCGCCTCCCATCTTCATGCCGGATGACTTCAGTTCGAAATCCGGGTTCACGCGCACGGCGACGCGCGGGGTGGCGCCCAGGTCCTCGCCGATGCGGGCGATGCGCTCCAGTTCGGTGAAGGACTCAAGGTTGACGGTGATGCCGGCGCGCACCGCAGCTTCCAGTTCAGCCGGGGATTTTCCGGGGCCGGCGAAGCTGATGTGCTCCGGTGCGACGCCGGAGTCGAGGGCTATTTGCAGTTCCCCGCCGGATGCGACGTCGAGTCCATCGACCAGCGTTGCCATGTGACGCACCAGCTCCGGCATCGGGTTCGCTTTCATCGCATAATGAATCGAGATGTCTGCCGGCAGGTTCGCGCGCAGACGCCGCATGGTGTCGGTCATCACTGCCCGGTCGTAGGCGTAGAACGGCGTTCGGCCGAGGCGCGCCGCCAGCGCGGTCAGCGGTTGACCACCAATGAACAGGCAGTCGTTGCGGACCTCGAAGCGCTCCATCGGCGCATGTGTGGCTCGTGTTTCGCTCATGAATCGTCCCCGAACAGATCGGCGAGGCCGGCCGCCAGCGCCTTGCGGTCGATCTTGCCGTTGGCATTGCGTGGCAGCGGGCTGGAGCTCAGTTCGATGTGGGCCGGGACCATATAGGCTGGTAGCGACGGGCGCATTGCGTCGAGCAGTCTGGCGGTGTCCAGCTCCGGGTCATGAGGCAGGCCCACCAGAACGATCGCCTGTCCCAGCTCTGGATGAGGAAGCCCAAAGGCGGCAGCTTCGGCCAGGAAGCCGGTCCCGTAGGCGATCTCCTCTATTTCGGTGGGGCTGACCCGGTAGCCCGATGTCTTGATCATCTCGTCGCGTCGTCCGACGAAGTAGAGAAAACCGTCCTCGTCCGCGCGCACCGTATCCCCGGACCACACGGCGATTTCGGGAAGCGGAAGTTCCGGGAGCTGTCCCGGCACCGGACGATAGCGCTCTGCCGTGCGCTGCGGGTCGTTCCAGTAGCCGAGTCCGACCAAGGGGCCTCGGTGTACCAGCTCGCCTGGTTCGCCGGGTGCGCAGAGACTGCCATCGGGGCGGACCACCATGATCTCGGCGTTGGGAATGGCCTTGCCTATCGAATCCGGGCGGCGATCGATCTCTTCCGGTGGCAGCCAGGTGGAGCGAAATGCTTCGGTCAGCCCGTACATCAGGAAGAACCGGGTAGCCGGCAGCCGCGAGCGCAGGGCATTCAGCGTCCTGCGCGGCATTGCGCCGCCTGAATTGGTGGCATAGCGCAGGCTGCGCGCCGCCGCCTCCGGCCATTCGAGGGCGGAAAGCTGGATCCACAGCGGCGGTACCGCTGCCAGACCGGTGATGCGCTCGCGTTCGACTGCGCGAATGACGTCCCGCGGCAGCAGATAGTTGAGCAGTGCCACGCTGGCCCCGGTGAGGAAGGCCGTGGTCAGCTGGCTGAGTCCATAGTCGAAGCTGAGCGGCAGCACTGACAGCAGGCGGTCTTCCGGCGAATTCTCCAGGTAGGTGCTGACGCTTTCGGCGCCGGCGATGAGGTTGCGGTGTGAGAGCACCACACCTTTGGGGCGGCCGGTACTGCCCGAGGTATAGAGAATCGCTGCCATGTCATTGTCGGCGCCGCTACTGGCGGGCGCCGGAACGCATCCAGACTCCTCCTGCCAGAGTTCCACCCGATAATGGCCTGCGGCGGGAGCGGGACGATCCACCAGCAGCACGGTCTGGAGGTCCGGGCACGCGGCCAGTACCGGCGCCAGCGCTGTCAGCCGCTCCGAGGAAGTGAGCAGCACGCGCACATTGCAGTCACGCAGGATATGCCCGACCTGCTCGGCCCGCAGCAGCGGGTTGACCGGAACGAAGACGCCGCCGGCGGCGGAGGCGCCGAACAGCGCGTGCACCGTTTCGAAACGCTTGTCGAGCCAGATCGCCACCCGATCGAGACGGCGCACTCCGGCAGCTCCCAGGCGGGAGGCGGCGCGTTCGACCGCTGCGGCCAGCTCCTCGTAGCTCTCGCCATTGCCGCGGTAACGCAGAGCAGGCGCGGAGGGCGTGCGGGACGCGCTGTGCAGGATGATCTGGTGAAGTCGGGTGATGGCGGTCATGGTTCGCTTGGGTATGGCGCAGCGGCAATCATACCGCAGCGGCAGGGCGGGGTGATAACATGGCGGCTCGCCGGATCAACTTGCGACACAGGGCTGCCGACAAGTAGGGACGTAACCGAATCTCCGCAGGCACCGGGGATTCGCTGAACTGGACTGACATGCGCGACTATCTCCTCTTTGTCATCATCATCGGCCTGATCCCGGTAATCCTGATGCGTCCCTGGGTCGGCATCCTGGCCTGGTTCTGGGTGGGACTGATGGCGCCCCACAGCCTGACCTGGGGGTTCATGCGCAGCTTTCCGGTGGCCATGGTCATCGTGGCGGCGACGCTGGTAGCCCTGCTGGCGGATAAGGACAAACGTCCGCTGCCGAAGTCGCGCTTGATGGGGCTGCTCTTCCTCTGGGTGGGCTGGATCACCCTGACCACTGCCCTCGCAGTGAACCCCAACGCCTGGGGCTACTGGGTGCATTTCATGAAGATCATTCTCATCACCTTTATCGCCCCGCTGCTGATCTTCGGGCCCGGACGCATCATCGCCATGCTGCTGGTCATCACCGGTTCGCTGGCCTTCTACGGCTTCAAGGGGGGGCTGTTCGCAGCCAGCACCGGCGGAGCGCACATGGTGCTCGGTCCGACCGGGTCTTACCTGGCCGGTAATACCTACATCGGTCTGGCCATGATCATGGTGCTGCCGGCTATTCTGGTCACTGCCCGGCTGTTCCATCGCCGCTGGGTCGAGTTTGACTGGGCCATCGTGCGGCGGCATTCCCGCCTCCTCGGTCTGTGTGGCTACGCCGTGTTCTGGCTGACCGTAATCGCCATCCTGGCGACCTATTCCCGCGGCGCTCTGCTGGGTTTGTTGGTCATCGCCCCGTTCCTGTTTCTGCGCATGCAGCGCAAGGCGCTGCTGGTTGCGCTCGCGGTGATTGTTTTCGGGGTGATCGGGGTGACGGCTCCCGAGCGCCTGGTGGAGCGCTGGAGCACCATCGAAAGCTACGAAGAGGACCGCTCCGCCATGCAGCGCATCCAGGCCTGGGGCGTGAACTGGAACATGGCGCTGGACCGGCCGCTGGTCGGCATGGGTTTCCGCAATGGCGGCATGGGCTATGACTGGTGGATACAGTACGCCGAGTTCGAAGGCGACTGGACTCACGTGCTGTCGCCGCACAGCATCTATTTCAGTGTTCTGGGGCAGCACGGCTTCGTTGGGCTGGGAATCTATCTTGCGCTGATCGCGGGCACCCTGCTGGTACTCAATCGCATCCGCAGGGAGGCTGCGCGGGAGCGGCCGGATCGCATCTGGCTGGCGGAGTATGCCTGGGCGCTGCAGGTCGGTCTGCTCGGATACCTCGCTGCGGGAGCTTTCCTCGATGTAGCGTATTTCGATCTGCTGTATGCGTTCATCGCGCTGGCGGTAGTGATGCAGCGGGAGCTCGAGCAGGGCACGGTGCAAGCGGGATCGTCCGCGCGCAATGCTCGCCATGGCGGCGCCCTTCAGCCCGGATTCCGCGACTTCGTGGTTCGGGGCGAGCCGGGTGGCGGTGATCGCGTCTGACAGCGGCAGCCTCCGGGAGGACGCTGGTGTCCTGCTGGATCGCTGTCTCGGTGGGCTCTGTGGGGCGCTGAGTGGCGCGCTGCGGCCCGACGCCGGACTGTGGGATGTGCTCTACGGGAAGCCCAGCGCACCGGATCACTATGGCCAGCTGAGCGCCGCGCTCGCCTTGCGCATTCTGCGAGGAGCAGAGGACGAGGTCTGGCGCGAGCCGCTGCGCGCCTGGCTGCATACGCCGCGCGGGCAGCGGGGCCATGCGCCATTCAACCGTTTCCTCCTGTATTTGCTGGAGGAGTCCTTGGCTCCCGGCGAGGAGGATCTGCGCCGCCAGCTGGCAGCCGAGCGCCGGGCCTGCACGCTGGGCTTCCGCTATCCTTCGAACAACTGGACGCTGCTGGCGAATGTCTGCCGCCTGCTGGAAGCTGGCAGTGCGGCGCGGCAGCGCCGCTGCGCGGATCGTCTGCTCGGCAATCTCGAGCGATGGACCACCGCCGCTGGCGGGTTCATCGATTTTCCCTTCCGGGGAGAACGGGGCTCCACCCCGATCGCCTATCATCACAAGGCCCTCTTGCTGGTCGCCGTTGCCCTGAGGCGGACCGGCGATGCACGATTTGAAGCCCATCTGAATCGAATGCTGGCCTGGTCCGCGATGACATGGGACGAAGCGGGGCACGCCGGTGGCCTCGGTCGCAGTTGCCATGCGCTGTATGGTGATGCCTGTCTGCTCGCCGCGCTCGTTCTTCTGGGATATGCCCGTGAGGATCGCCGCGATACGTCCGCGGCGGTAATGATGCGGGCGATGCTGCAACGCTGGATGGCCGCTGCCCGCAGCGACGGCCTGCTGTCGCTCAATCCCGCAGGCGATGATGATCAGCGTATGGGCTGGGACGGCTACATGCGCTTGTCGGTCTACAACGCGTGGGCCGCGGCAATCCTGGCCTGGGCGCGTGAGCAGGCTGCGGATACGCGGGCTCCGGCTGGTTTTGCTCCCCTCGACAGCGATCCGCAGGCGGGAATATGCCGCTTGCGCGGCGGGAGCGGCATGGTGGCGCTGGTAAGTACTTGTGGACAGCCGCCGCAGGCTTTCAGCTCCACTGAGGCCGAGCTGCGCTACGCTGGCGGCGTTCCCTTCCATATTGCACTCGGGAAGGCTGTCCTGTGCCCGCCGGCGCTACGTATCAGCGCAGAAAGCTTGCGTGCCAGCCCCGCGTTGGCGGGCTGGACACCCTTGTTCGATTGCGCTGGCGTGCTTTACGCCCTCACCGACTTCGACCGCTGCAATGTGCAGGAGGACGATGCCGGCGCGAGTATCCTGCTCGAAGGGCAGCCGCGACGGCTGCTGCGCGCCAGCGGCGGAGGTTGGTGTTCGCGTATCCGGCGCAGTCTGGACTGGCGCCTGCTGGGCGGGGCAATGGGGCGACGGGAGGCGCTTTCCCGGTCTCCGCTTCCTGGCATACGCGCCAGCCTGATGCTGAGCGTGGATCGGGCGCAGCCCGTTTTGCGATATCGTCTGCTGTTGCGCAGCGAGGGGAATGCCAGGGTCCGCTACCTCAATCCGGGTGGCCATGCTCTGGTAGCATCACGGATGCCGGAGCGCCGGCTGTGTTTTCGGCGGGGGAGTGGCGCGCTCGAAGCGTGCGGGCCGGAGGATCTGACGGAGATTGCTTTGCCGGCGGCGGTCCGCGATGCGGTCGCCTCCTGCCTTGCTCCGGTCGAGTTGTCCGGCGACGGGTTCGAGACCGAGCTGATCCTGGCGTGGGCGGCTCAGGATCCCTTGCTTGCGCTCAGTCGTTCCAGCTCCAGCAGGTAGACGGCAGGACGCAGGTACCAGGTCCCTTCACAGTTGCGCTTCAGCAGATCGCGGCCAGCCATGAGCGCCACGCGCTCGCTGCGCAGCAGACGCGAGCGGAAACTGCGCGGCCGCCCGGCGAGGTGCGCAAGCAACTCGCCCGCGGCGCGCCGGTAGTAGGCGCTCAAAGTGCGACCCTTGATCTTGGGGGCATCCTTGTTTTCGTAGGGGATGTGCGCGTAGCGCGGATAGCGCCGGCGTATGGTCTCGTCGTGGAGGGCATTGCCCAGCGTCCACGATACGTCGAGATTGATCAGGAAATCGAACAGATCGTGGTCGAGATAGGGACAGTACACCGTCTCGATATGGTCGAGGATGGCACAGGGAATGAGGCTGATGCCGCGCCGCGTGCGGTTCCAGAAGATGTACGAAACCAGCGGATTGCTCGCCTCGCGGTGCTTCTCGAGTTCTGCGACCAGCCGCTCGATGGCAACAGTTTCGCTGATCCTGCCGGAAAAATCGGGCTGCAAGGAGCTGCGCAGGAACTGGTTCATTCCGCCGCTGGCCGCGAGCAGCAGGCGCGCCAAGTCTTCCAGTTTGCCTGCCCGATAGAGCGCGAGCCGGTCTTCGTTGACCTGGAACCCTCCGGACAGCACGCTGCCGGCAAGGCCATCATACACAGCGCGGGTTCTTCCCTTGAGATAGGCGGAAACCGGCAGCAGCCAGATATGACCGCTGCTGCAGAAATCGGTCAGCTCCATATCCTTGAGATTGGCGGCATGGAAAGAGCGTGGCATGTCGATCTCGGCATGCTCCAGTGCCAGTTCGTCCCGTAGCAGGTGAGCGATACGGACATCCTCGTTCGGCGAGGGCGGGCGGGAATGGACCGTAACCGTCAGGCTGGGCCGGTGCCCCTGGGCAACCAGCTCCAGCAGGATGTGCCGGGAGTCGCGGCCGCCGCTGATCGGTACCGTGAAGTGTCCCTCGGGCGGCGGCCGCCGCGTGATCGCCTGGCTGAACAGCTCACCATAGAGATCCACCGCCTGGTCGAAGCTGCGCACCGGATATGGCGCCGGAGGAATGGCGATCGATCCGCGTTCGATAGACAGCTTGCCGCGCTCCCAGATCAGAGTGCTGCCTGGCGGCAGAGTGCGGACTTCAGTGAAGGGAGTGTCCTCGCCGAGAAAAAATCCCAGACGAAAAAAGACTGCAAGGGCGCTGTGATCCAGTGTCCGGCCTGGGAGCGCTGCGGCTACCCGCGCCATCGAGGACGAGACATGAATGCTGTTCGGAGTGGCCGCATAATAGATCGGGCGCATACCAAAACGGTCGTTGCGTGCGATGAGGCGGGATCCATCCCACTGCCATTCCGTCCACAGACCGTCTCTTCCATGCTTGCCGCTGTCCAGCCGGTGTCCGAGCAGACAGATGGGCGTGCCCGCGGTAACGATCTCGCCACCATTCAGTGACGCACTGAACCATGGTCTCTCGTTGGTGGAGAGATTCTCGAGCCCAGGCCTTTCGATCATGCTCACTGTCGCTTCAGGCGGCCGAACACGATGCGCATAAGTTCCGGTCCCACCATCGCTGCCGTCGCCGGATCTTCGCGGAAGGTGGCGAACACGCGCGACCAGTCGACACGGGCGCGCTTGCCGAGCAGGTGAACGATGCTGGCGACGAAGGAGCGCCGTGATTCGAGCAACTGCCCGGCGACGAAGCGACGTTGCTCATCGCTGAGGCGGATGTCAGCGAGAATGAACTTCGCCAGACGGATATAGCTGGAAAGAAAACGCAGCGAGTCCGGACTCCCCCACTGTGCCTTGTCGAAGATGTTGATCCCTTCGCCTTCCTCGGCGTAGGAGCGAGGAGAGAAGGCTACCCGTTGCAGATGCTGGCCGAGGCCGAGCTTGAACAGGCGATCCTGGCCGTTGTAGAGCCGCGGATCGAAACGAATATCCGGAAAGCTTTCATAGCGATAGGCGAACGTGGTCGGGCCGACGATGCTGCTGCGCCGAACCAGCAGGTCAAAGAAATTTCCACAGTACTCATAAATGCCGCGCTCTGCGTCGATCAGGCGATGATCCTCGGCGCGGATGTTGCGCTCGGGGTGCTTGTCCCATTGGAAACGGCTGCCTTTTTTTCCGACCCGCGTGCTGTTGCCGAAGAAGAAATCGTATCCCAGGTCCAGAGCGTGAACCGCATCTGCCAGGAAGGGGCCGCACCAAGCGTCATCGGAATCCAGAAAGGTGATGTACCGCGTCCCCGGAGGCACGCTGTCGAGCCCCCGGTTGCGAGCCGCGCCAGGTCCGGCGTTTGGCTGGCGAATGATCTGCAGCCGGTCACCGGCGATCGGGATCAGTTCGGCGAGATCGGTCTCCGCAGCGATGGGAGAGCCATCATCGACCACGATGATCCGGTACGCGGGCGCGGCGGGCTGGTCCAGGATGGACTGGACGCACTGGGTCAGCAGTCCGGGCTTGCGCTGGAAAAAAGGGATGACGATCGCGATGACGGG
>CAZOOF010000038.1:0-20000 GCA_964581365.1 uncultured Chromatiales bacterium
CGCGCTGGTCGAATGAAGCGTAACGTTTCCATGGGGGTGGAGACTTGAAACCCAGACACAAGAGATTGATGTTCGTGGCGCTGGGGCTGATCGCTCTGAGTGTGGCCACGGCGCTGGTGCTGAATGCCTTCCGCGGAAATATGGTCTTTTTCTACAGCCCGTCGGATGTGATCACCAACGAGACGCTGATGGATCGCACCTTCCGCCTGGGCGGCATGGTGGAAGAAGGCAGTCTCCGGCGTGAAGACGACGGGCTGACCGTGAGCTTCATGGTCACCGATACCGCGAACAGCATTCCGGTGACCTATACGGGTATCCTTCCCGATCTGTTCCGCGAAGGTCAGGGGGTCGTGGCCCAGGGCCGGATGGGGAATGACGGGCTGTTCCATGCCGACGAAGTGCTGGCCAAGCACGACGAGACCTACATGCCGCCCGAAGTCGCCGAGGCGCTGGAGCGCGCGAAACAACAGCAGGCCGGCCCGCAGGGCCTTTGAGGGGCAAATACGATGATTCCCGAGATCGGACATTTCGCGCTCATCATGGCGCTGCTGATGGCTGCCCTGCTGGGCACGCTGCCACTGCTCGGCGCAGCGCGCGGAAACTCTGCATGGATGAGCGTTGCGCGGCCGGCGGCACAATCCCAATTCCTGTTCGTGCTGATCGCCTTTGTCTGCCTCAGCTACGCCTTCTGGTCGCATGACTTCTCCGTTCTCTATGTCGCCACTCACTCCAATTCGGCCCTGCCCTGGTATTACCGCCTGGCGGCGGTGTGGGGCGGGCATGAGGGTTCGCTCCTGCTGTGGATGCTGATGCTTTCGGGCTGGACCTGCGCGGTGAGCCTGCTCAGCCGCCGCTTGCCCGAGGAGATGGTGGCGCGCGTGCTGGGCGTCATGGGGCTGATCGCGATCGGATTCCTGCTGTTCGTGCTGGAGACCTCGAATCCGTTCGAACGCCTGTTGCCCGCGGCTCCCGATGGCCGGGACCTGAATCCGCTGCTGCAGGATCCAGGGCTGATTTTCCATCCGCCGCTGCTCTACATGGGATACGTCGGATTTTCGGTGGCTTTCGCCTTCGCGATCGCGGCGCTTCTCGGCGGACGGCTCGATGCCGCCTGGGCGCGCTGGTCGCGGCCCTGGACCACCACCGCATGGATCTTCCTCACCCTCGGCATCGCGCTCGGCAGCTGGTGGGCCTATTACGAGCTCGGCTGGGGCGGCTGGTGGTTCTGGGATCCGGTGGAGAACGCCTCGTTCATGCCCTGGCTGGTGGGCACCGCGCTGATCCATTCGTTGGCAGTCACCGAAAAACGGGGTGTATTCCGCAGCTGGACCGTGCTGCTGGCGATCCTCGCATTCTCCCTCAGTCTGCTTGGCACTTTCCTCGTGCGCTCGGGCGTGCTGACCTCGGTGCATGCTTTCGCCACTGATCCGGAGCGAGGCATGTTCATCCTGGGGCTGCTCGCCGTGGTGGTCGGCAGCTCGCTGGCACTGTTCGCCTGGCGTGCATCGGGCGTCCGCGCCGAGGGCAAGTTCGCGATCGTGTCGCGCGAATCACTGCTGCTGTCCAATAACGTGCTGCTGGTGGTGGCGATGGGCACGGTGCTGCTCGGCACGCTGTATCCGCTGGTGCTGGATGCGCTGGGGCTGGGCAAGATTTCCGTTGGACCGCCGTACTTCGATACGGTGTTCGTGCCGCTGATGGCGCCGATGGTGTTCCTGATGGGACTGGCGCCGATCGCTCGCTGGAAGAAGGCCGAACTGCCGGAGCTGGCGGTAAGGCTGCGCTGGGCTTTCGCCACGTCGGTGGCGGTGGCGCTGCTGCTTCCGCTGGTGCTCGGCAAGTGGACGCCGATGATCGCGCTCGGTCTGCTGCTCGCCGCCTGGATCTTCAGCACCATATTCGTCAGTATTGCCCGCCGTGTCCGGCGCGCGCGCGAGGCGGGCACGGCGCCGTTTGCCGGCGCTTCGCGCAGCTACTGGGGAATGCAGACTGCCCATCTGGGCGTTGGCGTCTTCATCGTCGGCGTGACCATGGTCAACGGCTTCGAGGTCGAGCGTGACCTGCGCATGGAGATCGGCGACGTGACGGAGCTGGCCGGTTACCAGTTCCGCTTCGATGGCGTGTCGCAGCACAACGGTCCCAACTATCAGTCCGTGCGCGGGCGCGTCGAGGTAATGCGCGACGGTAACACGGTCACCGTCATGCATCCGGAGAAGCGGGTGTATCTGGTGCAGACCATGCCGATGACCGAAGCCGCCATCGATACCAATCTCTTCCGTGACCTGTATGTCTCTCTTGGCGAACCGGTTGCCAATGGCGCCTGGAGCGTGCGCATCTACTACAAGCCCTTCGTCGTCTGGATCTGGGGCGGCTGCGTGCTGATGGCGATCGGCGGCCTGCTGGCGATCAGCGACCGGCGCTATCGTCTGGCGATTCGCCGGCAGGACGCTGCCGGCCCGGTTCCCGGATCACGGCTGGCGACGGAGGTGCGCACATGAATTTGCGCCGTTGGGTGCCGCTGGGAGTATTCGTTCTGTTGCTGGGATTCCTGGCGGTGGGACTGACCCTGAAGCCGAGCGAGGTGCCGTCGCCGCTGATCGGCAAGGCTGCGCCGGAATTCGCCCTGCCGCAGTTGCATCAGCCGCAGCAGACGCTCAGCCGGGACGATTTGAGCGGCCAGGTCTGGTTGCTCAATGTATGGGCCTCATGGTGCGTGTCGTGCCGCTATGAGCATCCGCTGCTGGTCGAACTCTCCCGCCAGAATATCGTTCCGATCTATGGCCTCAACTACAAGGATCGTCGCGAGGATGCGATCGACTGGTTGCGCAATTTCGGCGATCCGTACGTGGCCAGTCTGCATGATCTGGATGGACGGGTCGGCATGGATTACGGCGTCTACGGGGTGCCGGAAACCTATGTCATCGATGCCGAAGGGGTGATTCGTTACAAGCAGATCGGCCCGGTGACGCAGGAGGTGTTGCAGAACACGATCCTGCCGCTGGTCAGGGAGTTGCAGGGATGATCAGAGAAGGACGCGGCGCAACCTGCCGCTGGATGTGGCTCGCTGTGTCGGTGCTGCTCTTCCTCGCGGTGCCGGCCCTGGCCCAGGTTCCCGTGGATCCTTCGCGGCCGGCGGCGGAAATATTCCAGGATCCTGCCACCCTCCAGCGCATAAAGCGCCTGGAAAGTGAATTGCGCTGTCTGGTGTGCCAGGCGCAGTCGGTTGCCGAATCGGATTCCGATTTCTCGGCCGATATTCGCCGCGAGATCAACCGGATGATCCTCGAGGGACGCAGCGACGACGAAATCAAGGCCTTCCTGGTCGAGCGCTACGGTGATTTCATCCTGTACCGTCCGCCGCTGCAGACGACCACCATGCTGCTGTGGGGTGGGCCGGCCATCCTGCTGGTCATCGGCATGCTGACGCTGGTAGTGGTGCTGCGCCGGCGCCGCAGCGAAGAAACGATCGAGCGGCCGATCAGCGAAGAAGAGCGCCGCCGCGCTGCGGCATTACTGGCCAGCCAGGTCGACAGCAAAGGATCTTCCGGGGAATGACCGTATTTTTCATCGTCGCCGCCCTGCTGGTGGTGGCCGCACTCCTGTTCGTCGTGCCGCCTCTGCTGCGGGGCGACAAGTCAGCTGTCGAGGGCGGAACCCGCCGCGAACTGAATATTTCCATCTATCAGGACCAGATCCGGGAACTGGAGCGGGATCTGGAGGCGGATGTGATCACGCGCGAGCAGTACGAGCGCGGGCGCGAGGAACTGCAGCGCCGGATGCTGGAGGATGTGGATGCCAGCGCCGCCGCCGTATCTTCCCCACGCGGGGCCGGTCGCTCGACGGTGGTCGCCGCGGTGGCTGTCGCTGCGCTGGTGCCAGTGCTGGCGAGCGGACTCTATATGTATTTCGGTGCGCCGGCAGCACTGGACCCGGAGCAGCGCGCCGCTGGCGCGGCGGGCATGGCCGGTCATGGCAGCGAGGAAGAGCTGCGAGCGCAGATCATAAGCATGGTTGCACGGCTCGAGGAGCGCTTGGCCGCCAATCCCGAAGACGGTGAAGGCTGGGCCATGCTCGGTCGCAGCTATCTGTGGATGGAACGTATCGACCTGGCGGTCGGCGCCCTCGAAAGAGCAGTTGCCTTCAACGACCGCGATCCGCAGTTGCTGGTCGACTATGCCGATGCCCTGGCTATGATTGGTGGGCAGAGTCTGGAAGGCAGGCCGCTCGAACTCATCGAGCGCGCGCTCAGTCTGGATCCGACTAATCAGAAGGGGCTGTGGCTGGCCGGGACCGCTGCGTACGAGCGCGCGGATTTTGCCGCGGCGCTGGATTACTGGCAGCGGCTGCGCAATCTGGTGCCCGCCGGTTCCGACGCGGCGCTGGCGATGGATAACAATATCGCCGAGGTGCGCAATCTGCTCGGCGAAGCCGCTCCGGCGCCGGCGACCCCGCCGCGTGCACAGGCGCCGACCGGTGACGCAGGCACTGCGCGCATCGAGGGCCAAGTGATTCTCGCCGACGAGTTGCGCGCCCGCCTCGAACCGGGGTCCACCCTGTTCATCTATGCGCGCGCCGTGACCGGGCCGCGCATGCCGCTGGCGGTGTTGCGCGTTCCCGCGAATGAATTCCCGTTCGAGTTCACGCTCGACGATTCGCTGGCGATGGATGCATCGATGAGCCTGTCCCGCTTCGAGGAAGTGCTGGTGCTCGCCCGCATTTCACGTTCAGGCGGCGCAATGACCCAGAGCGGAGACCTGCAGGGAGCCAGCGCCGCGGTACGTACGGTGGGCAGTGGTCCGGTGACCATCGTGATCGACGAAGTCGTCCCCTGAGGAGCGAACACCGTTCGTGACCGCACGCGGATGGCGCCCGGTTCTGATCCTGGTCCTGCTTCCGTTATTGATGGCCTGCGGCCGGGGGCCGGCCGGCGATGATCTGGTAGAGGGGCGCTTCTTCCCGCCGCTGCTGCTCCAATCGCTGTACGGCGAGGAGCGCAAGGCGATCGCAGATTATCGCGGCAGGCTGGTGATCCTCAATGTATGGGCAACCTGGTGCCCGCCATGCCGCCGGGAGCTGCCCGGGCTGCAGCGCCTGCAGGACCGGCTGGATCCCGGGCAGTACGTCGTGCTCGGCCTGTCTGTGGATGACGACGCCGATTTTGCTCGCGAGTATCTGCTGGAGCGCGGCATCGTTTTCGAGAATTTCATCGATGCGGGAGGGCGCGACGCGCGGCGGCTGCTCGGTATCCGCGCCTATCCCGACACCTTCGTCATTTCACCCGATGGAGTGCTGTTGCGCAGCATAGCCGGAGAGCGTGACTGGGATGCGCCCGCGGTCGCGCAGGCGCTCGAGGCTGCGTTTGCCGGGGACGCCGCTGCGCTGGCGGGTCTGTGAGGCTGCCGGCAGGCGTGCGGCTGTGCGACAATAGGGGCGGCAAACTGGGCAGGAGGGAGAGCGTGAACGAGAGCGATACCAGACGCGCCGCTGTTCGGCGTCGGCCGGTGGTGTTTGCGACCGCGGTCGTCATGTTGTCCATGTTGTGGGCCGGCGGCGCCGCGCTCGCTGCCGATCCGAGCAAGGGACGTCAGATCTACATGAAGCATTGCCAGAACTGTCATGGCCTCTCGGGCAAGGCGCAGATGCCGGGGATTCCGGATTTCAGTCGCGGCGAGGGGCTGTTCCGCCCGGATATCGAGCTGGTGCGGCAGATCCGCGCGGGGCGCGGCATGATGCCGGCCTATGAGGGGCTGTTCACGGAAGACGAGTTGCTCGATGTCGTTGCCTTCCTGAGGACCCTGCGCTAGCAATGCATTTCATCGTCATGGCCGCGCTGCTGCTGCCCGCGGCTCTGCTTACCGCCTGTTCACGGCAGCCGGCGGATTCTCCTGATACATCGCCGCCGGACTTTCGGGTCATCGAGCATTACGAGGTCGGCAGCGGCGTGTATGTGCGCGCGCTGACCGTCGACGCCGGAACTCGAACCCTCTGGGTGGGAACTTCGCTGGGCCTGCAGCAGATCGATCTCGACAGTTTCGAAGCCATCGGTACCTATACCCGCCGCAATGGCCTGGCGAACGAGTATGTATTCACCACACTGGTCGACAGCCACGGCGCTACCTGGGCAGGCACCAATGGCGGCGGTCTGTCGCGTCTGCAGGAAGGGGAATGGAAGACCTGGTTCCCCATGCATGGCCTGGCTGACTATTGGGTCTATTCGCTTGCCGAGGCCGAGCCCGGCACACTGTGGATCGGCACCTGGGCGGGGGCCAATCGTCTGGATACCCGCAGCGGAAGCTTCGAAACGTACCACGACGAACTGGTCAACGAGTGGGTCTATGGCCTCGACATCGACTCGCGGGGGCGCGTCTGGTTCGGCACCGAAGGCGGTATCTCGATGTTCGATGGCGCGCAGTGGCGGGAGTGGACCCATGCAGACGGGGTCGGCGCGCCGAACAGCGCCGGATTGCCGCCCAGCACCAATACCGGGCTGGGCACCCGCAGTCGCCATGATCTGAGCGTCACCGTGGACGGGAGCCCCTCCTACAATCCGGACTATGTTTTCTGCATCCATGTCGCGACCGACGATGCGGTCTGGGCAGGGACCTGGGGCGGGGGCGCCGCGCGCTACGATGGGGAGGCCTGGCGCAATTACACCAGCGCCGACGGACTCGCCGGGGATATCGTCTTCGCCATCACCGAAGACGCCGAGGGCGCATTGTGGTTCGGTACCGAGCGGGGCGTGTCGCGCTGGGATGGCCGCCAGTGGCAGCGCTTCGGTGTCGACGACGGCATTCCCGGTGAGGCGGTCTATGCGCTGGCGGTCACTCCTGACGGCGAGGTCTGGGCTGGGACCCGGGGCGGCGTCGCCCGCATCGGGCGCGCTCCAAGCAACATGACGGATTGAAGAGATGAAAGTCGATCACAAGGTGCTCGCCATTCTGGCGGTGTTCATCGGATTTCTGGTCGTCGGCGCCTATCAGCTGGGACAGAGTCGGAACACCCCAGTGCCGGCCAGTGAAAGCAGTGAGGCTTCGACTCCCGCGCCGGCTTCCGCTCCGGCCGGAGCGCTGCCCTCGGGGCATCCGCCGCTGGATCAGGCGGCTCCGCAGACCGTGAACCAGCTGCCCTTCACCCATTTCCGCGTTGGCAACCGCAACGTCAAGAGTCTGCTGCTCGACGGCGACGTCATCTGGATCGGCACCTCGGGCGGCATCATCCGTTACGAGCTCGCGACCGAGGAGCACACGATCTACGACAACAAGGTGCCTGGCATCCTGTCGAACGGCATTTTTCATCTGAGCAAGCTCGATGATCGTCTGGTCGCCGGCACCTACGGCGGCGGCATGTCGGTGCTCGATCCGCAGACCGGCGCCTGGCGCAACTACAATATCCCCGATGGACTGGCGGATCAGTTCGTCTACGGCGTGCTGCGTGCGCGCGACGGCGACATCTGGATCGCTACCTGGTCTGGAGTAAATCGCGTGCGCGGCGGGGCGCTCGATGATCCTTCCGCCTGGGAAACCTTCACCGTGGAGAATACCGACGGTGGATTGCCAAACCTGTGGGTCTACGGTCTCAGGGAGGCCGCCGACGGCAGCATGTGGTTCGGTACCGAGGACGGGGTGGCGCAGTACAAGGATGGCAAGTGGCGCAACTGGAAGCACGCCGATGGTCTGGGGGCGCCCTACGAAGTGGTGCGTGACGCCATCACCTTCACCAACGATCCGGGGCGCTATTCCGACCATCACGCGCAACAGAAGGTGGAGCAGGGCATCGAGAACGTGAATATCGCCTACAACTCCAACTATGTCATCTCGCTGGAGATCGATGGTGAAGGCGTGGTGTGGGCGGGAACCTGGGGCGGTGGGCTTGCCCGCTTCGACGGCACGGGCTGGCGCAACTTCACCACAGCCGATGGCCTGCCGGCCAATCATATCTTCATGCTTCACATCGATCACAAGGGGCGGCTCTGGGTGGGGACCAGCCATGGTCTGGCGCGGCTCAATCCGGACGGCGAAACGTTTACCGTGATGACGGCGGCGGATGGGCTGTTCGCCGAGAACGTATTCTCTCTGGCGGTGGCCGCCGACGACACTCTCTGGGTCGGCAGCTATGGCGGTGTGGCGCGTATCGTCGGCTTACGCTGACCAGCGATGACCCGTTCGATCGGCACGCGCGTGGCGATCGTGGTCGCGCTGCCGACCCTGCTGCTGGCGCTGCTGCTGGCGGCAGTCGCCCTGCAGTCCGAAGCGCGAACGGCCACTTTGTGGCTGCTCGCGCTGTCCATCCCCGTCATCGCGGCGACGATCGCCTGGGCTGCGGTTCGCGTCATGCTTGGCCGGGAGCTCGCCCGAGTCGGGAGCGCGTTGCGGGAGGCGGCGGCAGGCAATCGCTCCCTGCGTCTGCCCGAATCCACCGGAGTGACCGCGCCGCTGACGCGCGCCTTCAACGAGCTGCAGGATCGGATCGAGAAATCCTTCAGTCGCGCGCATGACGCGCTGGAGTTCCAGGCCATGCACGATGCGCTGACGGGACTGCCGAACCGCACGCTGCTGATGGACCGCCTTGCCCAGGCTATTCGCACCGCGCAACGCGGACGCCACAGCCTCGCCCTGATGCTCGCCGATCTGGATCATTTCAAGGAAATCAACGACACGCTCGGTCATCCGGTGGGCGATGCCGTGTTGCAGCAGGCCGCAGAGCGGATGCGTCACGTGGTGCGGGACAGCGACACCGTCGCGCGCCTGGGCGGTGACGAGTTTGCGTTTCTGCTGCCCACGGCAAACGACGCCCAGGCACGGCGGATCGCCATCAAGCTGCTGCGAGCCTTCGAGGCTCCGTTCGTGGTCGATGGCCATAGCCTGACCGTCGGGGCCAGCATCGGGATATCGGTCTTCCCGCAGCATGGCGCCGATGGCTCCACCTTGCTCCGACGGGCGGATGTCGCGATGTATGAAGCCAAGCGCGGTCATCGTGGACAGGCACTGTACGAGCGGGAGTACGATCTGCACAGCGCGCGCCAGCTGGCTTTCCGTAATGAACTGCGAACAGCGATCGCCGGGAACCAGCTCCTGCTCTGCTTCCAGCCGGTGCTCGATCTGGCCAGCAACGAGGTGAGCGGCGTGGAGGCTCTGGTGCGCTGGCGGCATCCCCGGCGCGGTGTGCTTTATCCCGATGACTTCATTCCGCTTGCCGAGCGCACCGGTCTCATCCGTGATCTCACCCTGTGGGTGATCTCGAGCGCAGTGGAGCACTGCCATGCCTGGTCGTCACTCGGTCTGGAGCTGCGAGTCGCGGTCAATCTGTCCGCGCACAATCTGCATGACGCCGAACTGCCCCGCATCGTCGATCGCATCCTGGCCGGTGACGGACGGGAGAGATCCGGTGCGCCGGTCAAGCTGCGGTTCGAGATCACCGAGACGGCGGTAATGCCCGGTCCGTCCCAGGCCTTCGAGGTACTGAACCGTCTCAGCGCTCAGGGAGTGCGTATTTCCATCGATGATTTTGGAACCGGTTACTCGTCGCTCGCCTACCTCAAGCGACTGCCGGTCGATGAGCTCAAGATCGACCGATCGTTCGTGACCTCGATGGTGCACGACAGCGATGATGCGGTCATCGTCCGCTCGACGATCGATCTGGCGCACAACATCGGTCTGCGTGTGGTTGCCGAGGGAGTGGAGGATGAGGCGACGCGTGAACTCCTCGCCGCGATGCACTGCGATGCGGTGCAGGGCTATCACATCGGGCGGCCGATGGAGGCGCGGGAACTGGTCACCTGGCTCCGCGAACGGCAGGGCTGACGCGCGTCCGGCCCTGCTTCAGTTCCTGGCCGGAGACCTCAGGATCGATTGCTGTCGTTGCCTGCGCCCTGCACGGCATAGCCTTCCTGAGGGCCGATACCGACGGGGCGGAATACATCCACCTTGCGGAAGAACTGATCTACAACGTAGACGCGGCCATCTTCATCGACCGCGATGCCCGCCGGCAGCATGTACTTGCCGGGATAGCCGGCGTGCCCGCGCTCTCCGGCATACATCAGCAAGGTGCCGTCGGAATCGAAAATCTGAAAATTTCCGAACGCGGTATCGATGACGTAGATCCTGCCTTCCCCGTCTACGGCAATGCCCTTCGGGCGCGCGAACTGACCGGGAAAGCGGCCTACGGAGCCAAAGCTCATCTGGAAGCGGCCAGCGGCATCGAAGGCCTGCACGCGGAAGTTGCCGCTGTCCACGACGTAGATCGTGCCGTCCGCGGCAACCGCGGCCTGCAGAGGCAGATTGAACTCGCCTTCCGCTTCGCCGCGTCCGCCGATGTCCCCGAGATGTTCGCCGGAGCGGGAATCGAAGACGGCAATGACGTGTTTGTCGCTCTCGACGCCACCGGTATCGACTACGTACAGGCGGCTGCCGTCCGGTGATATCGTGACGTCCACCGGTCGTTGCAGGGTATCCGGGCTGCCGATGGCGCGCAGAAACACGCCGTCGGCGTCGTATGCCATCACCTTGCGCGCGGTGACATCGGCTACGTAGAGCGTGCCGTCCCTGCCGATGGTCAGGCCGAGAGGTTTCGCAAGCCGGCCCTCGAATTCCTTGCCGATCTCAAAGAAGCGTTCGCCGGCGATGTCGAAAACGAGGATCAGGCGCTGGACGCTGTCACTGACGTACACACGGCCCTGTCGCACCGCGACATCGAAAGGCTTTACCAGCCCCTTGAGCTTGCGCGAGGCGCCGGTGGCGTATTCGATGAAGCGCTGCTTCTGCGTCGCGGCTTCCACATCTTCGTTGTAGAGCAGCGTCCGTTCCCAGATGAGGCGCGGTTCGGCCGGAGGAGGCGGATAGACCGGAATGTCGAAATCCGGTTCAGCCGGAGGCGTGCTGGCGCAGGCGGCGAGGAGCAGCGTGAACGCGCAGGCGGCGAGGCGCAGGATGGCGCCGGTGTTTCGCGCGCCGCGCGCCAGCCGGAAGGGCCGGCGACGGGACAGGATCATTTGATGTGACACGTCTCGCACAGCCGGTCGGCCCGCTCGCGCAGCAGCAGCGTGATATCCGGATCGTGCACGTTGTGGCAGGTCGCGCATTCGACCCGCTCGTCATAAAGCTTGACTCCATTGTCGAAGCCGTACGGACCGTCCGGTGCGCGGAAATCGCGATCTTTGAAATTGAGTCCGGCGTAGGTCATGGAGATCGGATGATCGTTGGACAGGTCGGTGTCCAGATGCTTGATCGCGATGCTGTGCGCCACGCGTCCATCATGGCATTTCCCGCAGCTCCACAGGTCGTTGGCGCCGTTGATGCGCAGGTGCATCGCCGCGTCCTCGCTGTTGCGCCAGCCATTCGGCTTGAACACGGTCATGTCCACGGCCATGGTGCCGTCATGACAGGACAGGCAGAGCAGGCTGATGGGGCTCGGCGTGAGCACCTTGTTGTCGAGCATGTTGCTGTCGTACAGGGTATAGGCTCCAGGCACTTCCGCCGTCGGAGAGTAGCGGTTCCAGCCGGGGATGGCGCCTTCCGCCGCGGCTTCGTCCGTCGAGCGGCCGGGGGGGACATGGCAGTAGACACAGGCATTGCCATAGTCGGAGAAGGCCAGCGTAGGCATGGCGACGACGCCGGCGCGCTTGTTGAGGCCGGTGAAATCGTGCTTGGTGCCAAGGATGGTTCCGCCGGAGGCGCTGAAGGCAATGGCGGCGAGCAGCGCCGTGAGCGCGAGCACCAGCAGCGGCGAATGCAGTTTGGTCCGTCGTTGGTATGGACGTGGCATGTGCTCGATCCCGGAAAGGGCAGCTGGCTGCCCGGACGCCTGCACATTATAAGCAAAAAGAATGCAAAATATCCGCAATCGCGCTATCTTGAGCATCGTCGCACGAGCCCGTTCGTTTCCGGTTTCAGCCCATGCGTTTCGCTTCATCCCTCCTGTACAGGTTCAGTTTCCTGATCATGCTGGTGCCGGTTTACAGCGCTGCGGGCGCTGCCGACGCCGGTTTCGAGCGTATCTACAGCCAGAACTGTGCCGTCTGTCATGGCGAACAGGGGGACGGGCGCAGCCGCGCGCAGAGCGGACTCAATCCACCTCCTCGTGATTTCACCTCCCCAGAAGCGGCCAAGGAGCTGGATCGGGACCGCATGATCCGCAGCGTCACTTTTGGCCGCCCGGGAACGGCGATGGTCCCCTGGGGGCACCGGCTGACTTCCGAGCAGATCGCCGGTGTGGTCGATTACATTCGCGAGCGCTTCATGCAGCCGGTGGCCGATGCGGCCCCGGTGCCTTCGCCCGCAGGCGGCGCCCATGGTGTCCGGACTCCGGCGGCCACGGTCCGGGCCGTCGCCGGTACGGCCTCGCGCGGTGAGATCGTCTATCGCAGTCACTGCGCCACCTGCCACGGCGAGGATGGCAGCGGCGCCTCCTGGGCCGCTGCGAGCATGAACCCGCCGCCACGCGATTTCACCTCGGCTGCGACCCGCGCCGCACTGACGCGCGAGCGCATGATGAATTCGGTGAAGAACGGACGTCCCGGTACGGCGATGATGTCTTTCGCCGCCCGGATCGATGACGGCGATATCGCGGCGGTGGTCGACTACATCCGCCAGCGCTTCATGGCGGATCGCGGCGCCGCTGTGGCGAATCCGCATGCTCATGCCGCAGTGGCCGCCACGGTCGATATGGCGGCGCCCTTCGCGGGCGGGCGTCAGGGAAGCGCGGAACGCGGAGCGGCAATCTATTCCGCCAACTGCATCCCGTGTCATGGCGCCGGCGGGGATGGACGCGGCCCGCGCTCCAGCTTCATTCATCCGCCGCCGCGCGATTTCCTGGCGACGGAGTCGCGGCGCACGCTCAACCGTCCGGCACTGTTCGCCGCTGTCGCCGAAGGCAAGCGCGGCACGGTGATGCCAGCATGGAAGACGGTGCTCGATGAAGAAGGCATCGCCGACGTCGCCGAATACGTGTACCAGGAGTTCATAGCCCCCGCATCCCGCGCCGACGAAAAAAAAAAGCGGAACTGAGGGAAACCCGCCCGGCGCAGGACCCGCCTCCCGGCAAGCCGGATGGGCGCCACGTCTATAACAATTACTGCTATTTCTGCCATGGTTACAGCGGCGATGCGCGTACGCTGGCTGCTCGCTTTCTCGATCCGTCGCCGCAGGACTTTACCGCGCTCGATCCGGCGCTGGTCGAGCGCGAGGACATGATCCGGACGGTCACCGAGGGGCGCGCCGGAACGGCGATGGAGCCGTTCGCTGCGGTGCTCCAGCCGGCCGAGATCGAGGCGGTGGTCGATTTCGTGCTTGACACTTTCGTGCGCGAGCGGCGCCGGAACACTGCCTATCACATTCCCGAGAACGGCTGGTTTGACCATGAGCGCTATCGCGCAGCCTTCCCGTTCGCGCTCGGCGAGATCGCGCTCGATACTCCGGACGAAGATCTGTCGGTGGAGCAGCGCGCGGGGAAGCGTTTGTTCATGTCGGCGTGCGTCACCTGCCATGACCGGGGACATCTGCAGGATGACCGGACCCTGTGGGCGCCGCGCGCTATTTCCTGGCCCCGGGCCGGCTACTCGCATCGCGAGGGGCGGCTGGATGCCGAAAGCGGCGCGACTCCGTATGCCCGCCATGATGTGCCGCCGGTACTGACCGGCGCGGATGCGCGGCTGCGTGAAGGGGAGCGCCTGTTTCAGGACAATTGCGCTTTTTGTCACGCCGCGGACGGCAGCGGAAGAAACTGGATCGGCAGCTTCCTGGAGCCGAGACCGCGCGATCTGCGTGATGCCGAGGCCATGGCGGAGATGACTCCGCAGCGTTTGCGCGCGGCCATCGCCACTGGCGTACCGGGCACGGCGATGCCGGCCTGGGAGACGATCCTTTCCGCAGAGCAGATCGATGCGGTGGCGGCCTACGTCGAGCGCGTGTTCATTGCCCCGGCGGTCGCTGCACCATGAATCCGTACCTGACCGGCGCATCTGTTAAGATGGCGTATCTGTGGATCCGTGCGCAGGAGATGAGGGCAGCATGAGTGTGAGAGTGGGTATCGTCGGTGCCACCGGCTACACGGGCGCGGAGTTGCTTCGTCTGCTGGCAAGGCATCCCGAGGTCCGGCTGGTTGCCGCCACTTCGCGCGAGCTGGCAGGCCAGCCGGTTGCCAATACATTCCAGAGTTTGCGCGGGGTCGTCGATCTCGATTTCGTCGCGCCGGATATCGGCATTCTCCAGGATTGCGATCTCGTGTTCTTCGCCACGCCGAACGGCACGGCGATGACCATGGCGCCGGCGCTGCTCGACAATGGAGTGCGGATCATCGATCTGTCCGCGGATTTCAGGCTGCGTGATCGCGTGCTCTGGGAGCGCTGGTATGGTCTGGAACATGCCTGCCCGGAGCTGTTGTCGGAGGCGGTGTACGGCTTGCCGGAGGTCAACCGGGAAGCGGCGCGCGGCGCGCGCCTGGTCGCCAATCCCGGCTGTTATCCCACTGCGGTCCAACTCGGCTTCCTGCCCTTGCTCGAGCAGGGACTGATCGATCCGGAGCGCCTCATTGCCGACGTCAAATCAGGGGTGAGCGGCGCCGGTCGCAAGAAGGAGCTGGGCCTGATCTACTGCGAGACCGCGGACAGCTTCAAGGCCTATGCCGTCGGCGGCCATCGCCATCTGCCCGAGATCGTGCAGGGGCTGGCGGCCGCGACCGGAATCACGCCGGGTCTGACTTTCGTGCCGCACCTGACGCCGCTGATTCGCGGTATTCACGCTACCTTGTACGCCGACTGCTCCGGCGATCTGCCCGATGACCTTCATGCGATCTATGCCGAGCGTTATGCGGACGAGCCCTTCGTCGATGTGATGGAACCCGGGATGACGCCGGAGACGCGCGGAGTCAGGGGCAGTAATTTCTGTCGGATATCGGCGTTCCGCCCGCAGGACGGGCGCACCATCGTCGTCCTGTCGGTGATCGACAATCTGGTCAAGGGTGCGGCCGGTCAGGCAGTGCAGAATTTCAACATCATGTTCGGTTTCTCCGAGAGGACCGGTCTGGACGTCGTTCCTCTCCTCTGATGCGCCGCCGCCCATCGCACGTCATCGTCAAGTCCCACCATCCGCGACTTCGCCGCGTTGCGCTGGTCGCAGCCGGCATTGGCGCGCTTGCCCTTGGCTGGCTGCTTTACGAGTATGGGCGCAGCACGGCGGGATACAGCATCGTGGAGGCGAAGCAGCGCCAGGCTGCGCTGGCCGAGCGTGTCGCGGAACTCGACGCCGAGAACGGCCGTCTGCAGGCGCAGGTCGCGATGCTGGGACAGGCCGCCGAGATCGATCGGCGCGCCTACGAGGAAATCGATCGCACGCTGGGGGACTTGCAGAACGAGCTCCTCGAGTTGCGACAGGAAGTCGCTTTCTACCGGGGCATCGTCAACTCCGAGGACGTGACTCCGGGGCTGCGCATCCAGAGTTTCAAGCTGCGCCCCGGCGACTCCGCCCAGTACCATTTTCGCCTGGTGCTGACTCAGCTCGCGTCGACCAGGACGCGCACGCAGGGGCAGGCGCAGATAACGCTGGTCGGAATGCTGAATGGCGGCGAGACGGAACTGGGCCCAGCCGAGCTGCTGCCCGATGCCAAAGGCTCGGGAGTGCCATTCAGCCTCCGCAATTTCCAGGAGTTGCGGGGCGTTCTCAGTCTGCCTGAAGGCTTCATGCCGCTGCGGGTTCATCTGCGCGCGGTGCCGAAGCAGGGCGGTGCGGTCGAGCGGACTTTCAACTGGACCGAAGTCGTGTCCTGAAGGAGGAGCGATGGGCAGCGGCAAGCGCAGAAGCGAGCGACTCGATACGCTGATCGGCCAGCAGACGGAGATGCGGGGCGACCTGCTGTTTACCGGCGGCATGCATATCGATGGCAATGTGAAAGGCAATGTGGTGGCGCTCAACGACGGCGTCAGCAGCCTGGTAGTGAGCGAGCGCGGCTCGGTCGAGGGGCAGATCCGGGTGCCCCACGTCACCATCAACGGCATGGTGATCGGCGATGTGTATGCCATCGATTCGGTCGAACTGGCGTCGCAGGCGCGGATCACCGGCAACGTTTTTTACCGGCGTCTGGAGGTTGCGATGGGGGCGGAGGTCAACGGGAGTCTCATTCATCTGGACGAGTCCGGTTTGCCCCCGTCTATACCGGGTCAGGAAATCGCCCCTCCGCAGGCGGAGCATTCTTGATTAATCTGCTGTGGATTACTATAATTACCCCTATTCAAGGTAAGGAGATTCGTCGATGAGCGTGTCTGCTTCACAAGTCGTGACCGGGGAAGAGCAGCCCACCCTGGTTTTCACCGATGCTGCAGCGGCCAAAGTGCGGTCGCTTATCGAGGAGGAGAGCAACGACGCGCTCAAGCTTCGTGTGTTCATCTCGGGCGGCGGCTGTTCGGGTTTCCAGTATGGCTTCACCTTCGATGAATCCATCAACGAGGGTGATACGGTGGTCGAGAATGGGGGAGTTACCCTCCTGGTCGATCCGATGAGCTTTCAGTATCTGATCGGCGCCGAGATCGACTATTCCGAGGGTCTGGAAGGATCCCATTTCGTTATCCGCAATCCGAATGCCACCACCACCTGTGGCTGCGGATCATCGTTCAGCGCCTGATGAAAGAACGGGCCCTTAGGGGCCCGTTTTCTTATGCGCCGATCGCATGCGCCTGAGCGGGATGAGCCTGCCCGGCGCCAGCTTTTTCACTTCCCCGTGTAGACTCCCCCCAACACCATCCCGCGTTCTGCACCGGTTACCGAGGGCAGGTTTCCCGGACGTCCATGCATGGTCTGTCGCGCCAGCCAGGCGAAGGTCATCGCTTCGATGCAGGTGGGGCCAATGCCGAAATCTTCGGTCGAGCGGACCGGAATGGCATCGAGCAGCACCTGCAGGCGGAACATGAGGGCCAGGTTATGGGCGCCTCCGCCGCAGACCAGGACCTCGTCGGTGTCCGGGGCGTGCTTGCGGATCGCATCGCTGACCGTGCGGGCGGTCAGCTCGCACAGCGTTGTCTGGACGTCGCGATGGGCAATCCGCCGATGCTCGCGCGCCAGCTGATTCTCCAGCCAGCGCATATTGAAGTATTCGGTTCCCGTCGATTTGGGTGGCGGCGCCTTGAAGTAGCGTTCCCGCAGCAGGCGGGTCAGCAGACGTTCGTCGACCTTGCCTCCAGCTGCCCAGTGGCCGCCAAGATCCATCGGTTGTCCGAGATGGCGCTCGGCCCAGCGGTCCATGAGGGTATTTCCCGGGCCGGTGTCGAAGCCGGACACTGCTTCGGCCGCGCTGCGCGGCAGCAGCGTAATGTTGGCGATTCCGCCCAGGTTGAGCACCACGCGCTTGCGTCCGCGCACGCGGAACAGGATCTCATGGAATGCCGGAGCGAGCGGTGCTCCCTGACCGCCGGCACTCATATCGCGCCGGCGAAAGTCGGCCACGGTGGTGATCCCGGTCTCGGTGGCGATGATGTTGGGGTCGCCGATCTGCAGGCTGGAACGTATCTTCGGAAAATGGCGCACGGTCTGGCCATGGCTGCCGATCGCCGCTACGGCGCGGCGCCGAACGCGGCCCTTGTCGATGACAGCGACCGCCGCCTGCGCAAAAAACCGGCCAAGCTCCACATCGAGCCGGGCGGTGCGGGCGAGTTCATCGTCGGTGCCCTGGACCAGCTGCAGCAGATGCCGCCGCAGCGGTGCGGGATAGGGCGCGGAATGGAATGCAAGCAGGCGGGGGGCCTCAGCCGCGAAGTCGACCAATGCCGCATCGACTCCATCCATGCTGGTGCCGGACATCAGTCCGACATAGATATCCGCTGCGGGTCCGGCGGAATTGCGCTGGCCCTGGCGGCTAAGGGGCATCGACGCCTTCGTCCTCCGCTGCTGCCAGCATGGTTGCCCGCATGTTGTCGAGCTGGGCGATCAGCGGAGAGGACTTCATCAGGAATTCGGCCATGTGCTGCCGCGGCAGCGGATCGGCATCGGGCAGCTTGACGGTCAGCGGATCATGGTGCTGGTCATCGATGCGGAACTCGTAGTGCAGGTGCGGCCCGGTGGCCAGGCCGGAGGAGCCCACATGGCCGATGATCTGACCCTGGCGCACGCGATCACCCTGTTTCAGTCCCTTGGCGAAGCGCGACATGTGGGCATACAGGGTGCTGTATCGGCTGCCATGCTGGATGATGACGGTGTTTCCGTAGCCGCCGTGCTGGCCACGCAGCACGACACGGCCATCGCCGGTGGCGCGGATCGGTGTGCCGGTCGGGGCGGCGTAGTCGACACCTTTATGGGCGCGAATGCGGTTCAGCACCGGGTGCATGCGGCCACTGTTGAAACGCGACGATACCCGGCTGTATTCCACCGGAGTGCGCAGAAACGCCTTGCGCAGGCTCTTCCCTTCGGGGGTGAAGTAGTCGAGCCGCCCCGAAGCATCGGCATGCCCGATCGCCCGATAAAGCCGTCCGCGGTTTTCGAACTCCGCCGCCAGGATGCGGCCGTCGCGCAGTTTTTCTCCATCGGCGAACACTTCCTCGTAGACCACGGCGAAGCGGTCGTTGTGGCGAATGTCGAGTGCGAAATCGATGTCCCAGCCGAAGATCCGGACCATCTCCATGATCAGTCTGTCGGTCAGGCCGGCGCGGGCCGCAGCGAGAAACAGCGAATCCTGGATCGTGCCCGATGCGTGCGCGACGCGAATGTCGAGTTCACGTTCCTCCATGCTCGCCGAGAAATCCTGCTCGCCACGGTTAACGTGCAGCGTGCGAACCTCATCGAGCGGGTAGGCGAGAGCGAGCAGGCGGCCTTCGGCGTCGGGCAGCAGGCGGATCTCGGCGCCCGGATAGATGCGCGTGAGCGCTTTGGTTTCGCCGCCGATCGCCATTACATCGTGAAGCTCGCGACTGCTGAACCCATGGCGCTGAAAGATCGCCGAGAGGCTGTCACCCTTGCGGACCTCGGCACGAATCCAGTCATCGCTGGCATCGGGCGATGATTCGGTCGCTTTTTCCGCTGCCTGGCCGCCGGCAAGGGAGGTCTCGGTATTGCCGGATGCGTGATCGGCTGGTGGAGTCTCGGTCAGTGCTTCGCCGCCCCGATCCGCGACGCCATCCGTTTGGGTCTGGACTTCGGCGCTCCGCACCGCCTCGGCATCATCCGGCAGCAGGCTGACAATGATACCGGCGCCGAGGATCAGACCGGCCAGCGTGAGCAGATGGTTGCGGAATGAGGGCCGCAAGCGCTTCTTTCCGATTGGCGTCTTGAAGTCGCGGCCCATGGTGCCGAAGCGCTCCATGCGGGGTCCTTTTTGTAATTTGCACATAACCTTAGCCGGACGATACTGCAACGGTCAACAGCGGTTTGCCGGCTTGACTGATCCTTGGCCGGTCGCTCTCCCGCGGAGAAATGATCGCTGCGGGCTGCGCCGCCATCAGTCGGTCGAGCGCCGGGCGCCATCGTCGGTTGTCTGGAAAGTACGCTAATATAGCGCCTCAAATTTCCATTTCTTGATAATCAGGCACTTGACGCATGACAGATGCAGTCGCAGAGGCTCTCGCCCTGATCCGGCGAGGGGTCGAGGAAATCATCCCGGAAACCGAGCTCGCTGAGCGCCTGAAGACCGGGCGGCCTTTGCGGATCAAGGCGGGCTTCGATCCGACCGCGCCCGATCTGCACCTCGGCCATACGGTGCTGCTCAACAAGATGCGCACCTTCCAGGATCTGGGGCACGAGTGCTATTTCCTGATCGGGGACTTCACCGGCATGATCGGCGATCCGAGCGGCCGCAACGTGACCCGGCAGCCCCTGACGCGTGAACAGGTGCAGGCCAATGCGCGCACGTATGAAGAGCAGATCTTCAAGATTCTCGATCCCGAGCGTACGCGGGTGGTGTTCAACTCCGAGTGGATGGACCGGCTCGGCGCCGGAGGGATGGTGCAGCTCGCGGGCAAGTACACCCTCGCGCGGATGCTGGAGCGCGATGATTTTCAGAAGCGTTATGCCAGCGGCCAGCCGATCGCT
>CAZOOF010000039.1:0-2943 GCA_964581365.1 uncultured Chromatiales bacterium
CGCCCTCGACGAGATGCTCGCCTTCGCGCACTCCGCGCAGATAGCCGTAGAAATTTCCCCATTCAACACGCTCGACGACGATTACGTCTTCGGGCCAGGACTGCTGCGCGAGAAACGGTTCCACATACCACAGGAAGTCACGCCCGGTCAGATCCCGGTTGCCGTGCTTGATGAGAATGCGATCGACCAGCGCCTCGTCCTCGGGCACCGGCATACCGGAATCGGCGACCACCGCGGCGGTGACCGTCTCCCGGTTGGCAATCTCTCCGAGCACGCGCACGCGCTCCTCGCCGGGCGGCTCGTACCAGGCCTCCATCACGCTGCTGGGCCAGAAGTGACCGAGACCGCGGACGGCGATCAGCAGCAGCAGGCCGACCACCATGATCAGGCTGATGGCGACGGCACCGGCATTCAGCCAGATCCAGGGCGCGCCACTGGACCACCACTTACCCACACCGCCAGATCGTATGTTCATGTCAGATGGATGCGTACTTCTTGCGCAGTCGCTGCCGCACCAGCTCGGCGATGGTGTTGACCACGAAGGTGAACAGGAACAGCACCAGCGCCGAGAGGAACAGAATGCGATAGTGGGTGCCGCCAAACTCGGCCTCCGGCATCTCCACGGCAATGTTCGCCGACAGGGTGCGCAGACCTTCGAAGATGTTGAAGTTGACCACCGGACTGTTGCCCGTCGCCATCAGAACGATCATGGTTTCGCCGACGGCGCGACCGAGGCCGATCATTACCGCTGCGAAGATACCCGGGCTCGCGGTGAGCAGCACCACGCGGGTCATGGTCTGCCACGGCGTCGCACCCAGGGCGAGCGAGCCCTGAGTGAGGTGGCGCGGCACATTGAACACAGCATCCTCGGCTATCGAATAGATGGTCGGAATGACGGCGAAGCCCATGGCGACGCCGACGATCATGGCGTTGCGCTGATCGTAATTGATACCCATGTCGGTCAGCCACTGCCGCATGTCACCGCCGAACCACCACAGCTCGACCCAGGGGCTCGCCGTGATGCACGCCCAGCCGATGAAGAGCACGACCGGGATCAGCAGCGCCGCCTCCCAGCCCGCACTGACTCGGCCGCGTATGCCGTCCGACAGTCGGGACCAGCAGAAGGCCGCGAACAAGATGCCCGCGGGCATCAGGATCAGGATCGAGAACACGGCCGGCAAATGCCGCTCGACATAGGGTGCGAACCAGAGTCCGGCGAGGAAGCCCAGGATGACAGTCGGCAGCGCCTCCATGATCTCGATGGCCGGCTTGGTATACCCGCGCATGCGCCTGGACATGAAATAGGCCGAGTAGATCGCCCCCATGATGGCAAGCGGCATGGCGAAAAGCATGGCGTAGAAAGCAGCCTTGAGCGTACCCACCGTGAGCGGCACCAGGCTGTACTTGGGCTCGAACTCATCCGTGGCCGATGAAGACTGCCACACGAATTCCGGAGTCTCGCGGCCCTCGTACCAGACCCTGCTCCAAAGCGCGGACAATGAGAACGCCGGATGCTCGTTGTCGAGATGGAAATAGCGAAGCCTGCCGGCGTCATCGATCACGAACAGCCCATCATTGCGGGGAGAGATCGCCAATGAGGCGATCGGTTGCTCGGAAACCTTCTCTTCAAGCAGGGTGCGATGCGAGGTGGAATAATGCACGGCAACATTGCCCTGGCTGTCGCCGGTCGCGAAACCCTTCCGCGTGTTCTCCGCCGCAATGGCGGTAACCGCCGCCGGGTGACGCTCGAACTCACGGATGAGCGTCAGCCGACGCACGCCCTCGGCATCGCGCACCAGGAACCACTGCTGCACCGAGCCATCGGAACCGCCGACGATCACCGAAACCGTACCGAGCAGATGCGCTGCCGCCGTCAGGCGCACTTCAGGCCGCTCGAAAGCGGGCTGACTGTCCACCAGGCGAGCCTGCTCCGGGCGGGAGATGTCGTAGTAATGCAATACGCCATCACCGTCAGCCAGGATCATCTCCTGCAGACTGATCGACAGCAGTACGTGGGTCGTTCCAGCCGCAGGCGCCGGCAATTCATGCCTGCTCGGCGTCAGCACGGTTTCACCGGTGAGAAAGTTGGTGCGTCCGCGGAACGTCACCAGTATCAGCCGCTGATCCTCGGTGACGGCGGCAAGGGCAAGACCGCGCGCACCGCGCTGAACGCCGATGGCGACCAGCGGTCTTCCCTGCGGATCCACGAGCATCGGCTCCTCGCCCATCGGGAACGCAAGCTCGGGGACGACCACGAGCCGGTCCTCGGGGAAGGTATCCACGAACACGCTTTCGACGACCATGGCCCGACCATCGGACAGTCCGAGCGCGTGCACGCCGGTGCGCGCCTCGCCCGAACCATGGGCCGTCACCCGCGCATCCGGCGGCAGCTCGAGCAAGCGTTCTCCGACCGTCTCGCCCGTGCGTGGCCGGAACCAGGCGATGGAGCCGTCGTCGCCCAATCTGAAACCGAGGGAGCGGAAACGGTCAGTTGAGAGGGCCACTGTACGGCCTTCGCCCGGGACGGGGTGATCAGCCACCTTCTCGGCGTGTGCCGACATCAGCATCGGGCCGACTTCAGTGAACAGATATATAAATATGAGTGCGAGGGAAATGATGACGCCAATGCCGCCGATTCCTACGACATAGCGCGAAAGAATGTCCTTGAAGCGGCGGATCCGATAACGGCGCGCGCGCGCCGCATCCTCGAGCAGGGCCGAGTCGCTGGCCGGTTGCTGCTGTGCGCTCATCTACTCCCCTACCCCCCGCCGCCGCTCACGCGGCGAACCCTGAGAAAAAGAAAAGAGCGCGGCGGACATGTGCCGCCGCGCTCAGTACCGGATCAATTCAAGCCCAGATCCTTCAACTGCTTTTCAACGACTGCCGCGGGCAGCGGAATATAGCCGTCGCGAACCACCACTTCCTGCCCCTGCCGGGACAGCA
>CAZOOF010000039.1:3043-20923 GCA_964581365.1 uncultured Chromatiales bacterium
TAGACCGCCAGCATGTCGATCGCGACCTTGACCTCCGTCGGCGGATAACCGTGCTTCTCCTCGAAGGCGCGAATTTCGCCCTGCTTCATGGCGCGACTCATCGGGCCGAGATTGCCGGTGCCTTCGGTCAGCGCCGGGGGTGCGGTCGAACTGCCGGCGCCCTGCACCTGGACGTTGACGTTGGGGTACATGCCCTGAAAGGTCTCGGCCCACAGCGTCATCATGTTGTTCAGGGTATCCGAACCGATCGAGGTCAGATTGCCGGAGATGCCGGACACACGCTGATACTGCGGCAGCTCCGCATCCACCTGCGCACTGGCTGCCACCTGACTCACTGCCCCCATCATCAGACCGGTCGCCGCCATCGCACCGACCAGGGCATTCCCGATCTTCATTGGTATCTTCATTGGTACCGTCTCCTGCTTGCGCGTGAATCGAAGCTGGTACTTTGTCCGCAGAGTGTGACGATGTTAGTTACTTTATATGACACTTTTGTTACAGCCCGCCCAGATCAGGCTACAGACCGCGGGGCCGGTGGACGATACGAAGAAATTGTCCCTATAATCGCGGCGGCGCGGGCCGGCCCGGACCTCCGACCCGAAGCCCGCAGCAGCGCCCGCCTCACGCCACAGAAAGATAAGGAACAAGCATGTGCGGTCTTGCCGGCATCTTCGACATCCGCGGCCAGCGGCCGGTGGACGGAAACCTGCTCGCGCGCATGAACGAGGTGCAGTTCCACCGCGGCCCCGACGAGGGCGGGCAGCACCTGGAGCCCGGCCTGGGGCTTGCCCACCGCCGATTGTCGATCATCGACCTGTCCAGCGGCCAGCAGCCCATGCACAGCGCCGACAATGGGCTGGTGCTGGTATACAACGGGGAAATCTACAATTTTCCGCAACTGATGCAGCAGCTGCAGGCTGCTGGCCACCGCTTTCGCACCCATTGCGACACCGAAGTCATCCTTTACGCCTGGCGCGAATGGGGTGAACGCTGCGTTGACCATTTTCGTGGCATGTTCGCCTTCGCGCTATGGGATCGCAATGCGGGAACGCTGTTTCTCGCCCGCGATCGCCTCGGCGTCAAACCGCTCTACTACGCCCAGACCACAGACGGCAGGCTGGTCTTCGCCTCCGAGCTGAAATCCCTGCTCGTCGACCCGGCGCTTGCCCGCGAGGTCGACCCGGAAGCGGTCGAGGACTACTTCACCTTCGGCTACGTACCCGATCCTCGAACCATTTTCCGGGGCATGCACAAGCTCGCACCGGGCCATACACTCACCGTCCGCCGCGCAGAGCCGCTTCCCGCACCGCGGGCGTACTGGGACGTGCGCTTCGACGACAATGGCGTGCGCGACGAGGGGGAGGCCTGCGAAGAACTGGTGGAGCGGCTGCGCGAAGCGGTCCGCATCCGCATGGTGGCGGAAGTGCCGTTGGGCGCCTTCCTGTCCGGCGGCGTGGATTCCAGCGCCGTCGTGGCGATGATGGCCGGACTCTCTCCGGACCCGGTCAATACCTGCTCCATTTCCTTCGGCGACCCCGCTTACAACGAATCCGCTTTTGCGGCTGAAGTCGCCCAGCGCTACGGCACCAGACATCATGTCGAGCAGGTCGATCCCGATGATTTCGGTCTCATCGATCAGCTGGCTTTGCTCTACGACGAACCATTCGCCGACAGCTCTGCTCTGCCGACCTATCGCGTGTGCGAACTGGCCCGCAAGCGGGTAACGGTCGCATTGTCCGGAGACGGTGGCGATGAGGGTCTGGCCGGCTATCGCCGTTATCGCGGTCACCTGCACGAAGAGCGGATGCGCGGAATGATTCCCGCCGGGCTGCGCCGGCCGCTGTTCGGAACCCTCGGCCGGCTCTACCCCAAGCTCGACTGGGCACCACGCTTCCTGCGCGGCCGGGCCACCTTCGAAGCGCTGGCTCGGGACAGTGTCGAGGGGTACCTGCACGGCGTGTCGATCGTCCGCTCCGCGCAGCGCGCCGCGCTGTTTTCAGCGGACATGCGCCGTCGCCTGAACGGCTATCGCTCGATCGAAGTGTTCCGCCGCCACCTTCACAATGCACCTTCGCATCCGCTGTCGCTGGTGCAGTATCTCGACTACAAGACCTATCTGCCGGGCGACATCCTGACCAAGGTCGATCGCGCCAGCATGGCCCATGCGCTGGAGGTGCGGGTGCCGATCCTGGATCACCAGCTGGTGGGCTGGATTGCCGGCCTGCCTCCGGAGCTGAAGCTGCGCGGCCAGGAAGGCAAGTATGTGTTCAAGCGGGCGCTCGAACCCTATCTGCCGGAAAGCGTCCTCTACCGACGCAAGATGGGCTTCGCGGTGCCGATCTCGAACTGGTTCCGCGGCCCCATGCAAGATCGCCTGCGCGCCACCCTGCTCGAGGGTCACCTGCGCGACACGGATCTGTTCGATATGAAGTACATCGCACGCCTGATCGATGAGCACGCCAGCGGCCGCCATGAGCACAGCGCGCCACTGTGGTCGCTGCTGATGTACGAATCCTTCCAGCGCCAGGTCGTCGACAGCGTGAAAAATTCCCGCTCTCCTCTTCCTGAGGAGAACGGGCAAGCCCTTGTGGGAGAGTGAGTTTGTACCTTGTACAGCGGGGGGTCGCCAGCCAGTCCGTTTGACCGGTCGACCCGTGTCACGGTGACGGGTTGATCATGCGCCTTGTTATGACGAATGTCAAATTGATATTACAGATAGCTCGCCCACTCGTTCATTAAGATAGAATTTGACTTCATCACACCGTCACGGTACCATTCACACATCCCGATAATTGATCATACGGGGTCGGAGGTACTGATGAGACGCCTGCTGAATTCGCTCATTTTTCATCGATGGAACCGGCGCAATCGTGTCCGCCGCGCCAGAGTTACCCCTACCGGGACACCGATGATCGTTTCCTTCGACGGGCGCGTGGTACGCCTGCGGCAACCCGAATAGGCTGGCGACTGATCCGGTGGATCCGGATCACTGTACGGCGAGGACGACGACAGCTTCTGCTTCATGATCTCTCCCCTGATGACTCTCTCTCCCTGAGTCGGCCCGTCTTCGGACGGGCATTTTTTTGCTTCCGTTCCCGAACCCCATCTTCAGCAGCAAAATCGCACCCTCATTTCCTGGCGACTACCCGGCAGAGGGAATAAAATGACCGAAAGGAATCGGCAACAGCCAGGACCCGCGATGGGACACCGCCTCACCAGAATCTACACCCGCACTGGGGACAAGGGGTCCACGGGGCTCAGCGATGGCACGCGCGTCAGCAAGGATCATCCCCGGATCGAAGCGATCGGAGACATCGACGAGCTGAACTGCGTGCTCGGCCTCCTGCTCAGCCACGATTTACCGAAGGATGTTCGTCACATCCTCAGCGAGATCCAGCAGACCCTGTTCGATATCGGTGGTGAGCTCAGTCTGCCGGGAAGCGCAAAACTCGAAGCCGAGCCTGTCGAGAAGCTCGAACAGCAGCTCGAGATGTACAACACCACCCTGCCGCCGCTGCGCGAATTCATCCTGCCGGGAAGCACCGAAGCGTCCGCCCGCTGTCATCTGGCGCGCGCGGTATGCCGCCGGGCCGAACGGCGCGTGATTGCGCTTTCCCGTGATGAAAGCATCAATCCGAACGTTCTCGCCTACCTGAATCGTCTTTCCGACCTGCTGTTCGTCGTCTCCCGCGTGCTCACCCGCCTGAGCAACGGCCACGAAATCTACTGGCGCTCCCCGCGCGGCTGAGCGCCGGCGGAATCACTCCATCGATCTCACTTGTTGCGGGCGGCATCGAGGGCGCGGCACAGCCGCTCTATGCCCTCGAGGATGCGGATCCCCGGACGGGCAATGATGTCCGGCGGGATGGAATAGAGGTTGTCGAGGCGCACGGCATCCAGCTCTTTCCACCGGCGCCAATATTCTAGTTGCGCCTGCTGATTGGTTGCCGAGGCGCTATTGATGATCGCCCGGGGATTGCGCGCGATCACTGCCTCTATCGAAACCGTGGGCGCGATCGGCTCGAGTTCGGCGAAGATGTTACGGCCTCCACACAGCCGCAGGGAATCGGAAATGAAATGGCCGCCGCTCACCGTCATCAGCGGTCGATCCCAGATCTGGTAGAATACCGTCACCGGCTCGCGCGATGCATAGCGATCCTCCAGCGCCTGGAGATTCGCGCGGAGCTCATCCGCAGCGCGGCGGGCAATCTGCTCGCTTCCGGCGAGCCTGCCCAGCATTTCGATATCATCCGCAATCTCCGCGACACCGGCGCTCGCGGTCACATGCACGCGCAGGCCCAGCCGCCGCAGGCGTTCGAGATCCCCAGCATCGTTCCCTCCCTTCCAGCCGATGACCAGGTCCGGCTGCAGAGCAAGGATGCGTTCGATATCGAGGCGGGCGAAATTGCCGACCCGCGGCAGCTTCCGCGCCGCTTCGGGCCAATCGCTGAAATCCACCGCGGCAATCAGGCGGTCACCGGCGCCGGCGACGTAGAGAAGTTCGGTGACATGGGGCGCAAGGCTGACGATACGCAGAGTCTGCGCTTCGCCGGCGGCGCGGAGCGGGCCTGCCAGCAGCAGCAGCAGGATACAGCCCCACAGCAGTGGACCCCAGCGGCGCAATACGGCGCTGAAAGCGTAAAACCCGTTCAGCTCAGCCAACCAACGATCGTCAGCGCCGCGAATGCCGTAACCCAGATGATCGCCATGCGATAGACGAGCGCCCGCGTATCGGCGAGCGTATGCTCGTAACCCGCGGTATCGCCGGGGTCGGCAACCACGCTTTCCTGCAAGCGCAGCGAACCGAGACCACTGCCGACCAGCACCGCGCGGTTACCGCTGTACAGGTCCGGCGCCATCGCCGATCCGATCCGCCATTCGGCCAGCGCATCAGAGAAACTGCCGACCAGCGCCTGGCACAGCGCGGTGATCCGCACCGGGATCCAGTCGAGGAACGCCTGCAGGCGCAGCACCGCCTCCATGTAACCGGGATCGTACTCCTCGGCCGCGTACAGCACCGCCTTGAGCTGAGCCGAGGAACGATAGAGCACCGCACCGATCGGGCCCAGAACCACGAACCAGAACAGCACCGCCAGCAGACGCTCATGGTTGCGCACCAGAATCATCTCCAGAACCTGCCGGTGCAGATCGACCGGATTCTCCGGAGTCGCGGACTGCGGCAACAGTTCCCGCACATGCAGATAGGCGCCTTCCTGATCACCCCTGGCCACTGCATCGCGATAACCGTCGATCTCCTCGTCGGCACCCCGCCGCCCGATGCAGGCGATCAGCACCACGATGGCGAACGCCAGGCCGACCAGCCAGCCGACGAAGCCGTCGACGGCATCGAGCGCTGCCTGGAACAAGGCGACACCAGCGACGCCCGGTGCGATCGTCAGCACCACGCCGGCCGGACCATTGAACCAGGCACTGGTGCCGAACCGCGCCCGAAGGCGAGCAGCGAACTCGATCAGCGCATGAAAGGGTCGCAGCGTCCGGAAGGACCTCCACTTCTCTTCCGTCGCCAGTACGAGGAGAATTGCGATGAGTTTCATCGACTGCCCCTGTTATCTCTCCCGATGTGGAGCAAAGTATACAACCTATCCCAATCGAACATAGGGCCGGGGTCGGTCTTGCGTCCGGGAGAGATATGGCAGTGGCCGACGATCCGGGCCGGTGTGATGCCAGGATAGTGGCGCATGAGCTGACGCAACACGCTGGCCAGACATTGGTACTGAATCGCCCCGTAGGGTTCCTCGTCACAGCCTTCGAGTTCGATGCCGACCGAAAAATCGTTGCAGGCCCGGCGGCCTTCAAACATCGACTCGCCGGCATGCCAGGCGCGCATATCGAAAGGAACATACTGCACCATGGCGCCATCACGGCGGATCAGCAGATGCGCCGAAACCCGGAGACCGGCGATCGCGCGGAAGTATTCATGCTGTCCCGGGTCGAGCGTGTTGGTGAACAGCGCATCTATCGCGCCTCCACCGTAACGGCGCGGAGGCAGGCTGATGCCATGGATGACGGCCAGATCTATGCAGCAACCCTCTGGCCGCGCGTCGCAGTTGGGCGAAAGCAAACGGCGCGCTGGCCACAGCCATCCATCTTCGATGCGATAGTTCATCGGTTGCAAGCATCCCCCCACGAGCGCCACGCTGTCATCATGCCACATCCCCGAAGTCGAACCCGCACGGAACAACGCAAGATCCATGCCGCGGGAAAGACCTGGTGCACGCGTTGCAAGCGACCGCGAAACTTGCTAAAAACACTTGAAAAGTCCGCAGAAACCACGACAAGAAGAAAGGGGGACGCAGTAGCCATGAAGATTCAGATTGCCTGCGGTCGAAAGCTCGGGATTGCAGCTTCAGCAGTCATGCTCACCATCGCCTTGGCGCTTGCGGGCTGCGCGGGCAATACCCCGCGGAGCGATGCGAACGGACCCAGCGCGGCCTCCCCCAGCGCCGGTCCGGACGCGGAAACGCGCTGCCGCGCCGCGATCGCCGACGTTACCAAAATGTGCGCGGACGACCCCTCTTCCTCGCGCTGCAACGAGGCCAAAGCTCGCTCACGAGCCGCCTGCATCTGAGGCCGATCCGGGCGAATGTCGGAAAACTGGATGGTGCCGGCGAGAGGAATCGAACCTCCGACCTACTGATTACGAATCAGTTGCTCTACCGACTGAGCTACACCGGCTGAAGCGATGGGCGCCCCCGCGAGGCCGCGCCCGAGTATAAGAGATGCCCTGCGTCAAGGGAAGGGTTTCCGGCCTGCTGATCGGTCAGCACCACTGCACGATGGGCCGACCTGAACGATCCCGAGGCTCGCGCGAGCCGATCAGGCGACGACGCGGGGCCTCACCCGCACGACCACTTCGATGCCGTCGATCACCGTTCCCGCCGGCGGCTCAGGCAACTCCCGGATATCGATTGCATCCAGCGGAAGATCCATCAGCATGCCCGTATCGACGTTATAGATATGGTGGTGCGGATGGGTGGTCGAATCGTAGAACACCTTGTTCGGATCGATGATCACTTCCCGGATCAGACGATGGCGCGAGAACAGGCCCAGCGTATTGTAGACCGTCGCCTTGGATACCTGGCCGTTCCGTTCGTTGACGCGCTCGAGGATCTGGTCCGCTGAAAGATGCTGCGGACAGGCGAAGAGCACTTCCGCGATCTGGATTCGCTGCTGCGTTGGTTTGATGCCGCGCGCCTGCAGCAGATTGGCCATGTCCGAACGTGTTCTATTTCTGTCCATCAGCCTGCCTCATGCCCGCCTGGCGGGCCGCCACCGAATTTAGCTTCATTCTAAACTATTGCCGCACCGATTTTCACCCACGGCGTCAATTCACCGGCACATTTCGGTTTTGCGAGCTATTTCCTATAGCTTCCCCAGCCGCCGCCGTTACCGAGACAGCTGGGCCAACGCCCGTGGAATGTGAGAACGATGGATAATCTGCTCCCCACGATCACCGTTTTGATGGCCGAGGCATCGGTCGTTCTGCTGATCCTTCTCGGCTTCCTGTCCTGGCGCTACCTGCGCCGCAAGCGGCAGCATGAAGCGGAGTTGGAAACTCTGATCGCCATGGCGCAGGGCCGCGAAGTCACTCTGCCGCCCGCGACGACAGCAAAACCGGCGACGACCCCATCCGGGTCCGGACAGGAATCCGCATCACCTGGTATCGAGGCGGAAAAGGAGGCCGATCAGACCGAGGCACAATCGCCGCTGGCCGCTGATGAGCAGGCTCCCGCAGTGGAGTCGATTCAGCAACCGGTCTCGCCCACCGTCGCTGATCAGAGCGAGATCATGGCGCGACTGGCGGAGATCCGCCACGCCCAGGAACTGATGGACGGCAAGCTCAACCAGTTGCGTCACGATCACCAGAAACTCGCCGCGAGCATCTTCCGTGCACTGGAAAAAACCGGGAAGGAGATGGCCGCCGGCCGGCATGAGATCGACCGGACGCATCAGCTCCTCAACGAGCTGCGCAAGCGGATTACCGCGCTGCCGACCCTGCTCGCGGCTCCGCTGTCAGCCATCCATCTGCCCCAAGCGCAGGCCACGAAGAGCGGACCCGCAAGCGCTGCGCCGGAAGCCCCGCCGTCACCACCTGCAACCACCAGCCCGGTGGAAGCCGACAGCTCACCGGCCATGGCGCTGGATACGGGAGAAATCCAGGGCCTCGACCCACAGGATCCGGATCTTGTCCTGGATCAGGAAACCCTCGAACGCCTCGCCGAGCCGGTCTCTCGCCCCCCCGGAAACGGGGGCATCGCGGTCGAGGAAATCAGTCTCGACAACCTCGACCCTCAGGACATTCATGAAGCGATCGGGGGAAAATCGTCGCTATTCTCCACGCCGACCCAGGTATTTTTTCAGTCCTCGACCCAGGACATGGCCCAAGGATGGTACTTCAGCGTGGACGGCGGACCGCCCCAGGGGCCATTCAGTGACAAACTGACCGCAGAACTGGTCATGGAGGAAGTCACAGGAAGCGCTCCGCTACGCAGGGAGCTGGGCTGATCCGCCCTTCGGGACATGAGCGAAACTCCAGGCTTTGGCGCAAAAAAAAACCCCGGAGGGACATCCGGGGTCGAAATGGAGAGATTGAAAGAACCTGCGTCGCTGATTCCATAGACAGCTCATCGCCGCCGGGGTTCAACCAGGTAACAAAAAAAACCCCGCGAGGGGTGCGGGGCAAGGGGGGTTGCTGCTAGGAGAGAGAGGGTTAATCGATCAGGCGCGCGCCTTCAGGCAACCGTGAAGTTCCCGATCCCCCATCGGACGGCGGTAAAGCTCGGGAATCGTCAACTCCCGCGCCCGCCTACGCTGCAGCTCGGCCACGGCCGTAGTCGCACGCTCGGATTGTTTCTTCGCCTCGAGGCCCGTCACGTCTTGCGTCATCTTGCATCCCTCCGTGAGGATGAGGTGTGTCTGAGCCATATCTAGCACCTTCCGTGCCAGACAATCAGCCCCAAGCTGGATCCGACATATCAATGACTTACATAAACCAACCCAAAGACCAAGCGTCTGCGAGCGCCAGAAAACGGTGCATAGCGCACCTGCAGGGCGCCATTTGATCAGCCATCCGACGCCACGAAGCTCAATGCGAAAACCAGCAGTACCATGAGTAGCGCCGCTCCCCGGAACAGTTCGTAAAGCAGACGTCCGGGGCGATTCAGCAGATGACGGGGCGGCAGTGTGTTGCGTAATGCAGCAGGGACCGCGCCGGGGTCGGATATGAACCTTTTGGGCCAGCACCACAGCACGCTGGCCGCCGCCAGGCAGACCAGGGCTGAAACGACGATCGCCACCCAGAGCAGAGCACTGACACTCATCGCGAAGCCTCGCCGCCACGCATCAGTACTGCAGCACCCGCCCCGGCCATGCTCCCCGAAACGGTCTGAGCGTGATAGGCGCTGACCAAAGCGGTGCTCTGATCGAACAACCGCCCCGCTCCTTCCCCGGCGCGCGCCACCATCGCGCCGTTGAGCATGCCCAGATAGCGCCCCAGGGCACTGCCAATCATGCTCGACAGCATGCTCATGCCCACTCCGTTCGCACCCTGCATCTGGCAACGGGCGTACAGGCGTCCAACGAAATCGGAAACGATGCCCGAGACCGCACCGATGGCGAGGTTGGCCATCGCGCCGCCACCGGGGAACGCCCCAGCGATCGCCCCGCCGACCAGCCCAGCGATGACCGACTCCCCGGTCGCGACTGCCATGAACGCGCCCGCAGCCGCGCCCACCGCGGCAGCCGCGGCATTCAGGGCAAAGCTTCCTTGGGGATCGATGAAATTCACCGGATCGCCGGCGACGTATACATAGGGATTGGTGTCACCACCTGCCGGCCCGAGAAGATCCAGACTGGTCCAGCGACCGACGCTCGGATCATAGTCACGCGCGCCGAAGCGCACCAAACCCGTGTCGGGATCATACAGGCCGCCGGCAAAACCGAAGGGCTGGAAGCCCGGATTGGTGTCACGGAGCACGCGCCCGAGCGGATCGTAGTCGATGCGTTGCACGATCCGCCCATCAGCCGAATCGACCACCAATCGCGGGCTTCCGACATGGTCGGCAACGATGAGATAGGTCCGGCCATCGCGGATCATGTACACCGGCACATTCAGGCGATCACCGTAGACGAATACCGAGCGTATGGAACCGGATCCATCGAGTTCGGCGATCGGACGCCACTGGTCCGCGTAGAGGAAACCCTGGGATAGAGCTCCATCGATCCGGCGCCCCACCCGCCGGTTCCGCGCATCGATGACATACTCGACTACCCGTCCGTCGGCGAGCTCTGCGCGGCGCAGGTTTCCGAGCGGATCATAGGCATGGCGAACGCTTCCCTGCGGCCCGACCCGGAGGGCGAGCGCACCGATGTGATCGTACTCGAAGCGCTCCGCGCCAAACCGCAGCAGACGTCCGGACTGATCGTACTCCGCCACCACCTGCCCGTTGACGCGAATGAGGTTGCCGTCGGCATCGTGCTCCATCGTTCCCAGGATGCCCTCACGCAGCACCCCGACCAGGCGACCCGCATCGTCATACTCATAAGCGGTTTCCAGCGCCTCACCCTGCAGCACCTCGCTGATCGTGGTCAACCGTCCCAAACGGTCCCGGTCCCATTCGAAACGGGCAATCGTGGATCCCTGGTAAAGGACCTCCAGCCCCGCCGGCTCGCCGAAGGCGTTGTAGCTGCGCCGCGCGATGATTTCACCCAGCGCCAACCCGGTCGGCAGACCGGTGGCGGAATCGCGCTGCAGCTGCAAGTCTCCTGCGCGCGTCAGCAGGCCATCGGCATCATGCTCGAAAAGCAGCGAATAAGATCCGAGTTCGATCCCGCGCAAAGCGAAGCCCTTATCCCAATGCCATCCCACTGAGCCGACGGTTTCTCCCGACAGATATTCTTCCACGGGCAGGAATCCATCCCAGGTCCAGGACAAGACAACTCCACCCGGAGCCGTTGCACTAAGGGGCCGGCCTGCCTCGTCGTATGAGTACTCGAGCCGCCCCTGCTCCAGGCTCATGACAGCCGGCCTGCCCGCCGCATCATAGGAGAGACCGATGCCAGCCGCGGACGGGAGCGTGATCCCCACTGGACGACGGTCGAGGTCATACTGAAACCCGATCGCTCCCTGGAGTGCAGGCATCGCGTATTCCTGGAGAAGACCGTGCGCACTCCAGGCGAATGCATGAGTCATGCCGCCCGGCGCGGCCACCTCTGCCAAGCGAGCTTCCGCATCCCATTCATAGCTCAGCGTCCGCCCACCGGGCATGGTCTGGCGTATCAATCTGCCTGAGGCGTCGTATTCAAATGAAGTTTCGCGCGCGAGCGGATCGATCAAGCTAGACAAGCCCCCGCTGGCCTCGTAGGCGAATCGCCAACGCCTTTGATCATCGCCCGCACGTTGGTCAAGCGCGCTCAGATGTCCGGCGCCGTCGTACTCATAGTCGATGCTGAGCGCTCCGGATCGGCTGCGGATCCGCCCCAGATCATCCAGCGATACGGAAGCGCTGCGTCCCGCAGGGCTGAGCAAGGTCCAGACACTTTCGCCGCGATCGAAACGTGCCTCGTAAACTCCATCGTCGGCGGTGATGCGCTCGATGAGCGCTTCCCATCCGGAGGGGGTGTCCGTCCCTTCCAGGCTGCGCTCGATCTGCAGGAAAGCGCTGACTCCAGCTGGCGTCGTCACCGTGGTTTCGGTCAGAGGCGCCTCCAGCGCGAAGCGCGGATCGGGGCTTTCCTTTATCGTGGTTACCGTTCCGTCCGCGCTCGTGTCCGTTCGCCGACCCGCGCTTGCGATCGAGCTTTCCAGTTTGGCGCCGGCCATCCACACTTCCCGGATTCGTTCGCCTCCCGCGAGTTCTCGCGCGCGGTACTCGGTGGCCAGACCTTCAGCGCTGGCGACCGTCACCGTCGTCAGCCCTGACGCCTGCGTACGCATCAGGCTGGATCCGCCGCCAAGCGCATCGCGCGCATCACGCAGACGTCCTGCGGCGTCGTAGGTGTAAGCGGATGTTCCTCCGAGAGGCCGCAGCACCGCGGCAAGCAACCCATCAGCACCATACATCAGCTCATGAGTCGCGCCTTCGGGGTCGGTAAAGGAAGACAACCAGCCCTCACTATTCAAGGTCATGGCGGTTCGTGTTCCGTCCGGCGCCGTGATCGCAAGCGAGCCGCCTTCAACCTCGCGTTCGATGCGCAGAACCTTGCCCATGCGATCCTCGATCGCGGCCAGACTGCCGTCATCCTCGTAGCGGAAGCGATAGAGAACCGCGCCGGTGAGCGCATCTCTCGTATCCAGATGGCGGCCCAGGGAATCGAAACGATAGACCTCCTGCCCGTGCGCTGCAGGCACCGTATGGGTACCGTCTGCTGCACGCAGAAAAGCGGGCTCGGCGATTCGGCGCACACGGCCGATCTGCTCAGACACATAGATTGCGTCGCCAGGACCGATCGCCACCCCATTCGGACCGGCGAGCTGAGCATCGCGCGCTACGCCGCCATCGCCCGCGACGCCCCAGCGACCATCGCCCGCGACCGTGGTGATGATTCCGTCCGGGCCGACGCGACGCAGAAGACTGCCTGACTGATCGGCGATATAGATGCTGCCATCTGCCGCGAGGGCGATTCCTGTCGGCTGCATCAGAAGCGCGGCAAGGGCCGGCACGCCGCTGGCACCGGGATCTCCAAAGAGCGCGCCGCCGGCAACGGTGGTGATGATGCCATCCACGCCGATGCGACGGATCCTGTTGTCGCTCCAGTCGGCAAAATAGACGGCACCATCACCGGCCACGGCGATCCCCGCAGGGCTGCGTATCGGCGTTTCGATGGCGAGACCGCCATCACCGCCTGAGCCCCATACTCCCGACCCGGCCAGTGTCGTTATGATGCCGTCGGGATCGACCCGGCGGATCCTGCTGTTGAGCCAGTCAGAGATATAAAGGCTGCCGTCCGCACCGACCGCGATGCCCATGGGGGCATTCAGACGAGCTTCGATCGCCGGACCGCCATCGCCCGAGTAGCCGGCTTCGCCGGTCCCGGCCACCGTGGCGATGGTGCCGTCGGGAAAGACCCGGCGAATGCGGTGCGCCGCGGGATCGGAGCGATCCGGCATCCCGCCATCGGCGATGTACACGCTGCCATCGGGACCCACCGCGACGTCTGCGGGATGGGCCAGCCGCGCGAGATTTGCCGGGCCGCCGTCACCCAGATCGGATCCTCCGCCGGCAAGCGTCGTGATCACTCCATCGGGCGCGATTCGGCGAACACGGCGGTTGCCGTTCCGATCGGACAGGAAGAATGCGCCATCGGCCACATAGATACTGCCGCCGGCATCGACGGCGAGACCAATGGGATATCCGAAACGTGCAGACAGCGCCGGCCCGCCATCACCCGAGAATCCGGTTTCGTCGCCACCGGCAATCGTCGTGATCAGCGCTTCCCGGCCGCCGATCATGCGCCGGGTACCATCGCCTCGATGCAGGGTGCCGGTCGCCGCATCCCAGGCATGATGCGGGGAGAGAGTCCAGCCGCCCAGTCCTGCCACGCGCGCATCGTAGCCCCCAAGCATGCGGACGGCACTGGCCCAGACCGTGAACGAACTCGTTCGCCCGACGCCGAACAGCGGCTGGACTCCCGGCAGGGAGAAGCTGCGCGGTGCATTGGCTGGCTGGTAGTAGACGGTCTGATAGACATAGCCTATGCGCACCGATAAGCGAGCCGCACCATACACCGGCCGCCCATAGGCATCGCGCCCGTCCCAGACGAACTGGTGGCGCAATCCCGGCGCCGGCTGGTATGAATGGCGGAACTGGCGTCCCGCGATCATCAGTTCGAGATCTATCCGACGCAGGCTCGCGGGTACCGCCGCGCCACTGACGGGAATATCGATGGTCCACGCGGCCCGCCGCCCCGGAACACGGTCACTCCGGTAATGAAGGGCCTGCTCGGTTCCGGCGATACGCAAGGCCTCCGACAACACCTGGTTCTCGCATTCGATGATGGAACCGGGCCGGCATTCGGGTTCATTCGACTGGGGATCGGGCTCTGGCAGTTTCACCTCCGGCGCGACCGCATCCTGCGGCGGCCCATGGGGCCAGTTGAAGTCCCAGGGTGTGAAGTGCCTCACCGGAACCCGCCAGAGCACGGCCCCCGGGCGATAGAGCATCCCCAGAGCGCGCAGCTCACCATCGTCGACACCCAGCTCATCGAGCTCTTCCTGAGATGCGGCAACTCCACGGCCATCGATATCCAGCACCGCCCTGCCGTCGATGACGTCCGTGATCGCGATCACTCTGCCGTCGTCGTCCGGGATCCAGGATGCCCGCTCCCGGTCGTACCAGGCGGAAGGCACGGCAGTGCCAACCGGAAAGCCGGGAAAGTTCTCCACCCATACACCGACGGGCCGATTGAAACGCACCTCGGACGCGCCTGCGGACATCGCTTCATCGGCCGACAGCTCGACGGCGTAGGTCCAGGCGGATGTCGGCGGCAACTCTCCGGGCATGGCGGCCGGTCCGAGCCCGGACAGCGTGTACTCGGTCGCGCGCACACTGAGACGATCAGACGTCAGTGTGCTGCCGTCGGCGAGCAGCAGCTCGGCGCTGGTTCCCGCCGGAAAGATCATGGTCAGCTGCCGTTCCCCATCGGCATCGCTGACGACGCTGCCGCGCGCGATCTGCACTTCGGAGGCATCCATCAGAACGGAAGTCACCTGGGGATCGAGCGTCAGCATGATCACATCGGGAAGCCACGCGAAGTCGTTCCGCGGCACCTCGATACGCCGCTGCGCCGGCAGATGGCCCTCACGATCGTAGCTGAGCACCGTCCAGCCGCCACCGTTGACCACCATGTCGAACATCCCGTCGTGGCGCGTCAAGGTGTGGCCGAACTCCGGATGTCCCTGAATCCCGACCCTCACCCCAGGCAAGGGCGCCCCCGAAGCGGTCAGCACCCTGCCACGCAGCACCGCAGCCCGAGCCGGATCGATGACGCCCTGCTCGGCCTCGCGCTGGACCGGACGCGCGCCCTCGATCAGGAAACCGACCAGATCGGCAAAGGAGCCAGTCGCGCCCGGAATCGCTGACGGAGCGATTACTCCCGGGTCAGGCGGCAGATCTTCGCCACCGATTTCGATCCCGCTGCCCTGATTGCCGGCACCGTCTTCGACCCGGATCACATAGCGATCCGAAGTACTGCCGGGCACGCGCGCGGTGAAGCTGCCGTCAGTTCCGGCGATCACGCTCACTTCGGCGCCCGTACGCGCGTTTATGACTCGCACCAGGGCGCCGGCTTCGACGCTGCCGGAGGCGCCGTGCACCCGAACCATCTCGCCCTCGTCGGCCAACAGAGAGATCAGACCTGCAAGCGGCGCCGCCGGAGGATCCCGGTCCAGTTCCACCCGGAGGACGTGGACACCCGTATTGCCGGCCTCGTCCACCGCCACGAGCTCGATGACGTTCACACCGTCCCGCAGCAGGAGTCGATGAACGAAGCGACGCTCTTCATCCACCGCCACAAGCTGCCCATCGATGGTGAGTGTGGCGGTCTCGTTCAGACTCCCCTGCAGTTCCAGGTCCGGGACTGCGGTGAGCCATCCGTCGGGCGGGAAGTCGATCCGCACCTCGGGCGGACGCGTGTCGGACAAAGCGATGAAACTGACCTTGCCTCCTCGATGCGCGATCACCGCTCTGCGATTACCGGCATCCACGGCCATGCCGATCGGATGCTTCTTCACCTCGATGTGTTCGATCACCTGTCCCGCGGACGCATCGAGCCGCAGTACCGTGGCAGCGGCGTGGTCCATGACCAGCAGCTGTCCCCCTTCATCATCGAAAACCACCGCGTCGGGAGTGATGTCGACGGAAACACGATGCTTCTCGCGCAACTCATCGATGTCGATCAGGCTGACCGTGCCCTCGCCACGATTGGCGACCGCAGCCAGCCGGAGCCGGGTGCTGACGGAGATCGCACCGGGCGTCCGCCCCGCGGAGATGCGCGCCAGAACGGTTCCCTGCCCGGTTTCGATCACCGCGACACCATGCCCGCCCTCGAGCGTGACCCACAAGCGCTGCTCGCCCTCCTGCATCGCGAGCGCATGCGCTGGCTTGCCGGGATCGACTGCCGTCTTCGCGCGACGCTCGATGTCGATCAGCTCGACCGCCCCATCACCGGTAATGACCGCGGTCAGCCCTGACAAGGCATCGTGAGCCAAGGACAGGGGATGCCGCGCCGTGGTCACGTACCCGGCGGGCTGCATCTCCGGCAGGGTATAGAGCGCCAGCCGGTCATGGCTGCGCAGGGTGATCAATGCCAGCCGCCGCCCCGCATCCACCGCCACGTCATGCGGAGTCCCCCGCACCGGGATTCCCGACATTCGTTTCTCTTCAGACAGCGTCGCCAGATGCACCCTGCCAGTGCCATCCGTGATCAGCACGAGTCCCGTTGGCGGATCCAGCGCAACACCACCATGCAAGCCGGCCCGAGGCCTGCCAGGGCGAGCATGGTGCGGATCAGTCGGAGATGCTGGTTTCTTCTCGTTTCCACGTCGTTCAGCCGTGCCGGCCTTGCGCTCTTCGCTTCGAGGCGGAGACCCATGCGCGGATATCTCCCCTTTCCGGTTCGCCGCTCTGTCCCCGACCCCCGCCTTGGGATGCGCGCCCGGTACCGGATGATCCGGCTGCTTCCTTCCCTGCACTGGCGAAGCCGCCTGCTTTCGCTCGTCAACCGGATGTGCCTTGTCGTGAATCTTCTCGTGACCGTGCGTCCGCACATCGCGTTCCGCAAAGATCCCGGCGTTCGGCACGCATGGAACCATCACCAACAGCAGCACGAGATGACAGAAGATCGATCGGCGGCAAGCAACGAAGCTGCGCATATCCCCCTCCCTGGGCTACGAACGGCAAGGCCCAGCTTAGGAAGCGGAATGCAGGAAGCGAATCGGCAGAACCCCCCTCGGGACATCGGCGCAAGCGCCGTACGCCCCTCGGAGATCAACGCGAGAGATTAGGCGACGACTGAAATACGGTAGGGTTCAGGAGCAACGATCGGTTCGCGTCCGACCATCAGATCCGCGAGCAGGCGCGCGCTCGCTGCCGCCATCAGCACGCCATTGCGATAGTGGCCGGCGTTGACGTAAAGCCCCGGAACGCCGGGCACTTCACCGATGGAGGGGATTCCGCGCGGCGATCCGGGGCGCAGCCCGGCCCAATGGGTCAGGAGCGGTGCGGAAGCCAGCGCCGGAATCAGCGCCGCCGCCGCGGCCATCAGCTCGGCGCGCGCCTCGGCGGTGGCCGTATCGTCATATCCGGCCTCGACCAGGGTACTGCCGAACAGCAGGTGTCCATCCCGGCGCGGGACCGCGTAGCGTCCGTGATCCTGGACCACGGCGCGGATCATACCCGGATCAACGCGGTACAGCAGCATCTCTCCCTTCACCGGGCGGATATCGAGCCGGACACCGATCTTGCGCAGCAGCGGCGCGGTCCACGCGCCTCCGGCGACGAGCACCTGCGCCGCATGCAGCTCTTCGCCATTCGCCATCCGCACCCCGGCGATGCGCCCCCCGGAGATCAGCAGTTCATGGACCGGATGCTGCTCCGCAAGCATCACTCCCGGTCGATGTGCCAGCGATGAACGCAGCGCATGCAGCAGGCGCGGATTGCGCACCTGGGCGACCTCCGGCAACCACAAGGCTCGACTGGCGGGACGGCAAGCGGGTTCGAGTGCGGCGGATTCCGTCGCATCCAGCGTATGCAGACGCACGCCATGCATGTTCGCCCAGGCATGGGCGCGCGCAATCTCATCATCACCGGGATCGAGCAGCAGCATGCCGCCCGCCGTCCACTCGGAATCGATCCCGGTTTC
>CAZOOF010000040.1:0-10386 GCA_964581365.1 uncultured Chromatiales bacterium
GACGTCAGCGCCGTCTTCACTCCGGTGCCGGAGCCGTCCTCGCTGGCTCTGATGGGGCTGGCCCTGCTGGGTCTTGGCGCCGCGGCCCGCCGCCGCATGATGAGCTGAAGTCATAGCTCGATCGAGGGTAACTCTTCGACCTCAAAGCCCCGGCCTGGCCGGGGCTTTTTTTTGCTCGCAACTCACGCGCTGAACCATTGCGTCTGCCGTGCCGGCGTCGGCTCCGGGGATTCCACGCGTTCCGGCTTCGTCTGCTCCTTCCTCGGCCCCCCGCTGCTCATCCTCTCCTGCAGAATCGGCTGTCCGCGTCGATACATGCGGGTGAACCGCGGTTCCGGCCCGGTCGCCGATCCGGCAGGGGAGCCGGTAGAATCGCACTCTGGCCCCAGGGGCCGAGCAGAGGAAGCGCCATGACGGGAAATGATCCCTATCAGGAAATGCTGGATGATCCACGCCTGCCTTTCGATCTGCGCTGGGCGCTGGTCAGCGAAATCGATTCCACCAATCGCCGGTTCGGCATCTATCGCCGCTTCATTCAGAGTTGGAACGCGCTGGTCGGAGCGCCGGAGGCGGACACGCTGTCAGTATTCGAGGTCGGTTCAGGCTCGGGCGGTCTGTCGCGGGAAATCGCCCGCTGGGGACGGGAGCGCCGGCTTGCGCTCGATCTCCATCTGTACGACGCTCAGGAGGACGTGCTGAAGGCCAGTCTGGCGAAGTTCGATTCCCAAGCGCCGCCGCAGATCCACGTGGCTACTCCCGAGCACCTGGCGGTATATCCCGACGATGCCTTCGATTATGTGGTCTCGCTTCATGTGCTGCATCACATCCAGCCCTTTGCCACCGCGGTGTCGGCGGTGGAGCAGATGCTGCGGGTGGCGCGGCGCGGCGTGCTGATCATCGATCTGGAGAACAAGCCGGGCGCCATCACCTTTGCGCGGGTGTGGAACCGCCTGACGGGCGTGTCCTCGGCCCTGAGCGCCGATGGCATCAAGAGCCTGCGGCGTGCGCACGATCCACGGCGACTGCTGGATGCTCTGCGCGAAGCCGGACGCAGGGAGGGCATGCGGCTGGATATGAAGCGTTATCCGCCACTGGTTCCGTACTGGCGCCTGCAGGCGATCAGAGAGTGATCAGGCGGAAGGGATTCTCCGGGACGCGGCTTACTGCTGCATTCTGGCCAGCTGGTGCCGGGCGATAGCCAGGGCGATGCGCTGGATGGGATTGCGGTGACCGCCGGGTCGCCAGGTCCGCTTCATCCGCTGGCGATAGGCATCGAAATGCAGTCCCCAGGGCGCGGCCAGCAGGGATCCGCGGCCCAGCAGAATCTTGAGCACCTCGGTGGCGGCCACGCCGGCGCAGAGTTCGCAGGCCATCGGAGTCGAGGGGCCGCGTCCGCGGGCAAAATCGACCGCGGAAGGATCGGCAAGGTAGGCGCGTTGCAGCATGGCCGGGGACAGGCCGACCAGGAAGCGGGCAAGCTGCTCGGCCTCATCGCGGCCTTCCATGCCGAAATAGTCCTCGAAACTCATCTGGCCCGGCAGGAAATTGAGCAGAGCCACGCCCATGCCGAGGGGGGCGGCCGTTACCGCCGGGATGCCGCGGCGCGCGCATGAGGCGAAGACCTCGCGGCGGGCCGACACGGCGAAGAAATCGAGTCCATCGACGTAGACGTCCACGTCGGCCAGAAAACTGTCCATGTTGTCGGAGCGGACGCCTTCCGGAAAGCGGCGAATATCGAGATCCGGATTGATGTCGCGGGCCATGTCGATCAGAGTGTCGAGCTTCGACTGTCCCAGGGACGACAGCGTGGCGCCGGCCTGACGGTTGAAATTGGCGAGCTCGAAGCGGTCGAATTCGGCCAGGCTGAAGGCACCGATGCCCAGGCGGGTGAGGGTAAGCAGATGGCTGCCGCCAACGCCCCCCAGGCCGGCGATGGCAACCCGGGCGCCGCGCAGACGCTGTTCTTCGGCCGCGGTTATCCAGCCGCGGGTGCGCGAAAACGCTTCGGTGGCATCGAAGGCGGCAGGTTCGTTGCTCGGGATCTGCGACAAGCTGATGGATGACGGTTTGTGGTCGGAATGGGCAGACGGTAAAGTCGCATGCCGGGAATGTCAACCGAAGGACCGTCGCGGGCATTGGACGCCGGAGGCAATGCGGCCGATATGAAATGAGCCGCCATGCGCAGGGGCGGATGAATGACACGGATGAGGGACCATGAAAACGCTGTTCACGAGAATCGTTCTGGGCATGCTTCTGGGTGCGGCAGGCATCGTGGTGCAGGCCGACGAGCGTGGTGAGACGCTCGCGCGCCAGGTCTACGATCGTCCGGATGGAGTGGATCTGACCGCGGCCGGAATGATGGAGCTGGTCGAGGCGGGTCGCGAACCGCGCGTGCGCCGCTTCGTGAGCTTTCGTCAGGACAAGGGCGGCGGAGAGACGCGGTCCCTGATCCGCTTCATCGAGCCGGCCGATATTCGCGGCACCGGCCTGCTGACCATCGACCGGGCCGGGGCCGATGCCGATGCCGACCAGTGGGTCTACCTCCCGGCGCTCGATCGTTCGCGCCGTATTCCCGCGGCACGCAAGGGCGGCCGTTTTGTCGCCTCGGATCTGTACTACGAAGACATGCAGGACCGGGTCCCGGATGAGGATGTCCATCGCTGGCTGCGCGAAGATTCGATCGGCGGCAAGACCGTCGAGGTGCTGGAGAGCGTGCCGGTGAACGCTGGCAATTCGGTTTACAGCAAGCGCCTCAGCTGGATCGATCCGGAAACGCTGCTGCCGTTGCGGGTCGATTATTACCGTCGCGGCAGCGGTGAACCGTTCAAGCGGCTGACGGTGCAGAAGGTCGAGCGTATCCAGGGCTATTGGACCGTCACCGACAGCATCATGGAGGATCTGGAAACCAGACACCGCACGCGGATGCTGATCGAGCGCACGGTATACGATCGCGATCTGCCGCAGGATCTGTTTTCCGTGCAGGTGCTCGAGGACGCTGCGCGCGAAGAGCGCTACCTGCCATGAGGGGAGCGTGTTCGCGCCTGGCAGCGTGGGTTCGCGCCTGTGGCGGCGTGACCATGCTGTGCCTGCTCGGTTTATTGCCCGCGCCGATGGCCATGGCCGAGGAAGCGGCCGATGACGCCTTGTCCAGGGCCTATGCCAGTCGTGAAGCGGCTGAGCAGGCCGCCGCCGAGCTGCGAGCCGCCGGCATCGCCGTCCGGATCGAGGAGGCGAGAGAAGAGGGCAGCGCGCTGTACAGTGTGCAGTTGCGCGGCTTCGAGCGCTGGGCCGATGCCCAGCGTGCCGCCCGCGGTCTGCGCCAGCAGGGTATCGAGAGCTTCGTTTTTCCGCCGCCCGACGGGCGGGGCTACGCCGTCGGCGCGGGAGCGTTCGCGTCGATGGAGAATGCCGAGCGCATGGCCCTGCGGCTGCTCTCGCTGGGATATCGCGAGGCCTACACTCTGAGGCTCGGGAGAGGCGCCGTGGCCTGGCGCCTGATAGAGCTCGATGGAGAAGCCGATCAGGCCGAGAAATCGCGCTCCTCGTTCATTTCCCCGGCGGGAGAATCCTTGTCCCGCGCTTTCTCCCGCTCAGCCTTCAGCGGCGGTCTGGAGCGGATCCATGCCGAAAGCGGCTGGACGACCGTTCGGGATGACGTCGACGGGAGTGCTTATCTGCGCGCAGATGCCTACGCCGGATGGCGGAGCGCTGGCTCCTGGGAGGCGCGGATATCCGCCCGCCTCTATGCCTGGCGTCAGCACGGCGACACGGAGTTTACCCACGGCGAGATCGATGCCGGGGACTCCTGGCTGCGCTACCGTGGCGACAGCTGGCGTGTCACTGCCGGCATGCAGACGGTGCTCTGGGGGCGCGCGGACGAATTGCCGCCGACCGACCGGCTCAGCGTGCAGGATGTGACCCGCTTCGCGCTCGACGATCTGTCGGAGCGGCGCCGGTCGGCGCCGCTGCTGCGGCTGGAGCACTTCATCGGCGCGTCGAAACTCGACCTGTTGTGGATGCCGCGGTTTCGCGCTGCGGAGCTGCCACACGATGATGACATCTGGCATCCGGTCGATCGCCGCCGGGGCGCCCTGATTGGAATTCGGCCCGATCCCCTGCTCAGCGCGCTGGTGCAGGGCGGCGGGTACCAGGAGGATGATGATGGCTATGGTGGCGTCGGGCTGCGCTGGAGCCGTTCCGGAGAAGGAATGGACTATGCGTTCAGCATCCAGCGTGTGCGTCATTCACTGCCGTACTATGAGCTCGACGCGGCCGTTCGCGGAGCATTGCTGCTGAACCCGCTGGATCCCGCCGGCGCGGTCGCAGCGGGCGATGCATCGCGGACCTTCGTTGCCCGTCATCCGCTCAGTACGGTGGCCGGCGTCGATCTGGGGCTGGTCACCGGCGGGATGACCTGGCGGCTGGAGGCGGCATGGCTGTCGGATGTGCCGGTCACCATGGGTGATCTGCGCATGGACACCGTCCCCGCGATCGACTGGACGGTGGGGCTGGAATTCTTCCCCGGTGATGCGGAAACGCGCGTCACCCTGCAGCTCACCGGGCGTGAGCTGTTCGATCTGCCCGCTACCATTCTCGATCGGGAACGTATCGTCGCGCTTGGCGGAGAGCTGGAGTCGATTCTGCCGGGCTATCGCTGGCGCGCCCGCATGCGTTTCTCCACCGGTCTGGATCGTCGCGATGTCTATCTCAATCCGGAGCTGGCGTTCATCGGTTTCGAACCGCACGAACTGTACCTCGCTGGACACTGGCTCGATGGCGCCGACATGACCGCAGGCGGCCATTTCCAGGATAACGATCTGATCGCGCTGGGCTGGAGGGCCCGCTATTGAGGCGTAGCCCTGTTCCGGCGCCGGTCGCGCTCCTGCTGCTGGTAGTCATGGCGCTGGCGCCGCTGGCCCTGGTGCCCCGCATCGAGATCAATAACGCCCCCGAGATCTATTTTCCGTCCTCCGCTGTTGCGGTGGAGTTCGAGCGCGGTCTGCGCGAGCGCTTCCCGGAAGATCAGGTGATCGTGGCGATGTTCGTCTCCCCCGATCTCTACGGCGACGAGTTCATCGGGCGCATGGAAGCGTTGACCGAGGCGCTGCAGCGCCACCCGCTGGTGGAGCGGGTGATCTCGCCGATGACGATGGATCGCATCAGCGGCAGCGAGGACGGGTTCGTTGTCGAGCCGCTCCTGTCCAGCGAAATGGCGGCGATGCTCGATCCGCTGGAGCGCCGGCAGCGCGTGCTCTCGGATCGCTTCGCGCCTGGCCTGCTGGTGTCGGATGATGGTGATGCGCTCGCCATGATCGTTCGCCCCCGGGAGCTGAAGGACAGCTTTCACCGGCGCGAATTGATGGATACCTTCCATGCCGCGGTGAGCGAGGCCGGGCTCGCGGATCGCCTCGCTGCGGTGAGCGGCATCGTTCCGCTCGAGGTGGCGCAGCTGCGGTCCATGCTGCGTGACAGCATGATCTTCATTCCCGTCACACTGGCGCTCGGGCTCGGACTTATCGCCTGGCTGTTCCGCCGTCCATTGGCGGTGCTGGTGGCAGCGCTGGCGTTCGCCGCGATCATCGATTCGACGCTCGCTCTGATGGTGCTGTTCGGCTGGCCCTATACGATGGTGTCGGGCATCCTGCCGCCGTTGCTGCTGGCCTTGACCGTGGCCCTGCTGATCCATTGGTACAACGCGCTCGCTCACGCCGCGGCGCGCGGGCTGAGCGGTCCGGAGCGGGTCAGTCACGCGCTCGCCGGCATTACCTCGCCGGCGATCTATACCTCGCTCACTACCGCGGCCGGCCTGCTGTCGCTCACTTTCAGTCCGGTGCAGCCCGTCGCTGCCTTCGGCATGATCGGGGCTGCGGGCATGCTTGTCCTGTGTTTCGTGGTGCTGGTGCTGCTGCCGCCGCTGTTCATGCGCGACCGCCATGCCTGGGGGACCAGTGGAGCCGGCCTCCGGGCCATGGACCGGCTCGTATCCGTACTGCGCAGGCTGGCGATGCGCCATCCGCTCCCCGTGCTCGTTTCGGCCGCGGCACTGCTGCTGCTTGCGACCCTGATGACCTTCCGTGTCGAGGTCGAGACCGATCTGTTTCGTTTTTTCCAGCCGGAACATCCGATCACAGTTGCCACCGAACGGATCCAGGAAAACATCAGCGGCGTAACCACGCTGGAACTGGTGCTCGATGCCGATGAGCGTGATGCCTTCATGGATCCGCAGGTCCTTACCTCGGTCAAGGCCTTGCAGGACAGCGTGGCGGCAATGCCGGAGGTCGATCGCACCATGTCGATGGTGGATCTGATCGAGGAAATGAACTGGGGGTTTCATGGCGAGGACGTGAGGTACCGCGCGCTGCCGGCCTCCGCGGACCTGATCGCGCAGTACTTGCTCCTCTATGATGGGGTGGACCTGCACGATCTCGTCGACCGGGATTTTCAGCGCGCGCGCATTCTGCTGAATCTGAATGTGCACGGCGCGCGCGCGATCAACGCGGTCATCGAGGCTATCGAGGCGAGGATCGAGGCTGAGCCTCCGGGCTTCACCGTTACTGCCGCCGGTTTCGGCCGCCTGTTCGGCGATCAGGAAGCCCTGCTCATCGAAGGGCAGGTCAAGGGACTGTTTGCAGCTGTGCTGCTCATTTTCGGTCTGATGGCGCTTCAGTGGCGTTCCTTGCGCTCTTCGGCGCTTTGTATGGTGCCCAATCTGGCGCCGGTGCTGCTGATCTTCGGCCTGATGGGGGCGCTGGGAATCTGGCTCGACATGGCTACGGCGATGATCGCCAGTGTCACCGTGGGGATCGCCGTCGACGACACCATTCATCTGTACCACGGCTACCGTCACCGGGTGGCGGCTGGGGTGAACCGGATATGGGCATTGGCGCGCAGCTACCAGTATGCGGGCAGGGCGGTCACGGCGACGACGCTGATCCTGGTGCCTCAGTTCATGCTGCTGGCCACCTCGCAGTTCGTGCCTACCATGGAGTTTGGATTCCTGACAGCGCTTGGCCTGTCGGTAGCGCTGGCATTCGATTTGCTGGTGTTGCCGGCGATGCTGGTGGTGCTTGGAGCCCGGAACGAGGCCGGACAACGATCCGGCTGACGAAGATGAGCGCTGCGCTGGAGCTTGCCGGCTGATCAGCCGGCGTTGATCCTGGCCCTGGTCTCGGGGAGGGGGGGTGCGGGCTTCGGCCCCAGGTCGACCAGAATCCGGTCGAGGAGGGAGCGCAGCGGCGGGGAAAGGTTCGCCAGCAGACCGTCGCGGGAAATGTAGAAGGCGCCGCGCGGCCGGCCGTGGTATTCGACCACGTTGCCTACCGGTGTAAAGCGGATGTCGCAGAGCGACAGATGGCGGGCGAGTCGGGGCTCCATCATGACGAAGACTCCGGAAAGCCCCTCCAGCAGGCCCAGTGCGGCGCCGGCAACATACAGTCCGACCGCGATGGGCATCGACCCGCGCCGGTCCCTGTGGAAATCCGCGACCGGTCCCGGGATCTCCTCTCGGTCGGATTTCCTGCGGCGAAAGGCGGCGCGTACCGTGAGCCGGGATATCTCGCCGTAGCTGCCGGCCGGCAGGCTGGCCGGGTCGAGCACGTCGCGGCGCAGACTCGAGCCGCAATACCTTTCAAAGGGAAACAGTTCCTGGGGGGCGTCCGGGTCGTGCAGAATCAGACGCACACAGCCGGCGTAGACCGAACTGGCCCGGTGCTGCAGCAGGCAATGGCGCGAACGGTGGTCGTAGACGTCGTGTTCCAGACCTTCCGGGAAGCTTTCCGGCTCCTCGAAGCCCATTTCCTCGCAGTAAACTTCGTAGCGCATGCGGTATACTTCCCGCAGCAACTCCGCGTCGTCTGCTGGTACCAGGCGAAAGTGCTGGAAAAACTTTGTGATAGCTGCGTAGTCCATAGTCTGTCAAGGTATCGGCACCAGGACTCTGCGCACCATGGCGGTACTGTGACGAGGTCGGCAGTTTGGCGAACGGAACCATATGCCGTCCGATTTCGTCATTCGATATGTCCCCGGCTGATGGCGCAGAAACCATGGCTCCCGTAACGAGCTTCAGGTCCGCAGAGATTCAGGCTGATCATACGATTCAGAGAAACCTAGCAATGTTCGACAACCGGTTCGAAACCGTCCTGGCTGACACCCCGGCCGCCCGTCAGATCCACCACCGCATCCGTTTCCTGGTCTACTGCCTCGAGATGGGGTACGAGAACGTGGCCTCCCACCCGGATGGACTCGAGCGCGACGCCTGGGATGACCGCTCGGTCCATTTTCTGGTGCGGCGGCGCGACAACAGCGAATGGATCGCGGCCATGCGCCTGGTGCTGCCGGGAACCCGCCCGCTGCCGATCGAATCGGTGTGCGAACTGGACCGCCGGGTGTGCGGGGGGGTGCCGCCGGATCGTATCGCCGAGGTTTCCCGCCTGTGTATCGTCGATCAGTACCGCCGCCGCCTGCGCGAGCGTGAGCTGCCCTATGAAGTCGTCGGCAATGACGCCGGCCGGCGCTGGCAGACCTTGCAGGTGTCCGAGGACAAGCGCGTGAGTCAGCGCCGGCATGGTCCCGAAATCATGCTCGGACTGCTCCTGGCAGCGGCGGAGTACAGCCGCGAAGCTGGCCTGGCTCACTGGTTTTTCCTTACGACACCAGCACTTTGCCGCATGATCGAGCAGTATGGCGTGCCCCTGCAGCCGGCTGGGGCACCGTGTCAGCACCGGGGCGAGCGGCATCCATATTTCGTCGACCTGAGCAGCGCCTGGGGGGCGCTGTGGAATAGCGACCCGCGCATGAGCGGCTGGCTGGGGCGACGTCCCCCGCTGAAGCGCTATTCGGAGATCGTGTCGCCGGCGCCGGGCCGGCGGTCCCCGGCGCGCCCAGTGCTCGCTTCCGCCAGTTGAGGATCCGGCGCTGTCGGCGCCGGTTGCCCGCCTTCTTTCGCGACTGAAGACTTCAAGAAGTCGCTCTAAGCGCGCTTCCCAGTGATATAATGCCGCTTCTTCGCCCGCTTCCGATGCCTTCGGACCCGGAGGGCCGTTGCCCGAATCCGATAAAAATCGATTGCGTCATATAGCTTGCCGCGCAAACGCCGATATAACGAGCGACTTGCCCGCTGCGGGCGCGGCACCTGCTTCCACAATAACTAGTTGAATGACTGCTCAGATGGTTTGGGGAGGAGTATCCGTGGATTCGATCCGGTTTGGAAAACTGCGGTTGGCGCTGGTCATCCTGGCGGCGCTGATGCTGGGAGCCTGTGCGAGTAGTCATCCGCCACTGCCTTCACAGGCACTGGATCAGACGCCGGATTATCTGATTGGCCCTGGCGACAGTGTGAATATATTCGTCTGGCGCCAGCCGGAGCTTTCTTCCTCGGTGCCGGTGCGGCCGGATGGCAAAATCACCACGCCGCTGGTGGAAGACGTGCCCGTCAGCGGCAAGACCCCGACCCAGGTCGCGCGCGAAATGGAGAAGGTGCTCTCGACCTACATTCGCGATCCCATCGTGACCGTCATCGTCACCCGCTTCGTCGGTCCGCACGACCAGCAGGTGCGCATCGTCGGCCAGGCGGTCAATCCCCAGGCGATCGCCTACAGCGAGCATATGACCCTGCTGGACGTGATGATTTCGGTCGGTGGCCTGACCGATTTCGCCGCCGGTAACCGCGCGGTCATCGTGCGTCGCAGCGACGAGGGCGCGCGTCAGTTCAGCGTCCGTCTCGATGATCTGATCCGCCGAGGCGATATCAGTGCAAACGCTCCGGTGATGCCGGGCGATATCCTGATCATCCCTGAAGCCTGGTTCTGAACTCGATCGATGTGCAGTCCGGAGCACACATCCCATGCATGATCTGCTGAACCAGGTTGTCGCGCATGGCCGCGCCATGTGGCGTTATCGCTGGCTGGCGCTGGTTCTCGCCTGGGTCATCTCCATCGCCGGCTGGATCCATGTGACCCAGCTGGCTGATGAGTACCGCGCTTCGGCGCGTGTGCACATCGATACCGATTCGATGCTGAGGCCACTGTTGCGTGGTCTGGCGGTGGAGGCCAATATCAGCCAGCGCATCCAGTTGATGACGCGTACCCTGCTGTCGCAGCCGAACATGGAAAAGCTGGCGCGGATGACTGATGTGCATCTGCGCGCCAAGAGCCCCGAGGCGCTGGAGGGGCAAATCGAACAGATGCGGAAGCGCATTTCTATATCCTCCGAGGTGCGGCAGCCAAATCTGTTCACCATATCCTACCGGGACACCGATCCGCAGCAGGCGCACCGTGTCGTGCAGGCGCTGCTCACCATCTTCATGGAAACCACGCTGGGCGAGTCGCGCCAGGATGGTGATACCGCCCGTCGTTTTCTCGACGAGCAGATTGCCGAATACGAACAGCG
>CAZOOF010000040.1:10486-13189 GCA_964581365.1 uncultured Chromatiales bacterium
TCTGGATGAGCTGCTGCTGCGCTATACCGAGAATCATCCCGACGTCATATCGCTGCGCAAGACCATTGCCGATCTGGAACAGGAGCGCGAGCGCGAGCTGGCGCTGAGGGCGGAAGCGATGAGCGACTTCGAGCTTGGCTCGGGGCCGCAGAGTAACCCCGTTGCCCAGCAGATCCGGATGGCGATGTCCGCCAGTGACGCCGAGATTGCTTCGCTGAGGGTGCGGGTCGCCGAATTCGAGCGTCAGCGCGAGCAGCTGAAGCAGATGGTCGACACCATTCCGAAGATCGAGGCGGAAATGCAGCGTCTCGATCGCGACTACAACGTCAACCGCTCGCAGTATGAGGAGCTGTTGCGCCGGCGCGAGTCCGCCCAGCTTTCCAAGGTGGCGGAGGATCAGGGTGAGCAGGTCCAGTTCCGCATCATCGATCCAGCCCGCCTTCCGCGTGATCCGGACGGTCCCGATCGTCCCGCCATGTACAGCGCTGCGCTGTTCGCCGGGCTGGGCGGCGGTCTGGGGTTCGCCTTCCTGCTGGCGCAACTCCGGCCGGTGTTCGACAATAGGCGCGTCCTCTCCGAAATCACTGGCTTCCCGGTGCTCGGGACGGTGTCCTGGGTACGCGATACAGCGCAACAGGCTCGGGCTCGAATGGAGATGGCGGGCTTCGGCCTCGCCGGCGTGATGTTACTGCTGTGCTATGGCAGCGTGGTGGTGCTCGGCTCAGCCGCGCACGATCTGCTCGCACGCTTCACCTGACCGGAGCCGTCAGCATGGACAAGATCAGCACGATCGAAAAGGCGATGGAGCGGGTTGGCGATACGACCGAGCCGGTCGTTTCCGTACCTGTCGAGTCCGAGCGCCCGGCAGTCGAGGCAGTGGCCGCGGCAGCGGAAACCTCGGTGACGCGGGCGATCGCCGCCGATGCTTCGGCGCCCGCGCCCGCTGGTGCGCCACGGAATACGCCCCGAACGGTTCACATCGATCTCGATCGACTCGAGAAGATGAACTACATCACCCATGAGGGTGAACGCACGGTGCTGGCCGAAGAGTACCGCTTGATCAAGCGGCCGCTGCTCGAGAATGCCTTCGGCAAGAACGCCGATCTGATCGAGCACGGCAACCTGATCATGGTGACCAGCGCCCGCGCGGGCGAGGGCAAGACCTTCACCTCGGTGAATCTCGCCATGAGCATCGCCATGGAAATGGATCGCACCGTCCTTCTGGTCGACGCCGACGTCGCTCGCCCTCGTGTTCATCAGGTGCTCGGGACGCCCCTGGGGCCCGGTCTCATCGACCTGCTGCTGGATGACTCGCTCGATGTCGGCGATGTCATGCTCAAGACCAATGTGCCCAAGCTCAGCCTCATTCCCATGGGGCGGTATCACGATCACTCGACGGAGCTGCTTGCCAGCGAGGACATGCTGCGGCTCACCAAGGAGCTTGCCGGGCGCTATCCGGACCGCGTGGTCATCTTCGACGCGCCGCCGCTTCTGGTTACCAGCGAGGCGGTGGTTCTCTCCGGTCTGATGGGGCAGATCGTGTTCGTGGTGCTGGCGGAGAAAACGCCGCGCGCCGCGGTTCGCGACGCCCTGTCCCTGCTCGATGCCAACAAGCCGATTGGACTGGTGCTCAACAAGTGCCGGCGTGGGCCGGGTGATACCTACGGGTACGGGTACGGGTATGGCTATGGCTACGGAGTTTCAGGGAAGAGTTGAAGTGTGCTCTCGACGATGGTTTGCCTGGATCCCAGTTCTGCTTGTCTTCGTGCCCTTGGTGGCCGGTGCCGCCGGTCCGTGGGAAGCGGGTGCGCGGGCAGCCATCTCTTATACCTACTCGGATAATCTTCGGCTCAACCGGGACGGCAGCAAGCAGGGGGATTACCTCACCTCCGCAACGGCCGGTTTTACCCTCAACCGGCAGCGCACCGCCAACCAGGTTTCGCTCGCCTATGATGTGGTAGCCGTAGACTACGGCAACAGGGATGAGCGCGACGAGGTCTATCAGCAGTTCCACGGTGACGGCACGCTGCAGGTCTGGCGCAACCATCTGTTCCTCGACGCCGATGCCGAATACACCCAGCGCATCATCTCCGGCCGGGACGATGTGCCCTTCGATCTGCTGACGCCGTCGACCAATCGGGCCGATGTGGCCCGCTATGGCGGCGGCGCGCGCTATGAGGAGACATACGGCCGCTTCGCCGCCAGTGAACTGTCCTATCGCCGTGAATGGGTCGATTATCAGGACTCCGGTCTCGACAGATTCAACAGCGAGCGCGATCTGCTCAGGGCCCAGCTGCGCAGCGGTTCTGTATTCACGAGCTTCGGCTGGTCGGTGTCTTTCGTGGAGGACGAGTACGTTTACGACGATGGTGCGGAGATCAGCTTCCAAACGCTGGAGGGGATGCTCAACTGGAACCTCGGCAAACGCTTCAGTGTGTTCGGAGCCGCGGGCCGTGAGCGCAATGACTTTGAGTTTGACCCCAGTCGCCGGCCGCGCCCCGATGACGATTTCTGGCGCGCAGGAATCACCTGGACCGGCACTCGCACGGCGGTGACGGCGTATTACGGCGAGCGCTTTTTCGGTTCGACTTATGGTTTGAACCTGACCCACCGTTCGCCCTGGGCGACCTGGGCGATCGAATACACGGAATCTCCGACGACGCTCAACGGGGTGGAGTTCGTGCCGGTGCTGGGTCTCATCGA
>CAZOOF010000040.1:13289-20472 GCA_964581365.1 uncultured Chromatiales bacterium
GTGGATACTTCGCTCAGCGTGCGTCACCAGCGTCGCGACTCTACTGACGCGCAGAATGAGGCCAGCGAGAATCGCATCACTCTGGCCTTGAATGCGAGGTTCTAGCATGAGCACACAAGGGGCGGAGACGGTGCGGCCGTTGAATGCGATGACGGTCGACGTCGAGGAATACTTCCAGGTCTCGGCGTTCGAGCGCCACATTGATCGTGATGCCTGGGAAAGGCTGCCCTCGCGCGTCGAGCGTAGCATGGAAAGGATACTGGCGCTGTTTCAGCGCCACGGTGTGCGCGGCACCTTCTTTTTTCTCGGCTGGATCGCGGAGCGCCATCCGGCGCTGGTACGCCGCGTGGTTGCCGAGGGACATGAGCTGGCCAGTCATGGCTGGTCGCATGTGCGTGTCGTGCAGCAGAACCCGGAGGAGTTCCGGCAGGATGTCCTGCGCACGCGGTCTCTGCTCGAGGATACAGCCGGGGTGCGGGTGTCCGGTTACCGCGCTGCCAGCTACTCCATCGGACGCGACAATCTGTGGGCGCTCGACGTGCTGGGGGAAACTGGTCACCTGTACAGTTCGAGCATCTATCCGATCAGACATGATCTTTACGGGATGCCGGAGGCTCCACGGTTCGCTTTTCGTCACGGCGGGCCCGGCGGACTGCTCGAGGTGCCGGTGACTACAGTAGAGCTCGCCGGGCGCAAGCTTCCTTGCGGCGGCGGTGGCTACTTCCGACTGTTGCCTTATCCGCTGTTCCGCTGGGGGCTCAATCGGGTGAATCTGCATGACGGTCAGTCTGGGGTCTTCTATTTCCATCCATGGGAGATCGATCCCGATCAGCCGCGTCAGCAGGGGCTTGGATGGCGCACGCGGTTTCGGCACTACCTGAATCTGGGACGGATGGAAATGAGGCTGGATCAACTGTTGCGCGATTTCCGCTGGGGGCGCATGGACGAAATCTTCCTGGAGTCCGGGGAGCGCTGCGCATGAATGCGATCTCATCACCCGCGATCGGAGAGGCTGTGCCTGTGGAGCGGCGCCACAGCCCTGTGGTCCGGCAGCTGGCGGCGGCCGATGAGGCGCGCTGGGATGAGTTCGTGGAAAACTGTCCCGATGCGACTTTCTTTCATCGCGCCGGCTGGCGGCGTGTGCTGGAAGAAGTGTTCGCTCATCGCACGTACTACCTGTATGCGGAAGTCGACGGCCGCATCAGCGGTGTCCTTCCTCTCGGTCACCTGCGCAGCATGCTGTTCGGCAACGCGCTGATCTCGACGCCCTTCTGTGTTTACGGCGGCGTCGCTGCCGATGATGATGCGAGCGCGGACGCGCTGATCGACGCAGCGCGCGATCTTGCCGATGATTTGAAGGTCGACTATCTCGAGTTGCGTCACCTGGCGCGCCGCCGTCCCGACTGGCCTTGCAAGGACAGCCTGTATGTGACCTTCCGCAAGGCCATCGAGTGCGATCACGAACAGAACATGCTCGCCATCCCGCGCAAGCAGCGCGCCATGGTGCGCAAGGGCATCAAGCATGGACTGCAGGGCACGGTCGATACCGATACCGCGCGCTTTTTTTCCATCTATGCCGACAGCGTGCATCGCCTTGGAACGCCGGTGTTTCCCCAGCGCTATTTCCACGCGCTGACGGAGATCTTCGGATCCGACTGCGATGTCCTGACGGTGAACCACGACTCACGGCCGGTGGCCAGTGTGCTCAGTTTCTGGTTCCGTGATGAGGTGCTGCCCTATTACGGTGGCGGAACGCTGGAGGCGCGGGCAGTCGCCGGCTACGATTTTCTGTACTGGGATCTGATGTGCAGGGCCGCTGAGCGCGGATGCCGCGTTTTCGACTATGGCCGCAGCAAAGTGGGCACGGGTTCCTGGAGCTTCAAGCGGAACTGGGGATTCGAGGCCGAGCCGCTGCACTACGAATACCATCTGGTGCGTTCTTCACGCATGCCGGATGTCAATCCGCTCAATCCGAAATACCGGATGTTCGTGGCGGCGTGGAAACGTCTGCCGCTCGGCGTCGCCAATCTGCTCGGGCCGCTGTTGTCACGGTCGCTGGGGTGAAGCATGCGACGCGTGCTTTTTCTCGTTCACCGGATCCCTTATCCCCCGAACAAGGGTGACAAGATCCGCTCATTCAATATCCTCCGTCATCTGTCTCGCAGCTGTCGCGTGTCTCTCGGCTGCTTCTATGACGATCCCGAGGATATTGCCCACGTTCCGGCGCTGGCGGAATGGTGCGCGGAGGTGCATGCCCTGCCGCTGCGACCCTCCCGCGCCCGGCTGTCGAGTCTGCGTGGCCTTTTGAGCGGAGAACCGCTCACGCTGCCGTACTATCGTGACCCGGCCATGGCCCGGTGGGTGCGCAGCCAGCGGGAGGCGGGAGTGGACCGGGTCGTGGTTTTCTCGGCGGCGATGGCGCAGTATCTCTCCCGCAGTGACCATGCGAACTGCCGGGTCGTCGTCGACTTCGTCGATGTCGACTCGGAGAAATGGCGCCAGTATGCACCCGATTGCCGCTTTCCATTGAATTACCTGTATCGCCGCGAGGCGCAGCGCCTGCTGGATTTCGAGCGCGAGACGGCGGCCCGGGCCGATGCGGCGGTGTTCGTCAGTGAAGAGGAGGCCGGGCTTTTCCGCCGTCTTGCGCCGGAAACGGCGGACCGGGTCCATGCCATCGACAACGGTGTCGACACCGATTATTTTTCGCCCGAACGCGCTTATCCCAGTCCCTATGCCGAAGGCGAGCGGCACCTGGTCTTCACCGGCGCGATGGATTACCGGGCGAATATCGATGCGGTATGCTGGTTCGCCGATGAGGTCTTCCCTCGCATCATTGCGCAGTCGCCTGAAGCCAGATTCACGATCGTGGGCGCAAGGCCGGCGCCAGCCGTGCAGCGTCTTGCGCGACATCCCGCCATTACGGTAACCGGCACGGTAGCGGACGTGCGCCCCTATCAGGCCCACGCGGCCGCGGCGGTGGCGCCGCTGCGCATCGCCCGCGGGGTGCAGAACAAGGTGCTGGAGGCCATGTCGATGGGGCTCGCCGTCGTCGCCACCCCGCAGGCAATCGACGGGCTGCGCGCCGGCCCCGACATGGATTGGCGGGTGAGCGGCGATCCGGAAGGTCTGGCCGCGCTCGCGGTGGAGGTGCTGTCCGATCGCGCCCTGGCGCAGCGGCTCGGGGCGGCGGGACGGCGCAACGTCCTCGCTCTGTATGCCTGGGACAGCCACATGGCGCGCTTCTCCGAGCTGCTGGACGGAGGCGGCGCCGATTCGCAGGGACACCGGAGGCGCGCATGAGCGCAATTCCATCGCCGGCAGAGTTGCCGCCCTCGCAAGAAGATTCCCGCCCGGAAGCCGGGCAGCAGCCGATTCGATACGGCTGGCCCATGGCGCTGGGGTTGCTCGCCGCCGCTTTCGTCCTGATGGTGTCGATCTATTGGCCCGGCGTCACTGCGCTGGTTCATATCTGGCTCAACTCTGTGACTTACGCGCACGGCATGATCATCGTTCCGCTCGCGCTCTGGCTCGTCTGGCTGAAGCGGCGACAGCTGGCTCCGTTGCGGCCGGAGCCTTCGTTATGGGGCATCGCAGCGCTCGCCGTGCTCGCAGGTTTGTGGTTCGCGGGCCGGATAGTCGATGTCACCAGCGTGCAGACCTTTGTCGTGGTGGCGCTGATGCCGGCCCTGGCACTGGCGTTTCTCGGTATCGAAGTTGCGCGCCGGCTCCTGTTCCCGCTCTGTTTTCTGTTCTTCGCCTGGCCCGTGGGCAATTTTCTGGTTCCGATACTGCAGGATTACACGGCCTGGTTTGCTGTGTTCATGCTCAAGGCGGGAGGGATTCCGGTCTATATCGAAGGCCATTACATCAGTATCCCCGGCGGTAATTTCCTGGTGGCGGATGCATGCAGTGGTATTCGTTATCTCATTGCGTCCGTCGCCATCGGTTCGGTGTATGCGTACCTCATGTTCCACAGTTTCTGGCGGCGCCTCGCCTTCATGGCGCTGGCGATCCTTCTGCCCGTGCTTGCCAATGGCGTACGCGCCTGGGGCATCATCACCATCGCGCATCGTACCGACATGGAGCATGCAGTGGGCGTCGATCATCTGATCTACGGCTGGATATTTTTCGGCTTCGTGATGGCGCTGCTGTTCGCATTGGGCAGTCTTTTCCGGGAGCCTGTCCGGTCGGGGCCGCTGGCCGCAACACCGACGCCGCCGCTCTTTACGCTGCGCGCGGTCTCGGCGCCGCTCGTGCTTGCGGCAATGATGCTCGGTGCCGGTCCGGCCGCGGACGCATGGCTGTCAGCGGGTGGTGCTGATATCAGGCCGGTGCATCTGCTTGCACTCGCGGTCGATGGCTGGGAGGGGCCGACATCGAATGTCGAAACCTGGCAGCCGAGCTACGCTGAGCCCGCCACGGTGCTGCATGCCGGATATCACCGTGGTGGCGCCGAGCTTGGCCTTCACGTGCTGCATTATCAGCAGCATGGCCGCGGCAGTGAAGTGATCCGCTATGACAATCGCATTCCGGACGAAACCGTGTGGCGACGCGTAGCCGAAGCCGGCCGCCAGGTGGTCTTGTCTGATGGCGAGACCGCCAAGGTCCGGGAGGTGACGATGCGCAGCGCGGACGGCCGTTCGCGCATCGTATGGTACTGGTACCAGGTCGGTGACACGCCGACTGCGGAACCGGTGATGGTGAAGTTGCTCGAAGCCTGGGCCAGGCTCCGCGGCGACGAACGGGGCTCTCTGCTGGTCACGCTGACCGCGGATTACCAGCTGTCGGCCGCCGAGGTCAGGGAGCAGCTTGCTCAGTTTCTTGCGGTTTCCGGACGGCGGTTGGTCATTGTGTCAGGAGAAGGCGCGTGAGTCGCTCGGGAGCCGAGCTCAGCGATATGACGGAGGCCTCGCTGGCTCGCAAGGATGGCGTGGTTGCCGCGCCGCTGGTCGCGCACATCATCCATCGTCTGGATGTCGGCGGCATGGAGAACGGGCTGGTCAATCTCATCAATCACATGCCCGCTTCCCGCTTTCGCCATGCCGTCATCTGCATGACCGACTATTCCGACTTCCGCAACAACATCCGTCGCGACGATGTGACGGTGTATGCTCTGCACAAGCAGCCGGGAAAGGATCCGCGTGTCCATCTGCGGCTGTGGCGTGTCCTCAGGGAGCTGCGTCCGGACATCGTGCATACACGCAACCTCGGTACGCTGGAGACGCAGTTCACCGCGATGCTGGCCGGAGTGCGGCTCCGTGTCCATGGGGAGCATGGCTGGGATATCGGCGATACCGATGGCTCCAATCGCAGGAACCAGCGCCTGCGTCGTCTCGCCCGTCCGCTGGTCGGCGAGTACATCGCGCTGTCGAGACACCAGGTCGATTATCTTCGCCGCGTTATCGCGGTGGGCGAGTCGAGGCTGACGCATATCTGCAATGGCGTGGATGTGGATCGATTCCATCCGCCTCGCGCAGGGCGGGAAACGCCGCTGGAGTCCGGGTTCACCGCCGATACGCTGGTCATCGGTGCGGTCATGCGCATGCAAGCGGTCAAAGGGCCGGACGTGCTGCTGGAAGCGTTCCTCCGGCTGCGCGAACGCTCGCCGGAGGCAAGGCGTCGTTTGCGGCTGATGATGATCGGTGACGGGCCGCTGCTGGAGCCGCTGCGCAATCGGGTCGCCGAGGCGGGGGCGGGGAGCGAGGTCTGGCTGCCGGGCCGCCGCGGCGATATTCCCGCGCTGATGCGGGGCATGGATCTGCTGGTCGTGCCGTCTCATGCGGAAGGCATCTGCAATACCTTGCTGGAAGGGATGGCGACAGGCTTGCCGGTGGTCGCGACGGCAGTCGGGGGCAATCCGGATCTGGTGGCTGGCGGGGTGAGCGGTTCGCTGGTTTCCAGGGTCGATGCAGAGGAACTGTCGAGGGCGATCGAAGCCTACCTTCACGATCCGGAGCGGATCAGCCGCGAAGGTCGCGCCGCGCGCGAGCGGGCCGAACGCCAGTTCAGTCTGAGCGTCATGGTGGATGCCTATATGGGAGTCTACGAGCGCATTCTGACCCGGGCCGGAGCATCGCGTTCCTCGGCGTCGTGAATGAGTCGCCTGAAATTCAAGAAACTGCATCATGATCCGGATTCTGCACATACTCGATCATTCCATTCCCCTGCACAGCGGGTATACCTTCCGTACGGCCGCTATTCTGCGTGAGCAGCATCGCAATGGCTGGCAGACCTTTCATCTCACCAGTCCCAAGCACACGGCGCCGAGCGAGGCGGAGGAAACCGTCGACGGACTCCACTTTTACCGTACCCATGCGGCCACCGGCGCCATTCCCGGCCTGCGTGAGTGGCGGCTGATGAGGGCGCTGGAGAGGCGCCTGGAGGAAGTGGTGCGGATGGTGCGCCCCGATGTGCTGCATGCGCATTCCCCGGTATTGAACGCCGTGCCTGCTCTGCGCGTCGGGCGCCGTCTGGGCCTGCCGGTGGTGTATGAGGTGCGCGCATTCTGGGAGGATGCCGCCGTCGATCATGGCACCAGCCGGGAAGGCGGGCTGCGCTACCGGCTGACACGAGCGCTGGAAACCTATGCACTGCAGCGCGCTGATCACGTCACGACGATTTGCGAGGGATTGCGTGGTGACATCGTGGCCAGAGGCATTTCTTCCGATCGCGCTACGGTCATCCCCAATGCCGTCGATGCGGACAGGTTCACGCACAGTGGTGCGGTCGATGAGTCCCTCAAGGCGGGACTGGGACTCGGCGGCGCCCGGGTACTCGGCTTTCTCGGTTCCTTCTATGCGTATGAAGGGCTGGGTCTGCTGCTCGATGCCTTTTCCCGAATCCATGCGACAGCTCCCGATGTGCGCATTCTGCTGGTCGGGGGCGGGCCGCAGGAGGAATGGCTGAAGGCGCGCGCGAAGGAACTGGGGATCGAACAGTACGTGGTTTTCACTGGCCGGGTGCCTCATGACGAAGTGCAGCGCTACTACGACATCGTCGATCTGCTGGTTTACCCGCGTCTGCCGATGCGCCTGACGGATCTGGTGACGCCGCTCAAGCCGCTGGAGGCCATGGCGCAGAGCCGCTTGCTGGTTGCTTCGGATGTGGGGGGGCACCGCGAACTCATTCGCGATGGCGAGACCGGGTGGCTGTTCAGGGCGGGCGACGCGGCGCATCTCGC
>CAZOOF010000041.1:0-20169 GCA_964581365.1 uncultured Chromatiales bacterium
TCCGGGTGTAGATATTGCCCGGCACCACCAGATTGAACAGGTCGGCGCCGTGCTGGGTATTGTCGAAGGTATAGGAGGTCGTCTGGTAAATCGGCGTGGTGGCCGCACGGGTGACGGGATCGCCTTCATAACCCACATGCAGGGCCATGGTTTCCAGTTTCATTTTCTCTCCTGCCTCATTGCGTATCGATTAATCCCGGCCACTGACCGGAACCCCCCAGGGTGAGCCGGAACATGCCACAGGCAGCATGGCTTGTAAACGCGACCGGATGTCTCAGCCGCGCGTAGAAGGTCGACTGGATGACGCGAATGCGTCGAAATCGCGGCGCGCGCCATCCATTCGTGACGACGTAGCGTCGCGCGGGTGACATCAGGCCGGCTCTTGCATCACCCTCCGCGCCAGGGGAGGCGTGCAACCGGACCGCGCCCGATGAACCTGTACCCGTGAACTGCTGAAAATCAGCAGGTGCTGCTGAAGTTCAGCAGTTTCCGGCCGTTACAGCTGGGCGCAGAGACGGGTGCCGGTGACGCCGCAGCACGGAAAGCAGGCTCCTGGACGCCAGAATTCGTGAACGGACTCACGCTTCTGCCCCAATTTCAGCGCCGATGCCAAAGATGACGCTCTCCGGGCCTCATGTTTGGCACGGGTACTGCAGATACAGTGGGCAAGGCAGGCGGGCCCATGGGCAACGCGGCCGCGGACACCAGTCTGGTTTTGTTCAATCTCCAATCCCTCAGGAGGGGCACAATGAAGAAGATGCAACAGGGTTTCACCCTTATCGAACTCATGATCGTGGTGGCCATCATCGGCATCCTGGCCGCCGTTGCGATCCCTGCGTATCAGGACTACACGATTCGCGCGAAGGTGACTGAAGGTCTCAATCTTGCAGCGTCGGCCAAGGCCACTGTCGCCGAAAACGCCATGAGTGGAACAGCCGACTTGGCTGCTGGTTGGACACCGCCTGATGCCACCGAGATCGTGGATTCTGTAACGGTTGACAGCGACGACGGAACCATTACGGTTACCTACGGCACCGCAGCAAAGGGCACCGTCATCACCCTCACCCCGACCGCCGGTGGCAAGGAGCTGGAAGCGGGCAACCCGCCGGACAATGCCATCACTTGGGCATGCACCGTCGATGCGGGCAACGAAAAGTATGTTCCGGCCAACTGTCGTGGTAGCGTGGGCGGCGGCGACGGCGGTTAAAGTCAGAATCAGCCAGTTCGCATAAAGACGTGAACGAGGGCACTCCATAGAGTGCCCTCTCTTTTTTTTGGGTCCATATGTTCCGAAACAGAGATCAAAGCCACAATCCGAATCTAAGTCGTCAGCCTCCACTGCCGATACTCAAGTAGCTCAAGATCAGTTGGTACTATCCACCCCATGAACATGCCTGCTTCTCCACAGCCATCCCCGCCTGCGCTGAACGGCCTCGCCCGTCGCCTGGTGGAAGACGGCGCCATCGAAGTCGAGCGCATGGCGGCGGCGGTGAAGCAGGCGGCGAAAGAGAAGACACCGCTCATCCGGCACCTGGTGCACTCCGGTACGCTGGACGCGCGCACCATCGCCACCACCGCCTCGCGCACCTTCGGTATTCCGCTGCTCGACCTGGACGCCATGGATATGGAGTCCTGCGCCTTCAAGCAGGTCGACCAGAAGCTGATCCAGAAACACCATGTGCTGCCACTGTACCGGCGCGGCAATCGTCTGTTCGTGGCGCTCTCGGATCCCGGCAATGTGCAGGCGCTGGACGAGATCAAGTTCCACGCCGGCGCCACTACCGAACCGATCATCGTCGAGGAAGACAAGCTGGCCCAGGCGATCACCCGCCTGCTGGAGGCTGCCGATACCACGATGGAGGGGCTGCAGGATGCGGACCTCGACGGCCTGGATATCTCGGCCGGAGACGAAGAACGCGATACGGCAAGCACCGATACCGATGTCGACGAGACGCCGATCGTGCGCTTCGTCAACAAGGTCCTGCTGGACGCCATCAACCGCGGCGCGTCCGACTTGCATTTCGAGCCGTACGAGAAGGTCTACCGCGTACGCTTCCGCATGGATGGCATCCTCAAGGAAGTCGCCGCGCCGCCGGTGGCACTGGCGACGCGCATCTCCGCCCGCATCAAGGTAATGTCCCAGCTCGACATCTCCGAGCGCCGCGTGCCCCAGGACGGGCGCATGAAGATGCGCATCTCCAAGACGCGCGCCATCGACTTCCGCGTCAGCACCTGTCCGACGCTGTTCGGCGAAAAAATCGTGATGCGTATCCTCGATCCGAGCAGCGCCAAGCTCGGCATCGATGCGCTAGGCTACGAGGAAGAGCAGAAGAAGCTGTATCTGGACGCGCTGTCGAAGCCCTACGGCATGATCCTGGTGACCGGACCGACGGGAAGCGGTAAGACGGTGTCGCTGTACACCGGCCTCAACATCCTCAACACCGAGGATCGCAATATCTCGACCGCGGAAGATCCGGCGGAAATCAATATGCCCGGCATCAACCAGGTCAACGTAAACCCAAAGGCGGGGCTGACCTTCGCCAGCGCGCTGAAGGCATTTCTGCGCCAGGATCCGGACGTGATCATGGTCGGTGAAATCCGCGACAAGGAAACCGGCGACATCGCCATCAAGGCCGCCCAGACCGGTCACCTGGTGCTCTCCACGCTGCATACTAATGATGCGCCGCAGACCCTGACCCGCCTGGTCAACATGGGCGTGGCGCCGTTCAACATCGCCTCGGCGGTGACGCTCATCATCGCTCAGCGCCTCGGCCGGCGGCTGTGCCAGCACTGCAAGGCGCCGGCGGACCTGCCTCCGGAAGCGCTGCTGCGCGAGGGATTCACCGAAGAGGATCTGGCCAGCGGCCTGACCGTATACCGCGCGGTCGGGTGCGACAAGTGCAACGACGGCTACAAGGGCCGTATCGGAATTTACCAGGTCATGCCGATATCAGAGGAAATGGGCCGTCTGATCATGGCCGGCGGCAACTCCATCGAACTCGCGGATCAGGCCCGGCGCGAAGGCGTCTCCGATCTCTACGGCTCCGGCCTCAAGAAGGTGAAGGCTGGCCTGCTCAGCCTGGAAGAGCTCCACCGCGTCATTACGGAGTAAAGACATGGAAAAGGCACAGAAGATTACCATATTCGCCTGGGAGGGCACCGACCGGCGCGGCGCCCGGGTGCGCGGCGAGACCCGCAGCAACAGCATGGCGCTGGTCAAGGCCCAGCTCCGGCAGCAGGGCATAACGCCGAAGAAGGTCAAGAAGAAGGCGCAGTCACTGTTCGGCGGCCAGCGGAAGAAGAAGATCACCGCTGGCGACATCGCCATCTTCAGCCGACAGATGGCGACCATGATGTCCTCGGGCGTGCCACTGGTGCAGTCCTTCGAGATCATCGGCCGCGGCCACGAGAACCCGGCAATGGCCGAGCTGATCCTCTCGATCAAGTCCGACGTGGAATCGGGCAATCCGCTGGCCAAAGCGCTGGGCAAGCATCCGCTGTACTTCGACGATCTCTACTGCAACCTGGTCAACGCCGGCGAGAGCGCGGGTATTCTCGACACCCTGCTCGACAAGATCGCCACCTACAAGGAAAAGACCGAGGCGCTGAAGAGCAAGATCAAGAAGGCGATGTTCTACCCCATCGCGGTGATCGTGGTCGCCTTCATCGTCACCACCATCCTGATGCTGTTCGTGATTCCTCAGTTTCAGGAAATGTTCGCCGGCTTCGGCGCCGACCTGCCGGCGATGACGCTGATGGTCATCGCCATGTCGAAGTTCTTCCAGAGCTACTGGTGGGCGATCTTCGGCGGCATCGGCGCCGCCATCTTTGCCTTCGTCCAGGCCAAGCGCCGCTCGCGCGCCTTCCGCGATTTCCTCGATCGACTGTCCCTGAAGATGCCGGTATTCGGTGACATCCTCAACAAGGCGGCGCTGGCGCGCTTCGCACGCACGCTGGCCACCATGTTCACCGCCGGCGTGCCGCTGGTGGAAGCGATGACCACAGTGGCCGGCGCCTCCGGCAACGTGGTCTATGAAGAAGCGATCCTGCGCATCCGCGACGACATCTCCACCGGCTCGCCGCTCAACCAGAGCATGCAGCAGACTGGCCTGTTCCCCAATATGGTGGTGCAGATGGTCGCCATCGGCGAGGAAGCGGGCTCGGTCGACAGCATGCTCGCCAAGGTCGCGGATTTCTACGAGCAGGAAGTCGACGACGCGGTCGATGGCCTCAGCAGCCTGCTCGAACCCATCATCATGGCCTTCCTCGGCGTCGTCATCGGCGGACTGGTGGTGGCGATGTACCTGCCGATCTTCAAGATGGGGCAGGTGGTATAACTTCAGAGGGAAAGGAAAGGGGAGCGGACTGCATGAGCGTATCGCTTCAATAGAGCATGCGCGTACTCGATGAAAGGAGAGACTGGTGAGGAGGTGATGCTCCCCATCGCACTCCCTCCTTTCATCTTGTATCTTTCCTCTTTCCGCTAATCTTCGACACACCATGCCCACTCTCGACAACCCCATCGCCCTCATCGCCCTTGCCGGCCTCTTTGGCCTGGTCGTCGGCAGTTTTCTCAATGTGGTGATTCTGCGGCTGCCGGTGATGATGGAGCGGCAGTGGCGTAAGCAGTGCGCGGAGTACGCTGGCACTCCTGTGGATGAGAGCGAAGAGCGCTTCGACCTGATCAGTCCGCCTTCGCGTTGTCCGGGCTGCGGCCATCGCATCCGGCCCTGGGAGAATATTCCGGTCCTCGGCTGGCTGATGTTGCGCGGGCGCTGTTCTTCCTGCGCGCGTCCCATTTCGCCTCGCTATCCGATCATCGAGATCGCCACGGCCCTGCTGTCGATGGTGGTTGCCTGGCACTACGGCATGAGCTGGGAGTGTCTCGCCGCGCTGTTTTTCACCTGGACACTGATCACGCTCAGTGTCATCGACTACGATCACCAGCTCCTGCCGGACAGCATCACTCTGCCCATGCTGTGGGCGGGGCTGCTGCTCGGTCAGATCGGACTGTTCGCCGGCCCCGTCGATTCGGTGATCGGCGCCGCCGCCGGCTATCTGTCCCTGTGGTCGGTGTACTGGCTGTTCCGCCTGCTGACCGGCAAGGAAGGCATGGGACACGGCGACTTCAAGCTGCTGGCCATGCTGGGCGCCTGGGCCGGCTGGCAACTGCTGCTGCCCATCATCCTCATGTCCTCGGTGATCGGCGCTATTGCAGGGATCGGACTGATCCTGTTCCGCGGCCGCGAGCGCGGCAAACCGATCCCCTTCGGCCCCTACCTCGCCGCCGCCGGCTGGGTCACGCTGCTGTGGGGCAGCACGCTGGTCGATGGCTACCTGGGGCTCATGGGCTGGTAAGGGCAGAGGAAAGCAGAAGCAGGAAAGATGAAAGTCTGAATCGAGAAATCATCGGCAGCACCCTTCCACGTTCCGCGCTTCGCGTTGCCCGAGCCTTCCTCTTTTATCTTTTCTCTTTCCTCCGCCCCCCCTATGATGTCGCCATGTCTTCCCGGACTCCTCTGCGCATCGGCCTCACTGGCGGCATCGGCAGCGGCAAATCGACCGCAGCAGCACAGTTTGCGCAGCTCGGCATCCCCGTCATCGACACCGATGAGATCGCGCGCCAGCTGGTCGAACCCGGCGCGGCCGGCTTCGCTGCGGTGCTCGCGGCGTTCGGCCGCGAAATCCTGACCGCCGACGGCCGCATCGATCGCGCCGCACTGCGGCGGCTGGTTTTCGTCGACGAGCAGCGGCGCCTTCAGCTCGAATCACTGCTTCATCCGCTGATCCGGCAGGAAGTCCGCCGGCGGGTCGAGGACACGTCCGCCCCCTACTGCATCATCGCCATCCCGCTGCTGGTGGAGACCGGGCAACGGGATCTGGTCGATCGCGTGCTGGTGATCGATGCCCCCGAGGAACTGCAACGGCAGCGCGCCGCCGCCCGCCCCGGCTGGAGCGCCGAGGACGTGGACAGGGTCATGCGCAGTCAGGCCGGACGCGAGGCGCGCAGACAGGTGGCGGATGATCTCATCCTCAATGATGGCGACATCACCGCCCTGCAGGAGGCGGTAGTGCGCCTGCATGCCCGCTACCTCGAACTCGCGCGATCGCCGGGATCAGCGCCGTCCTGAAGGAATCGCTTCGACCGATCTATCGCCCGGCCGCTCGACGGCGAGCGGAAATCGAGTATCATCAGACGATGCGCGAGGTGACCTACGAACAACCCCTGAATGAGCGGATCCGCACCTTCCTTCGTCTGGAGTTTCTGTTCAAGCAGCTGGATCATACGCTTTCCGGTCATGCGACCTGGGACAGCCGGGCGACGATCGCCAATCTGATCGAAATCCTGCACGTCTTCGCCCGAGGCGATGTAAAAACGGAGCTGATCAAGGAGCTGGAGCGCCTGGGGGTGACTCTGAGCAAGCTGGAGTCCAAACCGGACGTCGACCGGAACAAGCTCGAAGGCCTCCTGGCGCGTATCGACGATCTGGTGGATCGCCTCTACCGGCTGCAGGGCCAGATCGGCCACGAGCTGAAAGAGAACGAATTCCTCAATGCGATCAAGCAGCGCTCATCCATTCCCGGAGGCACCTGCGACTTCGACCTGCCGGCCTATCATCACTGGCTGCAGAAACCGGCGGCAGAGCGGGACGCCACCCTGCGCCAGTGGCTGGCGCCATTCGGCGACTTCCGCGCCGCCGTCGATCTGACCCTGGGACTGGTACGGCAGAGCGGCCACAGCTCGCGCGAAGTGGCCGAAGGTGGTTTTTTTCAGCAGTCACTGGATACCGCTGTCCCCTACCAACTCATCCGCGTCACCCTGCCCACCGAAGTGCCCTGTTTCGCCGAGATCAGCGGCGGCAAGCACCGCTTCACGGTGCGCATGATGGAGATGCGCAACTTCGGGCGTCCGGCGCAGTCGACCGGCACAATCCCGTTCATCCTCGAACGTTGCGCTATTTAGGGCAGAGGAAAGGGAAAGAGGAAAGTAACGATCCTCTTTTCTCTCAAACGTATATATCGATGAGTCCCGGACGGCTGGATGCACCCGCGGTAGTCAGGTAGGCCGCGAGCGCGCGGCGGGCGCCGGGATCGGGTACGGCATTCAGGGTTTCGCGTGTCTGGCGGTACTGCCGCCAGGAAGCCTCGGAATCGGAACGGCCATCCAGGACCTCCCCCTCGACCACGCGCTCCACGGGCATCGCCCGGCGGGCGAACTCTCCCCGTGGCGCATGCCCGTGTCGGTCGTGTATGGCGACGATATCCATCGACGCGAAAACTCCCCGCCGGCTAGCAGGCCATCTACGGTATCAGGTCAGAAAGCGAAACGCACGCCAAAGTGCCACCCGCTGTCGACGGTGACATCGCCACGGTTGCGCAGATCCGCGCTGACATCGCGGTAGCCGACATAAACGAGCGCCTCCGGAACCACCTCATACCCTGCATAGACATTGAAATAGCTGAAGTTTTCCGCTGGAGACGAAGTCACCACATCGGGCGCGTAGTAACCTTCCGCGCCGGCCACCAGCCTGCGATGCGGCGGAACGGAGTAGCGCAGCTGACCGCCGACGGCAAGCGCGAACATATTGTCGCTGTCGAAGCGGATGCCGAAAGCCTTCAACCCCACCCCGGCCTCCAGCTCGGGAATGCTGGCGCCGGCTTCGGCGATCAGCTGGGCGCCGAACATGATCAGATAGTCCCGATCGGTGGTGTAGAGCAGGCCGGCATCCATCTCGCGTCGCGAAAAATTCCCCGCCTTTCCGTCATGCGCCACGTAGCGCAGGAGCGCCGCATCGTCATTGAGATTGAGGTCGAGGTCGGCAAGGGCGGGCGTACCGAAGCCCGCGCAGGCGATGAGCGGCAGCAGCAGGGCTGTGCGGCGAATGGCTTGTTGCTTCATGACGATGGATCTCCGAAACCTGAATCCGCCGCAATTTACCATATGCAGCGCGCGGATGCGCTCGCCCGAGGGGCCGGAGCGGAATCCACCCGGGTGTCAGCGCAAGGTGGCCCGGGCGCAGACCCACACCAGCACCCGCTTCGCTCCGGCACGACGCAGGGCCTGCGCAAGCGCAGCGACCGTACTGCCGGTAGTGAGCACGTCGTCGACCACCGCCACCGTCGCCGGCGGCGAGCGGCGCACCGAGAAGGCGGCGCGCACATTGGCGCGGCGGGCCGCGGCATCGAGTTCGGTCTGTTCGGCGGTCGCACGGCAGCGCACACACAGGTCCCAGGCCAGCGGTACGCCGAGCCGGCGCGCAAGGGGACGCGCCAGTTCCAGCGCCTGGTTGTAGCCGCGCTCGGCGAGACGGCGCCGGTGCAGCGGCACCGGCACGATGGCATCCACCCGCTCGTCGCAGCGCGAGGAAATATCCGCCGCCATCAGTCCGCCCAGCACCCGCGCCCAGGCCAGATCGCGATGGAATTTCAGTCGCCGGATCATGAAGTCGAGCGGTGGGCGATAGTCGAATACGCTCCAGCCGCGATCCTGCGGCGGTGGCGAGCGCAGGCAGGCGCCACAGGTCCCGGGAATCGGGATCGGCAGAGCGCAACGCTGGCATGCGCTGCCCTGCCAGGGCAAGTCCGCGCAGCAGCCGCTGCACAATCCACGCTCGGCGCCGCCGCCCGCGCACAGCAGGCAGATCTCCCGCCCTCTGAGCAGAGACTGCACGCTCTGCAGACAGTCGTTTACAAAATCCACGCTCACGAGTTGACAGCCGCAGCGAGTATTCGCATAGTCCCGGTTGCTTCGAACATAGCCGCGCCGCCTGACGATCCGCCATCGGGGGCGCTCCGAAAAGAACGAGGAATCAGCGATGAATCAGGAAACCTATGCCCGCATAGACGAGATCACCCGGCGTGTGCTCGATGGCGGTGAAACCAGCACCGAGGAAGGCCGCTGGCTGATTCGCCTCGATGACGGCTACCTGTCCTGGCTGATGGCGGGCGCAGACCGGCTGCGCCGCCACTTCCGCGGAGAGGAGATCGAAGTGTGCGCGATCTCCAACGTACGCTCGGGGAACTGCTCCGAAAACTGCAGCTTCTGCGCCCAGAGCGCCCACTTCAAAACCAGCGCTCCGCGTTACGACTACATTCCCGCCGAACGCCTCGCCGAACAGGCAAGGCAGGCGCGCGCCTGGGGCGCCAGCGACTTCGGTGTGGTGTCCAAGGGCTGGGGTGTGCGCTCGGACAAGGAGCGCACACAGCTTGCCGAGTATTTCCGCACGCTGGCCGAGGACAGCGACATCGGCCGCTGCGCCAGCCTGGGCGTGCTCGACGCGAGAAGCGCGCGCGAGCTGAAGGCCATGGGCATGGAGAACTACCACCACAATCTGGAGACCGCCGAGAGTTTCTTCCACAAGGTCTGCACGACGCACACCTACCAGGAGAACATCGACACTGTGCGTCATGCGATGGAAGCCGGACTGCGCGTGTGCTCGGGCGGCATTCTCGGCATGGGTGAGAGCCTGGATCAGCGCATCGAACTCGCACTCTCCCTGCGCGAACTCGGCGTGGAGTCGGTGCCGCTCAATTTCCTGTCACCGCAGGACGGCACACCCTTCGGCAACCTCGAACCGATGTCACCGCGCGAGATCCTCAAGTGCATCGCAGTCTTCCGCTATATGCTGCCGCGCGCGGAAATTCGCATTGCCGGTGGACGCCAGTTCCTCCGCGACCTGCAGGCGATGATCTTCATGGCCGGCGCCTCGGGCGTGATGATCGGCGACTATCTGACGACCAAAGGACGCCAGGTCGAGGACGATCTGCAGATGCTGCGCGATCTGGGCGTCAGCGCGCGCGGCGACACCCAGCACCGCCGCGCCGCAAGCGCGGCGCCGGCGAGCGCATGAGGGATCTGCGCGCCAGACTGGAGCGGCAGCGCGATCAGGGTCTCTACCGCCAACGGCTGTGCATCGAGGGACCGCAGGGCGTAGAACTCCTGCGCGACGGACAGCGCCTGCTGTCCTTCTGCAGTAACGACTACCTGGGGCTCGCGAACGATCCCCGCGTCGTCGAAGCCATGAGAGAAGGAGCCGCGCGCATGGGCGCGGGGAGCGGCGCCTCGCATCTCGTCTGCGGACACAGCGCCGCGCACCATGAACTGGAAGAAGCGCTCGCGGCATGGACGGGACGCGAGCGCGCACTGCTGTTCTCCACCGGATATATGGCCAATCTCGGCGTGCTGAGCGCGCTGGCCGCGCGCGGCGACCGGATCTACGCCGACCGGCTGGATCACGCCTCGCTGCTCGACGGCGCAAAGCTGTCGGGCGCCCAGCTCCGCCGCTATCCCCATGGGGACACGGCGTCGCTCACCGAGTGGCTCGATCGATCCGAACCGGGCGAGCGCTTCATCGTCACCGATGGTGTATTCAGCATGGATGGTGATCTTGCGCCGCTCGACCGCCTCGCCGCGCTTGCTGCACGGCATGCCGCATGGCTGGTGGTCGACGATGCCCACGGACTCGGCGTCATCGGCCCGGACGGCCTGGGCACTGCGGGATATTATGGGCTGGGATCCGAGGAGGTACCGATACTGATCGGCACTCTGGGCAAGGCCTTCGGCACTTTCGGCGCCTTCGTCGCCGGCAGCGCCGAGCTGATCGAAACCCTGATCCAGTTCGCGCGCAGCTATATCTACACCACCGCCCTGCCGCCGGCGGTGGCATGCGCGACGCTCGAGGCGCTGCGCATCGCGCGCGAAGAAACCTGGCGACGCGAACACCTGCGTTCGCTCTGCTTGCGGCTGCGCGCAGGTCTCGAGCGCATCGACATGCAACCGCATCCGGCCGACACCGATGCGGCAACGCCGGTAACGCCGATCATCGCGCTCATAACCGGAAGCTCGGACAAGGCGATGAAGCTCAGCAACGCATTGGCGCAGCGCGGCATCCTGGTGACCGCGATCCGGCCCCCGACAGTGCCCGCCGAAACGGCGCGGCTGCGCATCACGCTGTCGGCGGCACATGAGGAAAGGCACGTCGATCGACTGCTCGAAGCGCTCGCGGAAGCAAGCAATGATCTCGACTGAATCCGCAGGCATGGTTTTCCTGCATGGCTGGGGCCTGCACAGCGGCGTGTGGAGCGGAACCATCGCGACGCTGAGCGCCGGTCCGGAGGGCATCAAGCGGCGCATCCTCGCCATCGATCTGCCGGGCCACGGCCATGCCGCGCCGCTCGCCGGCGACTACACCCTGCAGGCACAGGCCACCGAGGTGGCGCGCGCCCTGCCGGCGGAGCGATCGGTCCTCGTCGGCTGGTCGCTCGGGGGACTGACAGCGCTGCAGCTCGCACTCGACTTTCCGGATCGGGTGGCACGGCTGGTACTGGTGGGCAGCTCACCCCAGTTCGTCGCGGACGAAAACTGGCCACACGCCATGGTTTCAGCGACTCTGGAAGAATTCTCGGCCCGGCTGATCGCCGACCACGCCGGAACTATCCGCCGTTTTCTCGCGCTGCAGGTGCTGGGCAGCGAGCATGGCAAGGAGACGCTGGCCCGCCTCAAGGAAGAGCTCGGCGCGGCGCCGCCGCCCAATCCGGGCGCGCTGGCCGGCGGGCTGCGCATTCTGCAGCGCAGTTCACTGGTAGCGCGGCTCGCGGACCTCGAGGTACCGCTCACCGCGATCCATGGCGAACGCGACACCCTGGCACCGCTCGCCGCAGCACAGGCGATGGTCGCCCTAGTGCCGGACGCCGAACTGCGGATCATCGCGGGCGCAGGCCATGCACCCTTCCTGTCTCATCCCGCGCAGTTCATCGAGGCGCTCGCATGAACGGACATCCTGATCAGGGACTGGACCCGGCACACCGCCTCGACAAGCGGCAGGTGCGCGCCTCCTTCGATCGCGCCGCGACCAGCTATGAATCGGTCGCCGTGCTGCAGCGTGAAGTCGGTCAGCGCCTGCTCGAGCGGCTGGATCTGGTGCGCATCTCACCGCGCACCATCCTCGACGCCGGCGCCGGCACCGGTGAGCTCGGCCTGCAGCTGGCAAGACGCTATGCCGGCGCCCACACCGTCCTGCTCGATCTCGCCCCCGCCATGCTCGCGCAGGCCCGGCGCCGCGGCTCACTGCTCGAACGCTGGCGGCTGCGCCGCTCCTTCGTCTGCGGCGATGCCGAGCGCCTGCCGCTCGCGACGGCAAGCGTCGATCTGATCGTCTCCAGCCTGATGCTGCAATGGTGCAACGATCTGGATGCGGCGCTGCGCGAATTCCGCCGAGTGCTGCGTCCGGGAGGCCTGCTGATGTTCACCACCTTTGGTCCCGACACGCTGCACGAACTGCGTTCGGCCTGGAGGACGGTCGATTCGCAGGTGCATGTGAACGCTTTCATCGACATGCACGACATCGGCGATGGTCTGTTGCGCGCCGGCTTCGCAGACCCGGTGATGGATCGCGAGGACATCATGCTGACCTATGAGGACGCGCGCAGCCTGATGCGCGAACTGAAATTGCTGGGCGCGCACAATGTCGCCGGCGGCCGGCCACGCGGATTGACCGGTCGCGGCCGCCTGGCAGGCATGCTGGCGGCATATGAGCGCTTCCGCCGCGCCGACGGTCGCCTGCCGGCAAGCTACGAAGTGGTGCACGGGCACTGCTGGGCCGGGGACGCGCACAGCGCCAAACGCGCGCCGCACGGGGAAGTGCATGTACCGATTTCCCGCATCGCCCGCCCGGGAGACAGCGCTTGATTCGCGGCGTGTTCGTCACCGGCACCGACACCGGCGTCGGCAAGACCTGGGTCGCCGCCGGCCTGCTGGCCGCGCTGCGCGCCCGCGGCATGCGTGCCTGCGGCATGAAGCCGGTCGCATCCGGCTGTCTGGAAACTCCTCATGGATCGCGCAACGACGATGCGGTCCGCCTGCTGGCGGAAAGCGCCGACCGCGCGCTGCCCTACGAACGGATCAACCCTTACGCGTTCGCGCCCGCAGCATCGCCGCATCTGGCGGCACAGGGGGCCGGGCAACAGATCGACATTGCGCGCCTGCGCGCCGATCTGCTCTGGCTCGCGGACCGATGCGAGTACGTGGTAGTGGAAGGCGCTGGTGGCTGGCACACGCCGCTCAGCGAAGAGGAAACGATAGCGGAACTCGCCCGTGCCCTGGGTTTGCCGGTGGTGCTGGTAGTCGGCATGCGTCTCGGCTGTCTCAATCACGCCCTGCTCAGCAGCCGCGCAATTGAGGGATCCGGACTCCCCTTTGCCGGCTGGGTAGCCAGTCTGATCGATCCCGACATGGAACTGATCGAACAGAACATCGACACCCTGCGCCGCCGCATCACGGCACCACTGCTCGGAATCATACCTGGCCTGCCGGCATGCGATGCCGGCACGATCGGCCGCTGCCTGGATACCGGCCCGCTGACCGCAGGTTGCCGCTGATTCGGCCGCAGCCGCCCTGAATGCAAAAAAGCCGGAACCACCATTGGTGGTGTCCGGCCTTTATCTCATGCTCGTTCTGCAGCTGATTCCGCTGCGTCCCTGCCTCAGGCTTCCAAGGTCGCCCGGATCTTGCGGAAAGCGTTCTTTTCCAGCTGACGGATGCGCTCCGCAGACACCTGATACTTGTCGGCGAGATCCTGCAGCGTCTTCTTGTCCTCGGACAGCCAGCGCTCGCGGACGATGTCGCGGCTGCGCTCATCCAGATCGCGCAGCGCTTCGTGCAGCCGATCCTCTTCGTGAGCATCCCAGTCACTCTGCTCGAGTTGGGCACCCGGATCGAGCCGGCTGTCCTGCAGCCAGGCGGCCGGAGCCATGGCACGATCATCGTCGTCGCGCTCGACGGTCGGATCAAAGGACGCATCGTAGCCACTGATGCGGCTTTCCATCTCCAGCACATCTTCGGGGCGCACACCGAGGTCGCGCGCGACGTTATCGACTTCTTCACGCCCGAACCAGCCCAGGCGCTTCTTGGCGCTGCGCAGGTTGAAAAACAGCTTGCGCTGGGCCTTGGTGGTGGCGACCTTGACGATGCGCCAGTTGCGCAGGATGAACTCGTGAATCTCGGCGCGGATCCAGTGCACCGCATAGGACACCAGGCGCACGTTCATATCGGGATCGAAGCGCTTGACGGCCTTCATCAGACCGATATTGCCCTCCTGGATCAGATCAGCCTGGGCCAGACCATAGCCGCTGTAGCCCCGGGCGATATGCACCACGAAGCGAAGATTCGACAGCACCAGCTGCCGCGCGGCATCGAGGTCATTTTCGTTGCGGTATTTCAGCGCGAGCCGCCGTTCTTCTTCCGCGCTCAGGACGGGAATCAGACTGACGCTCTGGATATATGCTTCCAGACTGCCGCTGTGCAGTACCGGAATCATGTCTGTGCCTTTGGTCATCTTTCCCCTCTTCTGAGACATTCCATTGAATTCAAGGACTTCATGCCCAATAACATTATCGGCAGCGACTGGCCGCGTCAAACGACCCGTTTCACGATATTACTGGCCGGACCGCCCTCAACCCGCCTGATCTCGCCGATCTTCATACACTAATAGACCGGCAGAGCGGAGATATGTTCCCCACCGTATGCCCTGCCGCTTACGCGGTCAGCTGGGTTCGATCTCACGGATATGGCGTCCGACCGCCCACCAGGCGCCCAGCAGACCGAGCCCAAGGCCGGCGCCGAGCAACCCGGCTACTCCCAGCGGACTCAGGTGACTGAGGTTGAAACCACTGTCATACAGCGCCGCCAGGCGCTCTACCGGCCCCGCCAGGGACAGGAGCGCCAGGGACACCAGCAGCCAAGCAAATACCGCGCCAAAAGCCCCGAAAAACAGGCCGTTATAAAGGAAGGGCCGGCGCACGAAGGCATCGGTGGCGCCGATCAGCTTCTGCACAACGATCTCCTCACGGCGGCTCTGGATGGACAGGCGGATGGTATTGCCAATGATCAGCAGCACGGCAAAGGCGAGCAGCACTGCCAGCACCAGCACCGCCCGCTGACCGATCTGCATGATGGCATGCAGCCGCTTCAGCCATTCGAGATCGAGTTGGGCCCGCTCCACCGCGTCGATCCGGCCGAAGCGATCCACCAGCGCGGAAGCCGCCTCCGGCGTGGCGCCATCGGGACTCACCACCAGCACCGAGGGCAGCGGATTCTCACCGAGCAGATCGAGCGCCTCGCCGAAACCGGACAGACGGCGGAATTCCTCCAGCGCGACATCCGGCGCGATGTGCGTCACCGACGCCACCCCCTCCATGGCGCCAATGTCCCGGATCAGGCGCCGGATCTCCATTTCCTCCGTTCCCTTGCGCAGAAACAGAGAAATCCGCGCCGCGTCTTCCCAGCCGGCACCGACCGTGCGGGCGCCCTGGAGAACGATATGGAGTCCGGTGGGCAGTGCCAGCGCAATGCCGATCACGGCCACCGTCATCAGGGTCGCCACCGGGCTGCGCGCCATCCGGCCCAGGGTGTTGAACATCGCCTGCAGATGGTGCACCAGCCAGGCGCGGCAGCGACCGAACAGACCGAGGCGTCTGGCGCCCACACGGGGCGAAGCGTGCGGCGTCGCCGCGCGCCTCCGCGCCCCGCGCTTGCCGGCGCGCAGGCTGACGCGGCTCATGGGGCGACCAGCCCTTCCTGCCGCTCGGACAGCAGGCGTCCCTGATCCAGACGCAGGGTACGTTTGTCCATGCGCTCGATCAGCGCGAGGTCGTGGCTGGCGACCAGCACCGTCAAACCGATCTGATTGAACTCCTCGAACAGATGCATGATTTCTTCGGAAAGCACCGGATCGAGGTTTCCGGTCGGTTCATCGGCGAGCAGCAGCGGCGGGCGATGGACGACGGCGCGCGCGATACCGACGCGCTGCTGCTCGCCGCCCGACAGCATGACCGGATAGCGCCGCTCCTTGTCGAGCAGACCGACCTTGTCGAGCGCGGCCCGCACCCGGCGCTGGATTTCGCGATGCTCGTATCCGGCGATCACCAGCGGCAGGCTGACGTTGTCGAAAACGGTGCGATCATCGAGCAGGTTGTGATTCTGGAAGATGATGCCGATTTCCCGACGGACATAAGGAATCTCCCGCCGTCCGAGCCGGGAAAGATTGCGGCCATTGAGGTACGCCTGACCGTAAGAGGGCCGTTCGATCGCGGCGATGATCTTGAGCAGCGTGCTCTTGCCGGCGCCCGAATGCCCGGTGATGAACGCCATCTCGCCGGCGGCGAGATGCAGGGTCACCCCCGAGAGCGCTTCGTGCCCTCCGGGATACCGCTTGCCGACGTTCTCCAGGCGCAGCATCGACTCATTGCCGGGAGAAGAGAGCGTCGACGAACTCCGCCGCATCGAAGGTGCGCAGATCATCGATGCCCTCGCCGACCCCGACGAAGCGGATCGGCACATCGAGCCTGCGCGCCACGGCGAAGATCACGCCACCCCGGGCGGTGCCGTCGAGCTTGGTCAGGGCGATACCGCTGAGTCCGACGGCGCTATCGAACTGTACCGCCTGCGAAACGGCGTTCTGCCCGGTGCCGCCGTCGATGACCAGCAGAGTCTCGTGCGGCGCGGCGGGATCGACCTTGGCGATGACGCGCCTGATCTTCTGCAACTCAGCCATCAGATTGGCCTGGGTATGCAGCCGGCCGGCCGTGTCGATGATCAGCACGTCCATGCCACGCGCCCTGGCGGCCTGCATGGCATCGAAAGCGACCGAGGCGGGATCGGCATTGGCGCCCTGGGAGACGACCGGGATGCCATTGCGCTCGCCCCAGACCTGGAGCTGCTCCACGGCTGCGGCGCGGAAAGTATCCCCGGCGGCCAGCATCACCTTGCGGCCTTCAGCCTGCAGGCGCTTCGCCAGCTTGCCGATGGTGGTAGTCTTGCCGGCGCCATTGACGCCGACCATGAGGATGACGAACGGTCGGGCGTCCGGGTCGATGACCAGCGGCACGGCCCGCGGCGCGAGCAGCGCCAGCAGATCCGCCCGCAGCGCCGAGAACAGGGCCTCGCTGTCGCCGAGTTCGCTGCGTGAGATGCGCGCCTCGAGGTCGGCGATGATGTCGCGGGTGGCCTCCACGCCGACATCGGCGCCAAGGAGCAGGGTTTCAATTTCCTCGAGCAGCTCGGCATCGATCTTCTTGCGACCGAGCACCAGGCTGGCGAGACTGTCGACGAACCCGCTGCGGGTTCGTTGCAGGCGCTCCTTCAGGCGGCCGAAGAATGATCCACGCGGTGCTTGCTGATCGGCAGATCCAGCCATTTTCCGGGTCCAGGTCGGAGTGGTGTACAATGCGGACTTCGCGGCGGCATTTCACCCCCGCACAGATCCAATCGAGCGCCTATCCTAGCAAAACCGCGTATCAGGCAACAGGTTCACGGTTCCAGCCACTGCGGAATGACATGAAACTCATACTCTTCGCTCTCCTGGCAGCGCTGGGCTGCTTCACGGACTCCGCCATCGGCAGCGAGCCGGGTCCGAACACCCGGGAATTCGTGCTCGACAATGGCATGAAGCTGATTGTGCGCGAGGATCACCGCGCTCCGGTGGTGGTATCGCAGGTGTGGTACAAGGTCGGCAGCAGTCACGAACATTCCGGCATCACCGGAATCTCCCATGCGCTCGAACATATGATGTTCAAGGGAACGCGCAAGCACCCGCCAGGCGCCTTTTCACGCATCATCGCCGAGCACGGCGGACGGGAGAACGCCTTCACCGGGCGCGATTACACGGCATATTTCCAGCAGCTCGAAGCGAGCCGGCTGCCGATCAGCTTCGAACTCGAGGCTGATCGCATGCGCAACCTCACCCTTCCCGCCGACGAATTCGCGCGCGAGATCGAAGTGATCAAGGAGGAGCGCCGCCTGCGCACCGAAGACGACCCGCAGGCGCTTGCCTGGGAGCAGCTCTATGCCGCCGCATTCACCGCTGCGCCCTACGGCAATCCCATCATCGGCTGGATGAACGATCTCGACCACATGACGGTCGAGGATCTGCGCCAGTGGTATCGCCATTGGTACGCCCCCGACAACGCCACGCTGGTAGTGGTCGGCGACGTCGTTCCGGATGAGGTCCATCGCCTGGCGAAGCGCCATTTCGGCCGCCTCAAAGCTGGCCGTGACGATGCGAACATCAAACCGCGCATCGAACCCCTGCAGACCGGCGAACGGCGGGTAACGGTGAAAGCGCCGGCCCGCGTGCCCTGGGTGGTGATGGGCTACAAGGTGCCGGTGCTGCGCACCGCCGGCGATGACGCCGAGGCCTATGCGCTCGAAGTGCTGGCCGGCGTGCTGTCGGGCGGCAGCAGCGCGCGCCTGCAGCGTCATCTGGTGCGCGAGCAAGGCCTGGCGGCCGAAGCCGGCGCCGGCTACAACCTGTACGCGCGTCACGATGACCTGCTAATTGTCAGCGGCACTCCCGCCGGCGACACTGACGCCGCAAAACTGGAAGCAGCGCTGCGCGAGCAGATCGCCCGCCTGCGCGAGGAAGTCATCGCGGACGCCGAGCTCGAGCGCATCAAGGCGCAGGTGGTAGCGAGCAACGTCTACGAGCGCGACTCGGTGTTCTATCAGGCCATGCTCATCGGCATGCTGGAGACGGTCGGGCTGGACTGGCGCATCGCGGACCGCTATGTGGAAAAGGTGCAGTCAGTCACCCCCGAACAGGTGCGCGAAGTCGCCCGCAAGTATCTGACCGACGATCGCCTGACGGTCGCCATCGTCGAACCCCTGCCGGGTTCCGAAACGATGTCGGCACCGCATTCGGGGAGGAGCGGTCATGCGCATTGAAACTGGTATCGCGCGCTGGATCGCCGCAGCCGCCGTCTGCCTGCTGCTAGCCGCGGGAACGGCGAGCGCGGCGCGCCTGGACATCGAGCACTGGCAGACGCAGAACGGCGCCCGCGTCTATTTCGTTTCGGCCATGGAACTGCCGATGGTCGACGTGCAGATCGTGTTCGACGCCGGCAGCGCGCGCGATGGCGACCGGCCCGGCCTTGCACGGCTGGTGTCCCGCCTGCTCGACCAGGGCGCCGGCAACATGGACGCCGACGCGATCGCCGAACGCTTCGAGGATCTTGGCGCGCAATTCAGCACCAGCTCCCAGCGCGACATGGCAGCGGTCGATCTGCGCAGTCTCTCCGACCCGGTCTATCTCGACCCCGCGCTGGACACGCTGGCCATTGTGCTGAGGGAGCCGAGCTTCCCAGACAACGCGCTGGAACGCGAGCGCGGACGCATGCTGGTCGCCCTGCGCGCCGAGGAGCAGTCCCCGGGCGATGTCGCCGAGCGCGCCCTGTTCCGCGCCATTTACGGCGATCACCCCTATGGCACGCAGCCTTCCGGAGAGGCAGCCAGCGTGGCCGGACTCGAGCGCGATGACGTCCTGGCCTTCCATCGCGAACACTATGTCGCCCGCAACGCCGTCATCGCCATCGTCGGCGCAGTCGACCGCGCGGGCGCCGAGCGCATCGCCGAACGCGTCATCGGGGAACTGCCCGAAGGACGCCCGGCTGCGGCGCCGGCCGCCATTCCGCCGGTCCCGGAGGAACGCCGCGTGCACATCGAGTTCCCGTCCAGTCAGACCCATGTGCTCGCCGGCCAGGCCGGGCTGCAGCGCGACGATGCCGATTATTTCCCGCTCTACGTCGGCAACCACATCCTCGGCGGCGCCGGACTGGTATCCCGGATCAGCGAAGAGATTCGCGAGAAGCGCGGCCTGGCCTACAGCGCCTACAGTTACTTCATGCCGATGCGCGCCCGCGGTCCCTACATGCTCGGGCTGCAGACCCGCAACGAGCAGACGACAGAGGCGCTCGAGGTGCTCAACCGCACCCTCGAACGCTTCATCGAGGAAGGTCCGGAGGCAAAAGAGCTGGTCGCCGCGAAGAAGAACATCACGGGCGGCTTTCCGCTGCGCATCGCCAGCAACCGCAACATCGTCGGCAACCTCGCCATGATCGGCTTCTACGGCCTGCCCATCGACTGGCTGGATACCTTCACCGACAGGGTGGACGCAGTAACGCTCGAACAGATCCGGGAAGCATTCGCCCGGCGAATCGATCCCTCAACCATGGTCACTGTCACCGTTGGTCAGTCTGCGGAATAAATACGGGCGTGGCCGGGCGCAGCGGCGCCAGCAGGGGCTGCTGCGCATCATCGGCGGCACCTGGCGCAGCCGGCGCATCCGTTTCGTCACCGAATCGGATATCCGCCCGACCCCGGACCGGGTCCGCGAAACG
>CAZOOF010000042.1:0-20165 GCA_964581365.1 uncultured Chromatiales bacterium
GGCTGCGTGCTGACGCACGATGAGAAGGGGTACCGGATGGAAAACTTTGGACTGGCGAGCCTGGGGACAGACCCCGTTTTCCCGCACTGAGGGCGGTATTGAAGTCGAGTCGGCTGGAAACGGGTCTGTCCCCGTCACTGGAGTCCACCCCCGTCCGCAACGCCGACGATCGAAACACCCGCCGGCCGCTCCGCCTCCGCCAACCGCTCCACATAGCGCACGAAATCCAGATCTTCCCCATCCAGCAAATCGGGCAGGCTGGCACGAAACTCGGGCCGGCGACACCACTCGCGGATGTAGTCCTCCCAGGAAGACCAGCGCCTGGCCTCCTGCGCATCCATGTCCTCTTCGTAGAGCAGCAGATAGGCACGCTCGAAGAGCGAGATCAGCATGTTGAAGATGATGAAGCGGCGTTCGAGCTGCTCCTGGCTGAGACTGGGCACATCCAGCGCGGAAAACAGCCCGAGATCGGGATTCTCCAGCGCTATGCGCAGGAAGTCCTGATAGTTGTCGGAGAGTTGCTGATACACCTCCGCCGCATCGTTCTCATGCTCCTTGCGCTTCTCCATGAAGAACACCACGATCGCCAGCGGCAGACCGATCACGGTCACGACGTAGCTCAGCAATTCCCAGAGTTCGATGGACATGGGGCACCCGAAAGAAAACCAGTCTCTCATCATCCGACAGGCGCGGGGTGCTGTGCAATTACCGGGTCATGACAGCCTCACGCTCATGGCGCTGCCGCCGGAAGCAGGCATGACAACGCCTCACAGCCAAACCATCAGCTCGCTCAATGCAGTCGAATGGTTCAGATAGGACACCTGCTTGTCCCTCGCGCCCTTCTGCGTCTCCAACAACAGCCTTGCCAAGGGCCACGACGCCATATCGGAACCCGCGCTGCCGGCAGCATTCGGGACATAGCCCCACATGTGCTGTACCGCATTCCGGATCCCGCCTTCCGAAGGCCGCTTCCGGAGAATCCTGGTCAACTGCAGGGCCAGGTCGTCGAACTCCAGCTTTGCCCGCGCCGCCTCCTGGCCAATCCGCTGATAGCGTTCCGGACTCCGGGCCAGCACCGAATACTTGTGCTGGGCCCACAGCTGCTGGGTGTTCGCCGGCAGCGGTATCCGCCCCATCTCCCTGCCGGCGTACTTCTGACTCAGCAGGGAAAACTGCACCCCCGGTGGATCGATAAAGGTAGCGGGCCACTCCCCCTCCCGGGACCGGATATCTACCGGGGAACGGTCCACATAACCGCGCAGCGCCATCTCGCATACCAGCTGTCTGTGACGCATGCCGAGCGCCCAGCCGTATTCGGCCCAGCGCATGGTCTCCGGGTGCCGGGAGTATCCCTGCTTTCCATTGACGATGATGGAGACGATGCCGTGCAGTTCGCGATGCTCACCGAGCAGACTCTGGCGATTCAGATAGGCGGGGCTGACATCCCAGATGCGCATGGAGGCCCCTTATGGGCGGTAGGGAAAAAAGGCGGAAGCCGATGCAGCTCGGCGCCTGCCGGAACCTCGCTCAGGCGCCCTCAGACTTCCCTCGACTCGCAAACGTGGAAACGTACAGACTCTCGACCTGCTCCCGGGCCCAGGGCGTTCTGCGCAGGAAGTTCAGGCTGGATTTCACCGAGGGGTCCTTCCTGAAGCAGTTGATGCTGATCCTGCGGCCGAGCTCTTCCCAGCCATAGTGCTCGACGAGCCTCTCGACGACGCGCTCGAGTGTGACTCCGTGCAAGGGGTTATTGGGCTGCTCGACGCTCATGGCTGAAATACGTCCTCAGGGTTGATGAAGGCGGCGACCGCCGCGAGGCGACGCCTTTTCGATGAGAGAATCAGGCTTCCGGTCTGGCACGGCCGATCAGCCCCAGGTGGGTGTACCTGAAGCCGGCCGAATACTTGAGACCATAGCCCAGCGCCCGATCCATACCGATGTGCGCACACCAGACGAGCCCTGCAGCCACGAGCAGGGGAATTCCGGCCACGGCGCCTGCAGCAAGCACGGCAACCGCGCCCACGTATGAATGAGTTGCGTTGTACATGAGGCCGCCGATGCGAGCGCCTGCGAGATACCCGAAGAACGCAAGATCAGGTGCGAAGAAGTACAGGGCGAATGTGGTCCAGCCCAGCCCGAACTTGCTGTAGGCGATGAGCGCCGCAAGAAGAACGAAAAAACCTTCCGCGCGCAGCAGAATCCTGACACCACCAGTGCTTGCACCGCTCATCGCTTGCTCCAAGCGTCCAGCTGAAACTCAATTATGAAGCAAGCGATTATGCCCCGCCGACGAATTATTTGTCCTCGAGATCCTTCTTCACCGACTTCATGAACTTCCCGAATACCTTTTCCTTCTTGCGCCTCTCGGCGTAGGACATCTGGTGGTACTCGGACTCGCGCTTCAGCTTGAGAAAGTTCTCGTAGTGTTCTCTGTCGATTTCACCCGACTCCATGGCCTGCAGGACGGCACGGCCCGGCTCGCTGGTATGCGTGCAATCGCTGAAACGACAGTCACCGGCGCGCGCCGTGATATCAGCATAGCTCACCGCGATTCCTTCCTCGGCACCCAGCACCCCGAACTCCCGCATTCCGGGTTGTCGATCACCATTGCCCCGTTCTCGAGGACGATCAGCTCACGGCGAACGGATGTATGCCGCCCTTCCCCTGTGCCGCTGACTACCTTCGTTTCCAGCACATCCCGGTCGACCAGGCCGTTGATGCGGGTGCTCTTGCCCACGCCCGAGGAGCCTGCAAAGCAATAAGTCTTTCCGAGCTCGAGGGCGGCCCGCAGTTCGGCCATTCCGTCCTGGGTGACATTACTCAGCGTCAGCACCGGCACATCGATCCCAGCATGCCGGATCTGCGCTATCAGAGCGGCGACAGTCTCAGGCTCCACCAGATCGGTCTTGGTGAGGAGTACGCAGGGCGCTGCACCGCCTTCCCTGGCCATCACCAGGTAGCGCTCCAGCCGCTTGAGATTGAAGTCGTAATGGCAGGACTGCACGATGAGCACGACATCGACATTCGCCGCGATCATCTGGATTTCGACCGGCTCGCCCGCGGCCCTGCGCCGCAGGCTGGTCCTGCGTGGCAGAACGCCATGCACTATCCCGAACTGATCGGCGGGGGACTTTTCGACGCACACCCAGTCGCCCACGCAGGGCAACTCCGCCGGCGTCGCTGACTGATACATGAACTTCCCGGAAAGCGCCGGTCTCGTTAAGCAACAGCAGCTGATCGCGATCCACGGCCGCAACGCGTGCCACGCCGCCCGCCGGGTCACAACTTAGCCGCGCCTGCTCTTCGAACCAGTCGTCCCAGCCCAAGGCGTCAAGTTCTGAATCCCTCATGAGCGTGGATCTTCCAGTAACCGGCGCATAGTGCCCTGGCCCGCCAGCGACAGCGGACATCGCCCGAGAGCTTCAGGCTGGAGATGGCACTCGCCCCGAATGTAGTCGTGGTGTTGCGACATACTGCGCGGTATCAGCGGATCGATCGCCGGATTAGCATGCGCATCTGCCGCTAAAATTTCCCTTCTTCGATATCCTTCGAAGCAACTCTGGTTGGCTTTTCTCTTGCCTTGTACACCAAGAATCCACCAATAGAGATACACACCATGGGAAATAAGCCAACTAGAAACTCGGCATATCTCGCATCGGCTGGAGATACCCCGAGGGCGCCCGTGTTGCCGAGGATTGTCGACCAACGGTGTGCCAGCATCCGCATCAATCACCACAGTCTGCGAACTGAGCACTTTTTTATATCGGCTGATCCTGCTGAGACAGGGATAGAACTTTAGTATTAAACAGGGAGGCGCTAATCAAGCCGGATGCGGATGACAGCCTGTCCCGGCGATTGTGCAGTGAAGGCAGGCTAACCTTGCGGCGGTCCGACGATACTTAACTGCAGCGAGCTGGCGCTGGCTGTGTGATCAATCCCCGAACCGGCGACAGGCGTCCGTCAACCTTATACGCGAGAATACGTTGCGGCAAGACAAGACGCCCTTGCAGGGAGATGGAGATAAGACTTTGGTACTGGGAAGAGAGGTGCTGGTAAAAGCGGCTATAGGCTAATCGACCCGATGGCACCCGCGCTCAACACCACTCCCCCACCATTCCCACCAACCCCTCCACATGATCCTCCCGATCATTCAACGCCGGGATGTATCGATACTCCTCTCCTCCCGCTTCGAGGAAAAGCTCGCGATTGGCGATGGCGATTTCTTCGAGGGTTTCGAGGCAGTCGGCGGCGAAACCGGGGCAGATGAGGTCGACGCTGGTGACGCCCTGCTGGGCGAGGTCCTTCAGCGTCTGGTCGGTGTAGGGTTCGAGCCATTTGGCGGCGCCGAAGCGGGACTGGAAGGTCATGGCCCAGCGTTCTTCGGAGAGGTCGAGCGCCTTGGCCAGCAGGCGGGCCGTGGTCTGGCAGCGCTCGTGATAGGGGTCGCCGGCTTCGCGGGTCCTCGCCGGCATGCCGTGGAAGGACATGATCAGGCGTTCGGCGGGGTCGCGCTCGGCCCAGGCTTCGCGCACGCTGTTTGCGAGGGCTTCGATGTACCAGGGCTGATCGTGGTAGTCGCCGAGCAGGCAGAGCTCGGGCACGTAAGGCGCGCGCCGCAGCGCGGCGGCGACGGCGTCGAAGGTCGAGGCCGTGGTGGCGGAGGAATACTGCGGATAGAGCGGCAGCACAACGATGCGGTCCACGCCTTCCTTGCGCAGCTCATCGATGGCGGATACGATAGACGGCTCGCCGTAGCGCATGCCGAGCGCGACCGGCATGTCGCGCTCGGCGAGACGCGCGCGCAGCGCTTCCGTCTGGCGCCGCGAGATGGCGAGCAGCGGCGAACCATCCGGAGTCCAGATGCGCTGGTAGTTGGCCGCGGAGCGGCGCGGGCGCAGCGGCAGCACGATTCCGTACAGGATCGGCCACCATACCAGCGGCGGCAGATCGACCACGCGCCGGTCCGACAGGAACTGCCGCAGGTAACGCCGCACCGCCGCCGGCGTGGGTGCGTCCGGCGTGCCGAGATTGGCCAGCAGTACGCCGGTGCGCTTCACGCCGGCACGTCCTTGCGCTCCCCGCCTCGGCTGCCGAGCAGCAGGCTGTTGAGCCGCTTCACGAAGCCTGCGGGATCGGGAAGCTGACCGCCTTCGGCGAGCAGAGCCTGCTCATAGAGCAGGCGGGAAAGCGTGGCGAACCCGGCCTCATCCGCAGCGCGGAGTAGGTCGATCAGCGGATGGGTGGTATTGATTTCGAGCACCGGCAGTTGCGCTGGCATCTCCTGTCCCGCGGACTTCAGCAGCCGGCGCAGGCCGAGCGAGATGTCGTCCTTCTCTACCACCAGACACGAGGCGGATTCCGCCAGGCGCCGGCTCGGGCGCACCGCAGACACCTCTTCGCGCAGCACTTCCTGCATGCGCGACAGCAGCTCTTCGCCGACCGCCTCTTCCTTCTTTTCGCTCTGCTCGGCCGCATCGGCAGCTTCTTCCTTGCCACCGATGGACTCGGGATCGAGCTCGCCGCGGGCGACGGAAACCAGCTGCTTGCCGGCATACTCGGCCAGGCCAGTGAGCATCCATTCGTCGATCCGCTCCCACAGCAGCAGGACTTCGATGTTGCGCTTGCGGAAGATTTCCAGGTGCGGGCTGCTGAGCGCCGCCGCCTGCGATTCGGCGGTGAGATACCAGATGCGGTCCTGTCCGTCCTGCATCCGCGCGATATAGTCGTCGAGCGACACGTTGCCGTCCGCGCCTTCGGGATGCGTGGAATGGAAGCGCAGCAGCTTGGCGATCGTCTCGCGATTCGCCGGATCCTCAACTGGACCCTCCTTCAGCACGCGACCGTAATCGGCCCAGAACTGGCGGTACTGGTCCCGCTCGTTCTGCGCCATGTCCTGCAGACGAGCGAGCACCTTCTTCACCGAGGCGGCGCGGATCACGTCGACCTGGCGGCTCTCCTGCAGGATCTCACGCGAGACATTGAGCGGCAGGTCGTCGGAGTCGACCACGCCGCGGATGAAACGCAGGTAGTTGGGCATCAGCCGGCCCGCCGTATCCTCGAGCACGAAGATGCGGCGCACGTGCAGGCGGACGCCGTGACGGCGCTCACGGTCCCAGAGATCGAATGGCGGCCGCCGCGGCACGTAGAGCAGCGTGCTGTAGGTTTGCGAACCCTCGACGTGGGTGTGCACCCAGGCCAGCGGATCCTCGAAGTCATGGGCGACGTGCTTGTAGAACTCGCGATACTCCTCGTCGCTGATTTCATTGCGCGGGCGCGTCCACAGCGCCGATCCGCGATTGACCTGTTCCCAGGCCCTGGATTCGCCCTCTTTCCCCGTCGCCGGCATTTCGATCGGCAGGGAGAGATGATCGGAATGGCGGCGGATGATTTCGCGCAGGCGCCACGGATCGAGGAATTCATCCATCTCCGGGCGCAGGTGCAGCACGATTTCGGTACCGCGCTCCGGTTTGTCGATGGTCTCCAGTGTGTACTCGCCCTGGCCGTCGGACTCCCAGCGCACCCCATGCTCGGGAGTGAGACCGGCGCGCCGCGAGCGCAGCGTCACGCGCTCGGCGACGACGAAAGCGGAATAGAAGCCGACGCCGAACTGGCCGATCAGGCTCAGCCCCTGCGCGCGATCGGCCGCCAGCGCTTCAAGGAAACGCCTGGTGCCCGAACGGGCGATGGTCCCGATGTTGTCGACCACCTCCTGGCGACTCATGCCGATGCCGTTGTCGGTGATGGTGATGGTGCGCGCCTCGGGATCGCAGCTCACCCGGACCCTCAGCGTCGCGTCCCCCTCGTACAGCGCGTCGTCGGACAGCGACTCGAAGCGGAGCTTGTCACAGGCATCGGAAGCATTCGAGATCAGCTCGCGCAGGAAAATCTCACGGTTCGAATACAGTGAGTGAACCACCAGCTGAAGCAACTGCCGGGCTTCGGCCTGGAACTGCAGTGTTTCCTTATGAGCATCTGTCGTCATCTTCTCTGCATGACTCCTTCCGGATCGAACGGTGCCACATTATAGGCATCCGGGCGCGATTTTTGGGACTCGCATTCGCCCGCCTTCTGTGCTTGAATGCTTTCATCCATGAACGTGCGCACGGTCGAAACCCATCCCTTCACGGACCAGAAGCCGGGCACCTCCGGGCTGCGCAAGAAGGTGTCCGTCTTCCGCCAGCCGCACTACCTCGAAAACTTCATCCAGGCCCTGCTCAACTGCATCGAGGCGCCCGCCGACCGCACCCTGGTGCTCGGCGGCGACGGCCGGTTCTTCAACGCCGAGGCCATCCAGATCATCCTGCGCATGGCTGCCGCCCATGGCATCGGCCGGCTCATCGTCGGCCGCGACGGTCTGCTGTCGACGCCGGCGGCCTCCTGCCTGATCCGGCGCCATGGCGCGGACGGCGGCATCATCCTCTCAGCCAGCCACAACCCGGGCGGTCCGGACGGCGACTTCGGCATCAAGTTCAATGTCGCCAACGGCGGCCCGGCGCCCGAGACCATCACCGAACGCATCCAGCGCGAGTCACTGGCGCTGCGCGAATACCGCCTGCTCGATACGCCGGATCTCGACCTCTCGCGAACCGGCGATGTCATGCTCGGCGGCACGCGTGTCACCGTGGTCGATCCGGTCGCCGAGTACGCCAGCCTGATGGAAGCGCTGTTCGATTTCGATCTGCTGCGCGAGCGCTTCGTCAGCGGCATGTTCAACATGTGCTTCGACGCCATGCATGCCATCACCGGCCCCTATGCCACCGAGATCCTGGAGCGCCGGCTCGGCGCCCCGCCCGGCACCGTGGTCAATGCCGTGCCGCTGCCCGATTTCGGCGGCGGCCACCCCGACCCCAACCTGACCTATGCCAAAGATCTGGTCGAGATCATGCACGCGCCGGGCGCGCCGGATCTCGGCGCCGCCTCCGACGGTGACGGCGACCGCGCCATGATCCTGGGACCCGGCTTCTTCGTTTCCCCCAGCGACAGCATCGCGGTGCTGGCTGCCAACGCGCGCCTGGTTCCCGGCTATCGCGACGGGCTTGCCGGCGTGGCGCGATCGATGCCGACCAGTCAGGCGCTGGACCGCGTCGCCCGCCAGCTCGGCATCGAGTGCTACGAGACCCCCACCGGATGGAAGTACTTCGGCAACCTGCTCGACAGCGGCCGGATCACACTGTGCGGCGAAGAGAGCTTCGGCGCCGGCTCCAGTCATCTGCGCGAGAAGGATGGCCTGTGGACGGTATTGTTCTGGCTCAACGTGATCGCCGCCCGCCGGCTGTCGGTGGAACAGCTGGTGCGGGAGCACTGGCGTGAATACGGGCGCAATTTCTACACCCGCCACGACTACGAAAACATCGATGCCGGAATCGCGGAGGAAATCTTCGCCCATCTGCGCGAGCGCCTGCGCAAGCTGCCGGGCCAGAGCGCGGATGGTCAGCGCGTAGCGGTGGCCGACGACTTCGCCTACACCGATCCGGTGGACGGCACCATTACCGCCAATCAGGGCCTGCGCATCGTGTTCTCCGATGGCTCGCGCATCATCTACCGCCTGTCGGGCACGGGAACGGAAGGCGCGACCCTGCGCATCTATATCGAGAAGTTCGTCGCCGATCCGGCTCAGCACGGGCGAGACACACAGGATGCCCTCGCGGGCCTGATCGCCGCCGCCAATGAGCTGTCCGGCATTCGTGCGCGCACCGGGAGAGGCGGCCCCACGGTCATTACCTGAGTTCCAGTCCAGCACGGGAGGTAGCCGATGAAATATGCCAGGCGGTTCGCTGAGATCGGCATCGACGACGTCGCGGAGGTAGGCGGCAAGAACGCCTCCCTCGGCGAGATGTACAACCAGCTGGTTCCGCTCGGCGTCAGGATCCCCGACGGCTTCGCCACTACCGCTGCTGCCTACCGCCATTTCCTGGCGCACAATCAGCTCGACCAGCGCATTGCCGAGACCCTTGCCAGACTGGACGTCAACGACGTCAAGGCGCTGGCCTACACCGGCGCCATCATCCGCGAATGGATCATGCACGGCGAGATGCCGGCCGATCTGGCGGAGGAGATCACCGAAGCCTATCGCCAGCTTGGCGAGCACTACGGCCCCAACCCCGACGTAGCTGTGCGCAGCTCGGCCACCGCCGAAGATCTGCCTACCGCCTCCTTCGCCGGACAACAGGACACTTACCTGAACATCCGCGGCGTCCCGCACCTGCTCACCTGCTGCCGCCAGGTCTTCGGTTCGCTGTTCACCGATCGCGCCATCTCCTACCGGGCCCATAGGGGCTTCGACCACAACGCCGTCGCGCTTTCGATCGGGGTGCAGAAAATGGTGCGCTCGGACCTCGGCGCCTCCGGGGTGATGTTCACCATCGATACCGAATCGGGATTCAACGATGTGGTGTTCATCACCGCCGCCTACGGTCTCGGCGAAAACGTGGTGCAGGGCAAGGTCAATCCGGATGAGTTCTATGTCTTCAAGCCGACGCTGCGCGAGGGCTACCGGCCGATCATCCGCCGCGGCCTCGGCGAGAAAGCGATCAAGATGATCTATACCGGCGATACCGCGGCCGGCCTGTCGACCCGCAATGTGCCGGTGCAGCGGGAAAGCCGGGAGCGCTTCGCCATCAGTGACGAGGAGGTGCTGGAACTCGCCCGCTACGGCGTGCTGATCGAAGAGCACTATTCCCGTCACGCCGGCCAGCCTCGGCCCATGGACATCGAATGGGCGAAGGATGGACGCACCGGAGAACTGTTCATCGTCCAGGCGCGCCCCGAAACCGTGGAGTCGCAACGCGACCGGCTCCAGCACGAGATCTACACCATCGAACCCGGCGGACGCAGGATCGCCACTGGCAAGAGCGTCGGTCGCAAGATCGCCGCCGGCAAGGCACGCGTGATCTTCGAGGCCGGCCAGATGAGCGAGCTGCAGCCCGGAGAAATTCTGGTCACCGATATCACGGATCCGGACTGGGAGCCGGTGATGAAGATCGCCGCCGCCATCGTCACCAATCGCGGCGGCCGCACCTGTCATGCGGCCATCGTCGCCCGCGAACTCGGCATTCCCGCCGTCGTCGGCTGCGATACCGCCACCCAAGTGATCTCGACCGGACAGGAGATCACCGTGTCCTGTGCCGAGGGCGATGCCGGCTACGTCTATGACGGGCTGCGCGAGTTCCAGGTGGAGAAGGTCGATCTCGCCGAGCAGCGCCGTCCGCGCACCCGCATCATGATGAACGTCGGCAATCCCGAGCAGGCTTTCGAGCATGCGCGCCTGCCCAACGATGGCGTCGGTCTCGCCCGCCTCGAGTTCATCATCAACAACAGCATCCGCATCCATCCGCGCGCCCTGCTCGAGCACGAGGGACTCGACGCGGATACACGCCACCGTATCGACCGCATCACGGCCGGCTACGCCGGAGGCCGCGATTTCTATATTCGCAGGCTGGCAGAAGGTGTCGGCACCATCGCCGCCGCCTTCCATCCTCGCCCGGTGATCGTGCGCATGAGCGACTTCAAGTCCAACGAATACGCCTCGCTGATCGGCGGCGACCGCTTCGAGCCGCACGAAGAGAATCCGATGATCGGTTTCCGTGGCGCCGGCCGGTATCACTCGGGGCAGTTTGCGCCGAGCTTCGCCATGGAATGCGCGGCCATGAAGCTGGTGCGCGAGGAGATGGGGCTGAAGAACGTCGAGCTGATGATCCCCTTCGTGCGCACAGTGGACGAAGCCAGGCGCGTCACCGAGCTGATGGCGCAGGCCGGGCTGAAGCGCGGCGCCGATGGCCTGAAGATCTACATGATGTGCGAAATCCCGTCCAATGCGCTGCTCGCCGATGAGTTCCTGCAGCACTTCGACGGCTTCTCGATCGGCTCCAACGACCTCACTCAGCTCACGCTCGGCGCCGACCGCGATTCCGGCATCGTCACCGGCTTCGACGAGCGCGACCCGGCGGTGATGCAGCTGATGCAGATGGCGATAGCCGCCTGCAGGCGGCAGGGGAAATACATCGGCATCTGCGGCCAGGCGCCGTCCGACTATCCCGAACTTACCCGCTGGCTGGTATCACAGGGCATCGCTTCGATCTCGCTCAATCCGGACAGCGTGCTGCCCATGACGCGGGTCGTGCTCGACATGGAAGCGGAGATGGGTGGCGAGAAGAACTGAGGTTCACGCGCATGCTGCGCTGGCGCAGACGCCGTGCAGCAAGGCCGCGCGGTGAGCAAAAGCCATGATGCCCCCTGCCGTCTGAGGGGCGAGGAGCCGGACACCGGCCTTCAGAACATCACGAAAGCCCAGCTCAGCAGTGTGCTCGTGGTATCGTCGCCGCGCTCGCGGTCGCGCAGGCTGGTCTCCAGCATGAGCGCGTTCGATTCGCTGAAGTCATAGCGCAGCGCGAACACATTGCGACTTTCCGGACTGCCAAGGCCGATGAAGTCCAGGTAGTAGGGATCGTCGTCATCGAAGTCCAGCGCTTCGTGGCGCCAAGTGAGCAGCAGATTGTCGGTCAGGCGATAGCCGAGCTGCGCGAACCAGGCCAGCGAATCGCGCTTGCCCTCGCCGCCCGCCCGCATCTCGTTTTCGATTCGGTAGATCTCGGCCAGCAAACCGAAACGTCCCTGCTCATAGCGCAGATCCAGCCCAAACAGCGTCTGCCGCGCGAGCGTCTCGCCGCGCGGCGCGATGCTGCAGAGCTCGACGCTCGAGACGCCGTCGCACAGGACCGCCTCCTCCGCCGCCCCTTCGCGCACGTCGTTCACCATTACCGTCAGGCCGGGCTTGAAGGGACGCTGATAGTCATCGAACGACAGACGGCCGAAGAAGCTCTTGCGCTTGCCCATGTCGGCACGGTTGGGGACGATCAGCCCCTCACCGCTGGTGCTGTCCAGCGCGTTACTGTTGGCTATCGCGGCTTCATAGCGCAGGCCGTTGTCGAAACCGCCCTCGGCGAGCACACCGATGAGATGGGTGGGGAGGATCGCGGTGGCGCCTCCTTCGAAGGCGAGGAAAAACGGCCGCGAGACGGTATCCTGCATGAGGATGCCGTGATGGAAATGCCGGTTCCAGTAGCCGAGCGGAGAATGGAAGCGTCCGGCGCCGAGATGGAAAGCGTCATCGATCTCGCGCATGATCCAGAAACGCTGGATCTCGATGGTCATGTCGCCGCCCGAGAAAGTCTGGAACTGGGTCTCGAACAGCGCCTTGGTCTTGTCGTCTATGTAGTGCAGGGCGTAGAGATCGAGGCTGCCGAGACGAAAGCTCGGCTCGCTGTCTTCAGCGTCGCTGAGCGAGAAGCTCACGTCTCCGAAGACCCCCATATCGAGCGCCTGCGCCGTACCCGCACTGCACAGGGCCAGCGCCCCGGCAACCCAGCCTCGCATCCGTCCGGAACCCGTCATCGTTTCGCTCACCTTCATTCCGTTCCGCTTGAGCGCAGCAGAACCCTGACCGAATCCGTAACCGCCTCGCTGCTGACGTACCCGATCCGCCCGGGCGCGTCACGCACCCAGCGCACCACCGCCGCCTCGTCGCCGCGCACCAGCGGCGGGGTTCCCTTGCCGGTGAAGATACGCTTGGCCCAGTAAGCGCGGATCTGGTCGGGGTCACGGCCCAGGATGCGGGAGTAGAATTCGTCGCGAACCGGATGCCCGACGGGCAGGTCGACAACCTCGACGCGCTGACCGGTGCTGAGCTGCACGGCGCGCCCGAGATAGAGATCAGCCACCACCTGGGGACTCAGCGCAGCGACATCCAGGCGGTTCCCGATCACCACAACTTCGGTTTCCGCAGCCAGCGTGCCGCCAAAACCCAGCGCGATGAACAGCGCCGCGGTCAGCCGCGCGCTGATCGATCGCGTGAGGACTGTCGTCCTTGCAAGCGTTCCGAACATGGCCAGACTATGTTCCCCTCCCCGGACTCTCCGGATGTTCTCCCAAGAGAGGCATGGCGTCAAAGCCGGCTACAAACGGGTCAGGCCGCGCCGCAGATCGCGCCGCAGGTCTTCTTCGTTCTCCAGACCGACAGAAATGCGGACGAGTCCTTCGCCGATCCCGGCCTGCTCGCGCGCCTCCTGGCTGAGCCGGCCGTGAGTCGTGCTCGCCGGATGGGTTATCGTCGTGCGCGCGTCGCCGAGATTGGCCGTGATCGAAATCAGGCTGGTGGCATCGATGACCCGCCAGGCGCCCTCGCGACCGCCTTCGACCTCGAACGCGACCAGCCCCCCACCGGCCGTCTGCTGCCTGAGGGCGAGTTCGCGCTGGGGATGATCGGGCATGCCCGCGTAGTGGACCGCGCGCACTCCCGGTTGCTCGCGCAGCCAGCACGCCAGCGACAGGGCGCTGGCGCTGTGAGCGCGCATGCGCAGGTCCAGGGTTTCCAGTCCCTTGAGGAAGGTCCAGGCATTGAACGGGCTGAGGCACATACCGCCCGTGCGCAGCACCGCACCCACGCTCTTGATGAGATCGCCGTTGCCAGCCACCGCGCCGCCCACGCAACGTCCCTGCCCATCGATGTACTTGGTTGCCGACAGCACGACCAGATCGGCGCCGTGCTGCAGCGGACGCTGCAGGGCAGCCGTACACACCGTATTATCGACGACCAGGATGCATCCCGCATCGTGCGCGATGCCAGCCAGCGCGGCGATATCCGCGATCTGTCCCAGCGGATTGGCGGGCGTCTCGCAGAACAGCATGCGCGTCTCATCGCGCAGCGCCGCCCGCCATGCCTCGCTGTCGGTCAACGGCACGAAGCTGCACTCGATGCCGAAACGAGCCATCTGCTGGGTGAACAGCAGCGCGGTGTTGCCGAACACGCCGTGCGCGCAGACCACATGATCGCCCCGTCTGAGCGTGGCCATGCACACGGCAAGCACGGCGGCCATCCCCGAGGAAGTGGCGAAGCAGGCATCCGCGCCTTCGAGGGCGGCGAGCCGGCGCTCGAAGGACTGCACCGTGGGATTGGTGAAGCGGGAATAGATATTGCCCGGCTCGGCGCCCGAGAAACGCGCCGCCGCCTGAGCAGCGCTCGCGAACACGAAGCTGGAAGTGGCGAAGATCGGCTCGGACTGTTCGCCCTGCTCAGTCCGCCTCTGGCCGGCGCGCACGCCGATGGTCGCCGGTCCCAGATCGTCTTCTTCGAAATCGGCCATTCATCCGCTCCCGGAACTAGATGCCGCGCACGCCGTTGCGGGATGCGGTCTTGCGCAGACTCATGCTGGCGTCGTTGCGCTCCTTGGCCAGCACATCGAGATATTCGCGCGTCACATCGCCGGTCACGTATTCGCCGCTGAAACAGGAGGTGTCGAAGCGGCTGATGCGCGTATTGCCTTTGCCCACCGATGCGATCAGATCCTCGAGATCCTGGTAGATCACCCGATCCGCGCCGATGATGCGGGCGACCTCATCCTCGTCCCGCCCGTGGGCGATGAGTTCGTGAGCTGCCGGCATATCGATGCCAGACTCATTGGGATAGCGCACCGGCGGCGCCGCCGAAGCGAAGTACACGCGCCGCGCCCCGGCGTCGCGCGCCATGCGGATGATCTCCTGGGAGGTGGTGCCGCGCACGATGGAATCGTCCACCAGGAGCACGCTCTTGTCCTTGAACTCCAGATCGACGGTGTTGAGCTTCTGGCGCACCGAACGCTTGCGCATCTGCTGCCCCGGCATGATGAAGGTGCGGCCGATGTAGCGATTCTTGACGAAGCCCTCGCGATAGTTCACCCCGAGTTCGTTGGCCAGCGACAGCGCCGCGGTCCGGCTGGTATCGGGGATCGGAATCACCACATCGATGTCGTGGCTGGCGAAGTCGCGCCGGATCTTGCCGGCCAGCTTCTTGCCCATGCGCAGCCGCGCCTTGTAGACATAGATATCGTCGAGCACCGAATCAGGCCGGGCCAGATAGACGTACTCGAAGATGCACGGCGAGAGCACCGGGTTCTCGGCGCACTGGCGGGTATGGACCTCGCCATCCACGGTGATGAACACCGCCTCGCCCGGCTGAATGTCGCGCACCAGCTGGAAATCCAGCGCGTCGAGCGCGACGCTCTCCGACGCCATCATGTATTCGGTGCCCTGCTCGGTCTCTCGCTTGCCGAAGACCACGGGACGGATGCCATAGGGATCGCGGAAACCGACGATGCCGTAGCCGGTGATCAGAGCCACCGCCGCATATCCTCCGCGGCAGCGGCGATGCACGCCCCGCACCGCATCGAAGATATCGTTCTCGTCGATCTCCATCTTACCGCTGCGCTGCAGCTCGTGGGCGAAGATGTTGAGCAGGATCTCCGAATCGGAATCGGTATTGATGTGCCGCTTGTCTTCGCGGAACAGATCATCCTTGAGCTTGGCGGCGTTGGTCAGATTGCCGTTGTGGCTGAGGGCGATGCCGTAGGGCGAATTGACGTAGAACGGCTGCGCCTCGGCCGGCGACGAGCATCCCGCCGTCGGATAGCGCACATGGCCGATACCGTAGTTTCCGGGCAGATTGAGCATGTCCGAGGTATCGAACACGTCACGGACCAGCCCGTTGTCCTTGCGCAGATGAAGCTTGGTGCCCTCACAGGTCATGATGCCGGCGGCATCCTGGCCACGATGCTGCAGCACCGTGAGAGCGTCATAGATCGATTGATTGACGTGACTTCGGCCCACTACGCCGACGATACCGCACATACAGCTAGCCCCCGCTGGGCGCCTGGATTACTTCCGGCGCCGGAATGTCCCAACCCGTCCCTCTGCGCAGCGCATCTCTGCTCCACTCCGCGAGGGTCTCGAAATAACCGACGAGCCCGGATCCGCTCCAGGATTCGCCATCGACAAGCGGCGTAATGGAAGCGACCATCACCAGCGCGGTCACCACCAGCACACCGCGCATGACACCGAATGCGGCGCCAAGTACACGATCCGGCCCGCCGATGCCACCAAGTTTCGTCAACCTGATGATGATGGCGGAGACCAGCATGCCGACTACCAGAACGGCGAAGAACAGCGCAACGAAAGCCGTCACCATCCGCGCGCTGTCATGCTGGACATAGGACTCGAGATGAACGGCCGCTGCAGGCGCATAGCGGAAAGCGAACCAGAATGCCGCCACCCACACCGCGAGTGACAGCACTTCGCGAATGAACCCGCGCACGATCCCATACAGCGCGGAAAGCGCAATGATCGCGACGATCGCAATATCGAGCCAAGTCATCGCCATTCTATCACTTCCCGCAATACGCAATCATTCATAGCCGACGACGAGACCATCAAGCTTCAGCTCGCGCGTCAGCCGCTCGCGCAGCGCATCGCCGCGCGCCCGGTCGATTTCCGGCCCGACATGGACGCGGAACATGGTAGCGCCATCGACAGTCGCCTCATCGATGAAGGCGTCGAAGCCGGCGGCACGCACCCGGTCGCGCAGCGCCACCGCGTTGTCATTGCTGGAGAAGCTTCCTACGCGCACCACCCAGGCCCGGGGTGCGGAGGCAGCGGCAGCCGTGGCTGCGGACGGAGCGGGCGCTGGTACGGCGTCGACCGCACCTGGCTCCGGGCTGGCCGTTACTGGCGGTTCTGCCTTCGTCTCTTCCGTCGGCTCTGCCGGCTTACGCACTGCCGGAGCGGCGTCCGGCGCCACCAGCGGGATTTCCTCCACCCGCAGATCAGCCGGGCGCTCGGGAATATGCGTCCTGGTGATTCTCGTTTCCGTGGTGCGGGGATCGAAGTCGAGCACGGCGGGAATGAAGATGGCAATGAGCGCGGCAAGTACGGCGGCGCCGACGACGCGGTGCCTCAGACGCAGACTACGATTGGGCGGCTGCTCGCTCATGGCAGGCAATTGTAGCTCAGATCGGCTCGTCGCTACCCGTCAGCGAGAGGATTTCCGCTGCGGTATAGAACGAACCGAACGCTACCACCCGGTCACCGGGCGCGGCATCCCCTTGCGCCTTCCGCCAGGCATCGGCAAGACTCGGGAAGACGTCCGCCGCCATCCCCGCGCCGGCCAGGACGGCAGCAGCGATACGCTCGGCAGACGCGGCCCGCTCTGCCTCCGGCGCGGCGACGTACCAGCGCGAAACCTGTCCGGACATCGCCGCCACCATGCCTGGCAGATCCTTGTCGTCGAGAGCGCCGAACACCGCGAGAGTGCGCCCCTCACATGCTTCGGCCGCCAGCACCGTCGCCAGCACCTGCGCGCTGTCGACGTTGTGCGCGACATCGATCAGACCAGGCACACGCCCGGGCACATGCTGGCAACGGCCGGCCACGCGCGCACCGGCCAGGCCCTGGCGCACCGGCTGCGGATCGAGCGGCAGCACATCAGCCAGCAGCTCCGTCACCATCAGCGCATTGGCCGCATTGGCGAGCTGAAAACCGCCGGACAGGCCCAGCGGCGGCAGATTCTCCCTCACCGCCCCGCCCGGCCCCCGCCACGACCAACCGCTCTCGCCCGCCGTCGTGAATGCGAAATCCCGCTCCCGCAGATAGAGCGGCGCCCCGAGCTCGCGCGCCGCTGCGAGCAGCGACTCCGGCGGCACGGCCTCGCCGCACACCGCGGGTTTGCCACGGCGAAAGATCCCGGCCTTCTCCCGGCCTATGGCCTCGCGATCCGGCCCCAGCCACTCGGTATGATCGAGACCGATTGTCGTAATCAGTGCCACGCTCGGCTCGACGATATTGACCGCATCCAGGCGCCCGCCCATGCCCACTTCGAGCAGCGCGAGATCCGGAGCTGCCCGGCGGAACAGATCGAGCGCGACCAGGGTGCCGAACTCGAAATAGCTGAGACTGATCCCCGCGCGGGCGCCCTCGACGCGCTCGAACGCCTCACAGAGCGCCTCGTCACCGGCTTCGATGCCGTCGATGCGCATGCGTTCGTTGTAACGCAACAGATGGGGAGAGGTGTAGGCAGCGACCCGGTAGCCGCCGGCAGCAAACATGCTTTCCAGCAGCGCCACGCTCGAGCCCTTGCCGTTGGTGCCGCCGATGGTCACCACGGGACAGGGAAGTTCGAGCACGCCGAGCGCCTCGGCCACCGGTCGCACCCGATCGAGTCCGGGGTCGATCGAGCGCGGATGCAGACCGCCGATCCGGCTCAGCCACTGATCCAGCGTGCGCGGCGTCACGGAAAAAACGAAGAGGGACATTGCCACCGGCCGGTGGCGGGATTCATGGACAGGCCGGGTTTCATGTCGGACTCGAAGCGCCTCTCGGCGCGCTTCGACGGCGTCAGCCGGGGACGCCGGTCAGCATGGTCAGCAGGCCATGCAGGCGGTCGCGCATTTCGCGCCGATCGATGATGAGATCGATGGCGCCGTGCTTCACCAGGAACTCGCTGCGCTGGAAACCTTCGGGAAGCTTCTCGCGCACCGTCTGCTCGATGACCCGCGGGCCGGCGAAGCCGATCAGCGCATGGGGTTCAGCCGCATTGATGTCCCCCAGCATGGCGAAGCTGGCGGAAACGCCGCCCATGGTCGGATCGGTGAGCACTGAAATGTAGGGAATGCCTTCCTGATTGAGCCGGGCGAGCGCCGCGCTGGTCTTCGCCATCTGCATCAGCGACACCAGCGCCTCCTGCATGCGCGCGCCACCGCTCGCCGAGAAGCATACCAGCGGAATCCGACGCTCCAGACAGACGTTGACGCCACGCACGAAGCGTTCGCCCACCACCGATCCCATGGATCCGCCCATGAACTGGAACTCGAAGGCAGCCGCGACCAGCGGCAGGCCCTTGAGCCGGCCGGACATCACCAGCAGCGCGTCTTTCTCACCAGTCGCCTTCTGCGCCTGCGTGATGCGATCACGATACTTGCGCGAGTCGCGGAATTTCAGGAAGTCGGTCGGCTCGATGTCACCGCCGATCTCGACGCGGTCCTCGGCATCCAGAAAGAGATCCAGCCGCCGCCGGGCTCCGATGCGCTCGTGATGACCGCACTTGGGACACACGTAGGCGTTACGCTCCAGCTCTGCGCGGTAAAGGATCTGGCCACAGGCGTTGCACTTGGTCCACAGCCCCTCCGGAATGGATTTCTTGCGGCCGCCTTCGGTGCGGATTTTCGATGGTAGCAGTTTCTCGAACCAGTTCATTCCGATACGTATCCCGTGGCACTATGCCTGCGTGGTGCTCGCATCCATGGCGCTGCGCATGGTGCCGAGCGATTCGGCAACCGCCGCGATCACCGCCTCGTCGGAGGCAGTACAGTTTTCCTCGATCAGCCTGACCAGCGCGCTGCCGACGACCACGCCGTCGGCGATCCGGGCGATGCCCGCCGCCGACTCGGCGTCACGGATGCCGAACCCGACGGCGATCGGCAGCCCGGTCTGCGCTCGCATGTCAGCGACCTTGCGCTCCACCGCCGCTACATCCAGATGCGCAGCGCCGGTGACCCCCTTCAGGGAGACATGATAGAGGAAACCCCGGCCGGCCGCACCGATCGCGCGCAGCCGTTCCGCGCCCGAATTCGGCGCGACCAGAAAGATCGGATGCAGACCGGCGGCTTCGAGCGCGGCGCAAAGCTCTCCGGCCTCCTCAGGCGGCATGTCCACGGTGAGCGCTCCATCCACGCCGGCCTTGCGCGCCGCGGTGGCGAACTCCTCGTAACCCATCGCTTCCACCGGATTGAGATATCCCATCAGCACCACCGGCGTCTCGCTGTCCTCGCGCCGGAACTCGGCCACCATTTCCAGCACCCGGCGCAGGGTCATCCCCGCAGCCAGAGCGCGCTCCGCGGCGCGCTGGATGACCGGACCATCGGCCATCGGATCGGAAAACGGCACGCCCAGTTCGATGGCGTCAGCGCCGGCGCGCACCATGGCGTGCATCAGCGGCACGGTGACCGATGAACGGGGGTCGCCGGCGGTAATGTATGGCATCAGGGCCTTGCGGCCACTCTGCCGCAGCTTTTCAAACAGACGGTCTATCCGGTTCATATCACGATGCCTTCGTGCGCAGCCACGGTGTGGATATCCTTGTCACCGCGACCCGACAGGTTGACGATGAGGATGGCATCGCGACCGAGACGCGGCGCCAGCTCCAGCGCATGGGCCACGGCATGGCTGGACTCGAGGGCGGGCAGGATCCCCTCGGTCCGGGTCAGGCGATGGAAGGCGGCGAGCGCAGCTTCATCGTCCACCGCGACGTAGTTCGCTCGCCCGCTGTCGCGCAACCAGGCATGCTCGGGACCCACGCCGGGATAGTC
>CAZOOF010000043.1:0-19543 GCA_964581365.1 uncultured Chromatiales bacterium
TGGTCATCCTGCTCGATTCGATCACCCGTCTGGCGCGCGCCTACAATACCGTGGTGCCCTCCTCCGGCAAGGTTCTGACCGGCGGTGTCGATGCCAATGCCCTGCAGCGTCCCAAGCGTTTCTTCGGCGCCGCGCGCAATATCGAGGAAGGCGGCAGCCTGACCATCATCGCGACCGCCCTGGTCGAAACCGGTTCCCGCATGGACGACGTGATCTACGAAGAGTTCAAGGGCACCGGCAACATGGAAATCCATCTCGATCGCCGGATCGCCGAAAAGCGCATCTATCCGGCAATCAATATCAATCGCTCGGGCACGCGCCGCGAGGAATTGCTCACCGATCCCGACGAGCTCCAGAAGATGTGGATTCTGCGCAAGCTGCTGCATCCCATGGATGAGCTCGCGGCGATGGAGTTCCTCATCGACCGCCTCAAGGTCACCAAGAACAACGCTGAATTCTTCGATTCGATGAAGCGCTGAGGCGCATCCGTGCCGCGTCGTCCCGGCGCCGGATCCTCAGGGGACGAATCGATCGATCGGCAGGACGCCGCTGCGCGTCAGCTCGACATAGCCTTCGGCGTCCGGACGACCCAGCATGCGCAGCATGTCGCGCGTAGCCGTGTCGGTACCATTGCGCGGCGCGAGCCGCAGCCTGGCGCGCCACTCGCCACCCGGCTGCAAGACGGCCGAACCCTGAGCGCGTAGCGGCCCTTCTCGGTCAGCCAGTACCGCATGGATGCCGTCATCCCGGGTTTCCATGCTCGCCGAGAAACTTCCCAGCACCATGTTCAACGGCTCATCGATCGCCCCACCGGCAAGCTCGAACTGTCCGTCCAGGGCCTGCACCTGCTTATCCGCTAACCGTGCCTGATCGATGGTTCCAGCGATACGTCCGCGCAGCCCCAGATCCAGTCCGGCGGCGGCGCTCAGATCCCCAAGACCGGCGTCGAACTGGATTCCGCGCGCATACCAGGCGCCGCCGAGGGTGCGGCCGGCGATGCCGTCGACCGAACCCTGACCGATGTGCGCCGATACACTCAGTTCCGCGCGCCCGATGATCAGGGGAAGCGGCTTCAGCGTCCATGTGACATCCTGAAGCGAGAGCTCATCGATGCGCAGGGTTTTCGCTCTGCCGTTCCAGGATGTGCCGCTGATTCCGTACAGCTCGAAAGGCAGCTCGGCGGTCTGGCGCGCGGAACGATATACCTGCTCCGCGGGCAGCGATACCAGCAGCGCGACCAGATAGACGATCAGGAAGAACAGCGTATAGCGCAGCGTGACGGAAGAAATCATGGCGTGGGCGCCTGCAATACCACGCGCACGTTGACCAGTCCGGCCTCTTCCCGGCGCTCAATGGTGATCCCGGCGATACGCACTCCGAACCGACCCGCCAGCTGTTCCAGCCAGCCGATCATGGTGTCGAAGCTCGCCTGCTCGAGTACGATACGGACGCGGTCACTGCCTTCCGGCTCGACCCGGCGCAGCGCGCTGGCGAGACCGGCTTCGCGCGCGGTGCGATCGGTAAATGCCAGCAGCGACTGATCTGCCACCCCCGTCCTCGGACTGCTCGCCTTCAGCCGACGCACCTCCTGCGCAGACTCGGTCATCCAGGCGCGCAGGGCAAGTTGACGATCGACGGTTTCCTGCAAGCGTTCGACGCGCTGATCGAGCGGTAACCAGATCGCGAACACGAACAGGAGCAGAGCGACCAGCGCCCCGCCGATGATCAGCAGCAGCCGATCACGCGCACTGAGCCTGAAGTAGGCGGTTCGAATCCGGTTGACTAGTTCGTTCACTGGCGCGGCCTCACCTGCAGCCGGGCTTCCACCCGTCCTCCAACCGCATTGGCGGACTGAATCTCGGCCATTACGCTGCCCTGCTCGCCGAGCTGGCGCACCATGGTGTCGAGTTGCTGCAGGTCGGGTACATGGATCGAAAGGTCCAGTCGACCATCCTGATAGGCGATGCGCTGAATTACGGCGCCACGAGTGCCGCTGATGGTTTCCGCGATTGCGCGCATCAGATCGAGAAAGCCGCCGCTCTCGGCTCCGCCGCCTCGCAGCGAGGCCAGGCCGCGTTCCATCTGCACTCGCGGGTCCACCACGCGCTGCGTTTCCGGAAATGCCTGGTGGTAGATGGATTCAATCTCGGCCTGCAGCTGTGTGCTCTGCCGGCTCAGGCGAATCTGATCATAGGTCAGCATGCCGAGGTTGACCGCGACCAGTGCCGCGAAAGTGATGGCAGCCGCGCGCCAGCGCCGCCAGTCGCCGCGCAGGCGCTCGCGGCGCGCGTAATCGGCCTGCAGCAGATCGATCGCTTCGCCTGTGGTGGCCTGCGGCGCCATCATCGCCAGGACCGGCGCGGACTGTGGATGGGGCACCAGCTCCAGCCCCAGCGTAGCCAGAGCTTCGAGTTCGGCGATGTCGGACTGCGGAGCGTAAACATGAAGTCGCTCGGGGCGGGCATCTTCCGCCTCATCCAGTGCAGCTGAAAGCACGGCCGCCAGACTATCGGTTTCTATAGCCAGTCCGCGCTGGGGGCCGGTGCGCAGCAAAGCCATGTCACCATCTATCGCAAGCGTCCAATCCCCCGCCTGATAGGGCAGCGCGAGTACATCAGGGATCATGCGGGCAGCTTCGATTCCCGCTGCGCGGAGTTCGCCGAGCCACTGGTCGAGGACTTGCCGTTCCAGCACCGCTACCGGCACCGAGCCGTCCAGGTGGCGAAGACCCGGCGCAAAATGCATCTGTTCTACATCCTGGGCGATCCGGTCTTCGAGCGCATAGGGAAGCGCCTGCAACAGCCGCTGACGATTGCGCGCCGGCACATTCACGGTGGTCAGCAGCATGTCCTCGCCCGGCGCGAGCATGATCGGGCTGCTGCCGGCGCAGGCGGCCGCGGCGTCGTCGAGGGATCCGGTCCCGATACCGGTCCCCTCTCCGCTCTCCTCTCCGCTGTCGCCCAGCAGCCATTCGTAGCGATCCGACGCGCCGCGCAGCTTTCTCAACAGCATGGTGCCGGCCATCAGAAAGTGCCCTGCGTGCGCATCAGCAGTCTCACCCGGGCATCCTGTCCGCGCCGCACGAGACTGTGCAGCCTGACATCGTTGCGTCCGAATGTGACGTTGGCGTGAATCATGAAGTAAGAGCTCGACACCGAAACGTTGGGAATGTTCAGCAAGCGCTGATCCATGACCGGGTGCGCGAGAAAATCCTCCATCGAGCCGTAGCCTTCGGTGCCGCGGTCGGAGGCGATCTGCTCGGCTTCGCTCTCGGTAATGCCTTCGGCGAGGGACATCAGCACTGGCACGGTCGCCGTATTGACGTTGACCGCGACCCGTCCAGGCAGCGTGGCGACATGCGGAATCAGCGCTTCGTACAATTCCGGAGTCACGCCGTTGACCAATAATAACTCACTCGGATGACGCATGGGTGAATTGGCGGTCCGATACGGCGGCGTCTTTTCCAGGTAGACCGTATCTTCCCCGCCGTCGGGAAAGCGCGTTTCGCCGTCGGGATCGATCCAGTCGATGATCGAATCCACGATGCTGTCGTCCTGGCCCAGCGCCTGCAGGAGGCGCCTGAAGCGTTCCACCTCATCGTTTACCGGACGGCCCGCCTGATCGGCCAGATTGTTGAGATTGAAGCGGCCCTGCAGGTCCTCGATGCGGCCGGAAACCCGCGCGCCCTCGACATCCATGGGCGGCAGGATGGTTGCCCAGGGCTCGAGCAGGTGGTCGATCCGATTGTCTCGGCGGTCCTCGGCCAGAATTTCCATTCCCCAGCTCTCCACGCCGAGCGCGAACAGATACCCCTGATCGAACTCGATAACATTGGCCGTGCGACGTACATCGAGCTGCTGGCGTGAAGCCATGGCGACGGCGGCTACGGCAGCGATGGCGGTGATCACCAGCGCAGTCAGCAGCGCCACGCCCTGCTGTCGAAGCCGCGCGTTCATGTCCCCTCCTCCGTGCCCGCCGGTGTGCCGCCGTCGTCAGGACTTTCCCCTGTCTGGTCGCCGCCCTGCCCGCCATCATTGATGCCCGGTCCTTCGGGAAGGCCGGCAGGTACGCCCGGAACGACGCGGAACAGGCGCGTTACCTGGCCCCAGCGCTCGGTGGTGACACTGATCTCGATTCCTATCGGCAGCGCGGCTTCCACTCCGGCCACAGCGGCCGGTCCGGTGGGCCAGAAAGTCCGCCATTCGCGGTCCGCATCCAGATACCGCAGCGAAAGCTCTTCGACGTCCGCCAGCAGCGCGGTCGAACGCGGCTCTGAGCCCTGGGTGCGATCCAGCACCTGCCACGTCCGGCGCAGCAGCTCCTCGCCCTCCAGGGAATAGGCCACCCGCTGCAGTTCGCTGCGTTGCAGGCCGGCTGGATTGCGCCAGCCGCCGCGGGTGAGCTCCAGGCTTTCCTCCGTTCCCTCCAGCGCCGACTCGGGATCGCCAAATTCGTCGCGTATCGGTCTGTCGACAGCCTGTTCGAGATCTCTTCCGATGATGGTGAAGGCAAGCTGAAGCTCGGCCAGGCGGTCCGCGCTGGCCGCGGCGCGATCCCGCGCTTCGAGCACGGACCGCAGCCCCCCGTACGCGATCACCGACATGATGGCGAAGATGGCGAGCGCAATCAGCAGTTCGAGCAGGGTGAAGCCGGCCGAACGACGGGGGCTGGCGCTCATGCGTCGGGACGCCGCAGATAGCCGATGGCGGTGGCGACGATATCCGCTTCGTCGGTCGCAGCCCGCACTTCTACGTCGAGCCGCCGCATCTCCTCATTGGGTGTTTCGCTGACGCGCAGCGTCCACAGCCATTCGCGCCCGGAGAGCTCCAGGGTGCCGTCGGTATTGCCAGGCGAGGGCCAGGTTCCCGAGAGCTGGGCTTCGGTCACCCGGTCCACGGCAATCCAATGGGCGAGCGTGCGATCCTGCATGCGCGCCATCGCGGCGATGTAATGGCCGGTTTCCGCCACCACCGCGCCCAGAGCGAGTGCGACGATGGCGAGCGCGACCAGAATCTCGATGAGCGTGAAGCCGGCGCCGGCACACCGCCGGGATTCAGCGTGATGCTTCATCGAGCGTGATCCGGCCGGCGGCATCGCCGCTGAGCAGGTAGCGGATGTCCTCACGCCCGCGATGCCTGAACGTGATCTCGAATGGAGTCATTTCGCCACCCGAAAGCAGGTAGATGCGCGGTTCGCGGCGTGCCTGGCCGGCGCGTCGCCCGACATCATCACCCTCGATGACGGGCTGGAGCGTGACGTCCTCGGGCAATGTGCGGGTCCGGAACACCGGGTCGTCGTGCTCGGTCCAGCCGTCTTCTCCGAGCGCCAGAAAGCGATAGCCTTCCCGGCCGATCTCGACCGCCATTTCGCGCGATTGCAGCACCGATTCCTGGGATGCGAGCGTCAGCAGGGCCGACAGGCGCTGCGCCTCGGTCGCCACCCGGTCGCCGGGATCGTCACGCACAGCGATGACCGCAAGCCCTGAAACTATGCCGACGATGAGGACGACGATGAGGACTTCGAGCAGCGTGAAACCGCCCTCTTGGCGCCGCTCAGGAACCGCTGCCGCTCCAGTTGCCGATATCAGCGTCTTCACCCTCGCCACCAGGCTGTCCGTCCCGGCCCAGAGTGTAGAGGTCGAACTGGCCCCGGACACCAGGGCTGAGATACTGGTACGGACGGTTCCATGGATCCATGGGTACGCGCGGCAGGTACTTGTCGACCAGCGACTCCAGGCCCTGATCCGTGGTCGGATAGGAATGGTTGTCGAGGCGGTACATGTTGAGCGCGTTTTCTATGGCGCGCAGATCGGACTGCGCCTTGGTGAGGCGGGCCTGCGCCGGCTGCTCCATCAGATTGGGGACGATGATCGCGGCCAGGATACCGAGAATGACCACGACCACCAGCACTTCGATGAGAGTGAAGCCGGTCTGGCGGCGTCCGCGGGCGCCCCTTCGTTTCTGCGGCAGATGCTTCATGCTTGATTATCCTAAAGGACCAACTGGTTGAGATTGAAGATCGGCAGCAGGATGGCCAGCACGATCAGCAGTACTATACCCCCCATTACCAGAATCAGAAACGGTCCGAACAGGCCAACTACCGTCTTGACCACCGTTTCGAGTTCACGTTCCTGGCTGATCGCCGCTCTTTCGAGCATGGCTTCCAGACGGCCGCTCGCTTCGCCGCTGGCGATTAGATGAATGGTCAGCGGCGGAAAATAGCCGCTGCGTGCCAGCGCACGGTTGAGGCTGGCGCCCTCTCGCACCTGGCGCGAGGCACTGGTCACCGCTTCGCGCATCGGCAGATGCACGATCACCTCCGCCGCGATACCGAGCGCCTCGAGTACCGGCACGCCGCTTTCCGCGAGAATGCTCAGGGTGCGGGCAAAGCGCGCGGCGTTCATGCCGCGCAGCAGGCGCGAGACCAGCGGCAGGCGCAACAGGAACGCATGCCAGGCACGTCGCGGACCATAGCGCCGCAGCAGCAGCCGGGCGGCCACGAAGCCGATGCCTGCGAGCAGCAGCAGGAGCAGCCCCCACTCGCGTACGAATTCACTGGAGGCGATGAGCATGCGGGTCAGTGCGGGCAGTTCCTGGCCCATGTCCGCAAACACCGTTATCACCTGTGGAACCACGTACGCAAGCAGCAGGGTGACCACAAGTATGGCGACGATGATCACCAGCACCGGATAGAGCAGCGCCAGCATCACGTTCTGTCGCAGAGCCTGCCGCCCTTCGGTGTAATCCGCGAGGCGATCGAGAACGGTGTCCAGATGCCCGGACTGTTCGCCGGCGGCGACCGTGGCGCGGTAGAGATCGGGGAAGGCGCGGGGGAACGTGGACAGGGCACGTGCAAGTGACTGGCCCTCCATGATCCGTGCCCGGATGGCGAACACCATGCTCTTGATGCGGGCCTTTTCCGATTGCTCCGCGACCGCGCTCAGCGCTTCTTCGATGGGCAGCCCGGCGCGTATCAGCGTGGCGAACTGGCGGGTGACGAGCGAGATGTCTCCGGGGCTGGCCCCGGCGGGGCGCCAAAAGTACTGGCGGCGGCTCGGCTCGCGGTCCTGCCGGGCGATTTCCGAGACCGTGAGCGGCGCGAGGCCGCGCTCGCGCAGTAGCTGGCGAATCTGCCGTGGCGTATCGCCTTCGATGATCCCCTTCTTCTCGCGACCCCGGTTGTCGAGGGCTGTATATTCGTAGGCGCCCATATCACTCCATCTCGTGGGTGACGCGCAGCACCTCTTCCAGCGTGGTCACGCCGCTCAGCACGCGCCGCACGCCGTCGGCATAGATGCTGGGGCTGCGGGTGTGAGCATACGACTCCATCTCCTGCTCGGAAACGCGATCGTGGATCATGCGCCGCATCCGCTCATTGATCTCAACCACCTCGAAGATTGCGTTGCGGCCATGGAAGCCGGTCTGGTTGCAGGCCTTGCAGCCGACCGGCGCATAGAGAGTCAGCGGTTCGTCGCCGGTGACGCCAAGATCGGCGCGCTCGGTTGCGTCGGCCTCGTAAGGGCGTTTGCACTGCGTGCAGAGCAGCCTTACCAGGCGCTGCGCGAGCACTCCGATCAGGCTGGAGGACAGCAGGAAGGGTTCGACCCCCATGTCGCGCAGACGCATTACGGCGCCGATGGCGGTGTTAGTGTGGAGCGTCGAAAGCACCAGATGTCCGGTGAGACTGGCCTGGACGGCGATCTCGGCGGTCTCCAGGTCGCGGATCTCGCCGACCATTACCACGTCCGGGTCCTGGCGCAGGATCGCGCGCAGGCCGCGCGCGAAGCTCATGTCGACCTTCATCTGGACTTGGGTCTGGCTGATGCCGTCGATGTAGTACTCGATCGGATCCTCGACCGTCATGATGTTGCGCTGGCGATCATTGAGCCGGGTGAGCATGGCATAGAGCGAAGTCGTCTTGCCGGAGCCCGTCGGCCCGGTAACCAGGATGATGCCATGCGGGCGATGAATGATGCGTTCGATCTGCTCGAGATTGGCCGCCGACATGCCGAGGTGTTCCAGATCCAGACGGCCGGCCTGTTTGTCGAGCAGGCGCATCACCACGCGCTCGCCGTGCCCGCTCGGCAGGGTCGAGACACGCACGTCCACGGCGCGTCCCGCGATGCGCAGCGAGATGCGGCCGTCCTGGGGCAGGCGTTTCTCGGCGATATCGAGCTTGGCCATCACCTTGACGCGGGACACCAAGATCGGCGCCAGCGCGCGCGCCGGTTCGAGAACTTCGCGCAGCACGCCGTCGACGCGAAAGCGCACTACCAGGCGGTTCTCATAGGGCTCGATATGGATGTCGGAGGCGTTCATCTTCACCGCCTCGGTGAGCAGGGCGTTGATCAGTCGGATGATGGGCGCGTCATCCTCGCTTTCCAGCAGATCCTCGGGCTCCGGCAGCTGCTGTGCGATGTGCGAAAGGTCCATCTCCTCGCCGATTTCGCCCATCATCTGCATCGCCTGCGCCGCCTTTGATTCGTAGGCGGACTGCAGCAGGTTGTCGAACTGCTCGGGAGGAAGCTGCCTGATGGTCAGCGGTGCGTGCAGGAAGCGCCGTACCTCGGCCAGTACCTGGGCGCTGATGCTGCCGCGGCAGGCGATGATGGCGCGACCCTGTTCGTCATGACCGCTGGTCAGCACGCCGTGACGTTTGGCGTAGGCGAACGGCAGCATCCGCACCCGTTCGTCGCGCGGCGGCGCTACGAGGACGTCGCCCGCGGGCGGATGCTCATGAACGCGGCTCTCGGGCATCTGCGGGTTCCTCCGGGACCAGGGACGGCGGCACGGCCAGCATCTCGTCGAACCTTGGCAGCACCGGCGCTTCCTCTCTAGGCAGCATCAGCAGACCCTTGTCGCGAACATCGACCTGCATCGCACGTATGTAGTTGTACTTGTTGCTGGTGAGGCTCTGTGCCAGCGCCTTGTCGCGAATGATGGTCGGCTTGAGGAACACCATCAGATTGGTCTTGGCCTTGGAGGTGGTCTGCGAGCGGAATGCCCAGCCGAGCAATGGCAGATCGCCAAGCAGCGGAATCTTGCGCACGGTTTCCTGCAGATCGTCGCGGATCAGGCCGCCGAGCACGACGACCTGGCCGTCATCGACGATGATGCTGGTCTTGATCGAGCGCGTGTTGGTGATCAGGTCCACCGCTTGCGTGCTCGGACTCAGGCTGTCGATTTGCTGTTCGATGTCGAGCTTGATGGCGTCGCCCTCATTGATCTGCGGACGCACCCTGAGAGTGATGCCGACGTTCTGGCGCTCTATGGTCTGGAACGGGTTGTTGAAGTCGCTGGTGGCGGTGGTGAACGATCCGGTGACGAAGGGTACCTCTTCGCCAACCACGATTTCGGCTTCCTGGTTGTCCAGGGTGACGAGCGTGGGTGTCGACAGGATGTTGGTGGATCCGTCGCTCTTCAATGCGCGGATCAGGGTGCCGAAGTTGATGTTGCTCGAGTTGAAGCGACCGATCGCCAGCGTCAGGCCGTCGCCGATGTTGGGCAGCGAGGTTCCGGTGATTACGCTGCCGGCGATGTCGGCAATCGAGCTGGCGCTGCCGGTGCGGAAGTTGCTCACCCCCACCGGACCATTGCCGCCCGGGCTGCCGTCCACGATCCACTCCATGCCGAGCTCGGCGTCGAAGGTCGATGAGATCTCGGCGATGATGCCTTCGACGTGAACCTGGGCGCGGCGCAGGTCGAGCTGCCTGATCACTCCCTCCAGCGCGCGAAGAATGTCCGGGGGCGCGGTGATCACCAGCGCGTTCGTGTTCTCGTCGGCCTGTATGTTGACCGGCATGTTGCGTCCCGTCGGTCCGCCCTGCCCGCCCGCGCCGGTCGCCTGGACCTGCTGCTCGACGCTGGAGCTGACGCCCGCGAGCACCTCCACCAGATCGGCGGCCCGCGCGTAGCGCAGGTAATAGACCTGGGTGTTGCCTTCGGACTGCAGTGGCGTGTCGAGATGCGTGATGATGGTGCGCAGCCGCAGTCGTCCGCTCTTGCCGCCTCCGATCAGGACGCTGTTGGTACGTTCATCCGCGATCAGGACCGGCGTTTCCTCGGCGCCATCGGCGCCGCCGCCACGCTGGGCGCGTCGCTGCTGGTCCAGTGAATTGAGAATGCGCACTACCTCGCCAGCAGAGGCATGGCTCAGGGTCACCACTTCGATTTCGTCGTCGCCGCGCACGTCGATGCGGTTGATGATGTTGGCCAGGCGGGCGATGTTCGAGGCGCGGTCGGAAATGATGAGCATGTTGCTCGGCACGTACGCCGCCATGTGCCCCTGCTGCGGGACCAGCGGTCGCAGGATCGGCACCAGCTGGGCCGCGGACACGCTGCGCAGCTCGATGACCCGCGTGACCACCTCGTCTCCGGCGCTGCGCCGCGACTCGTCGGCCGTCGGGACAGCGAGCTGCTTGGCGTTGGCATCGGGGACGATCTTGGTGACGCTGCCGCTGTCGATGGCGGCGAATCCGTGCACGTCGAGCACGGACAGGAAGACCTGATATACCTCGTCCCTGCTCATCGGCCGCGAGGATACGATCGTCACCCGGCCCTTGACACGGGGATCGACGATGAAGTTCCGGCCCGTCACTTCCGAGACGGTACCGATCACGGCGCCGATATCGGCATCCTTGAGGTTCAGGGTCACCGCGCCGGAATCCGCCGGCCCGGCGGCCGCCGTCAGGCCCGGGGCCGCCGTCAGCGCGAGCGCACATATCGCACCGCGCAGGCGGGCGGATCTCGACGCGAACGGCCGCCGGTCATCCTTGCCGGAGCGGCGTATGAATGAAGACCTTGTAGGCGTGCCAGGCATTTGAGATGGAGACGAATTTTGACAGGGTGGAGGCTGATAATATACTCAATACATTTTGCCGGACAATCCTTTCGCTTCCGTGACAGGAGCCTTGGCTGAGGATCCGCGATGACGAAACAGGATGAATGGGCGCGCCGGGACAGTGATTGCGACCGGCTGGGCATGGATGCCGACTCGATCCGGTGCTCGATGGCCGATATACTCGAGTTCCGCATCGGCAAGGATCTCCATACCGCCACGCCGCGGGACTGGTTTCACGTTCTCGCAAACATGGTGCGTGACCGCATGGTCGCCCAGTGGATGCGCACCACGCGTACCCACTATCAGCGGGATTCCAAGCGCGTCTACTACTTCTCCATGGAATTCCTCATCGGCCGTTCATTGCAGAACAGCCTGCTCAATCTCGACATGCTGGAAGAGGCCGAGAAAGCGCTCGCCTCCTACGGCATGACCCTGGATGAGGTCATGGAGTTCGAGGCCGAGGCGGCGCTGGGCAACGGCGGTCTTGGGCGCCTGGCGGCGTGTTTCCTCGATTCGATGGCGACACTCGGGATCCCAGGCTACGGCTATGGCATCCGCTATGAGTACGGCATGTTCCGTCAGCAGATCGAGGACGGTTATCAGGTCGAGCACCCCGACAACTGGCTGCGATACGGCAATCCTTGGGAATTTCCCCGCTCGGAGGTGATTTATCCGATCCGCTTCAACGGTCGCGTGGTCGATGTCACCGACGAGCATGGCGTGGTCCGCCATCACTGGGTGGATACCGACGAAGTGATCGCTATGGCCTATGACATGCCGATTCCCGGGTTTCGTTCCGGCACCGCCAACAATATGCGCCTGTGGGCGGCCAAGTCCTCTCGCGACTTCGATCTGCACTACTTCAACGAAGGCAACTACATCAAGGCGGTCGAGGCCGAGGCGAAGTCGGAAAACATATCGCGCGTGCTCTACCCCAGCGACACCACCGAGATGGGGCGGGAGCTGCGTCTCAAGCAGCAATATTTTTTCGTATGCGCATCGCTGCAGGACATCCTGTACCGCTACCTCCGGTTTCACGATTCGCTGGACGGGCTGCCTGATCGGATCGTCATCCAGCTCAACGATACCCATCCGGCGATCGCGATCCCGGAGCTGATGCGGGTGCTGCTCGATGTGCACGGGTTTGCCTGGGAGCGGGCCTGGGGCATTGTGACGCGGGTGTTCGCTTATACCAACCACACCCTGATGCCGGAGGCGCTGGAGACCTGGCCCATCGACCTGTTCGAGAATATCCTCCCGCGCCATCTGCAGATCATCTATGAGATCAATCATCGCTTCCTGAGGGATGTGATGCATCGCTGGCCAGGCGATCCGGATCTCGTGCGCCGCATGTCGATCATTCGCGAAGATGGTGAGCGCGCGGTGCGAATGGCGCATCTTGCGATCATCGGCAGCCACCATGTCAATGGCGTTGCCCAGCTCCACACCGAGCTGATGAAATCCACGATCTTCGCGGATTTCTATCGCTTCTATCCGGAAAAGTTCGTGTGCATCACCAACGGGGTGACACCCAGGCGGTGGCTGCATCACATCAATCGGGATCTGTCGCAGCTGATCGAAGAGCGTATCGGTGATGGCTGGACGGTGGATCTGGATCAACTCGAACGGCTGGTTCCGTATGCCGAAGACGCCGCGTTCCGCAGCCGTTTGCGCGAGGTGAAGCAGCGCCGGAAGAAGCTGCTGGCCGGTCTGGTAAAGGAGCGTCTGGGACTGGAGCTGCTGACAGACTCGCTGTTCGATATCCACGTCAAGCGCATCCACGAGTACAAGCGCCAGCTGCTCAACGTGCTGCACATAATCACCTGCTATAATCGCCTCCGCGAAGGTTCCGCGGAGGCGCCCACCGTTCCTCGCACCTGCATCTTCGCCGGCAAGGCGGCGCCCGGCTACCTGATGGCCAAGCTGGTGATCAAGCTGATCAATGACGTCGCGGATGTGGTCAACAATGATCCGGCGATCAACAGCTGGCTGCGCGTCGTCTTCATCCCCAATTATGATGTTTCCACTGCCTCGGACATCATTCCGGCGGCGGATCTGTCGGAGCAGATTTCCACTGCCGGTATGGAGGCGTCGGGAACCGGGAACATGAAACTGGCGCTGAACGGGGCGTTGACCATTGGCACGCTCGATGGCGCCAATATCGAGATACGGGATGCGGTCGGATACGAAAACATCTTCATTTTCGGGCTTACCGCCGAGGAAGTCGCCGCCCTGCGACCTGCCTACTCACCGCGGCGCTGCTACGAATCCAATCCCGAGTTGCGGCAGGCGATCGATATGATCGCCCAGGGATTCTTTTCGCCGGGCAACCCGGAGCTTTATCGGCCGCTCTGTGATGCCTTGCTGAACGAAGATCGCTACATGGTGCTTGCGGACTACGCTTCATATATCGAATGCCAGCGCCGGGTGGAGCGGCTTTACCAGGATCCGGAGGCATGGTCGCGAGCGGCGGTGCTGAACATCGTCCGCATGGGAAGGTTCTCCAGCGACCGGGCCGTGCGTGAGTACGCGCGCACCATCTGGGGCGTCCCCACCGGCGTGGCGCCCGACAGCGATGATCGTTCCGCAGCGTCAGACCGGCAGCGCGCCCGGACATGAGTCTGCCCGAACGCCGCGCTGGCGATCCGTTTTCTGCTGAAGGTCGCGCCCGCCTCGCGGTCATGCTCGAACAGGGCGTCACGGCGATGGGAGTGCCGCTGGATGGTTCTGCGGAGAAGCGGCTTCTCGACTATCTGGCGCTGCTTCATCGCTGGAATACCGCCTACAATCTGACCGCGGTGCGTGAACCCGGGCAGATGGTGATCCGCCTGCTGCTCGACAGTCTGAGCATCGTCCCGTACATTAAGGGGCCGGCGACGGTGCTGGATATCGGCACTGGTGCCGGTCTGCCGGGCATTCCGCTGGCGCTGGCGCGCCCGGATCTCAGCGTGACGCTGCTCGACAGCAACCGCAAGAAGACCCGCTTTCTCATCCAGGCCATTGGTGCGCTGGGTGATGCCGGAGCCGGTATCTCGGTGGTTACCGAGCGGGTCGAGCGTTACCGGCCGCCGCGGCCGTTCGATGTGATCGTTTCGCGGGCTTTCAGTTCGCTGGGCGAGCTGGCGGAGCTGGCGGCTTCGCTCTGTCGTCCGGGAGGACAGCTGATGGCGATGAAGAGCCGCTCCGCGGAAGCGGAACTGGCTGCCCTGCCCGCCGGATGGCGCCTGGCGGGTGTGGAGCCGTTGATGGTCCCGGGCCTGGATGCCGAGCGGTGTCTGGTGATTCTGGAGCGGACGTGAGCGAGGACTCACCGTTTCCCGCTCATCGCTCCGGACAGGTGGAGCCCGCTCCCTGCTTGCGTTTTCACTTTCCATTTTGTGGTTTTCCATGACTCGAATCATTGCAGTAGCCAACCAGAAGGGTGGCGTGGGCAAGACGACGACCAGCGTCAATCTGGCGGCCTCTCTCGTTGCCACGCGCCGCAGGGTGTTGCTGGTGGATCTCGATCCGCAGGGCAATGCCACGATGGGAAGCGGCGTCGACAAATCGGCGCTCAGCGCCACCACTTGCGAGGTGCTGCTCGGGGAGTGCGCGCTGGAGGACGCCATCGTGCGCGAGGTGGCGGCAGGCTATGCGCTGTTGCCCGCCAACGGCGATCTCACAGTGGCAGAGGTCGAGCTGATGTCGCGGCCGGAAAGTGAGCGCCGCCTGCGGACCGCCCTCGCCTCTGCCGCCGATTCCTATGATTACATCATCATTGACTGCCCGCCGGCGCTCAACATGCTCACTCTCAATGCGCTGGTCGCCGCGCAGGGGGTCATCATCCCGATGCAGTGCGAGTACTACGCGCTGGAAGGGCTCACCGCTCTGCTCGATACCATCGAGCAGATCCGTACCACGCTCAATTTCGAGCTGCGCATCGAGGGTCTCCTGCGCACCATGTACGACCCGCGCAACAATCTGGCGAACGACGTGTCGAGCCAGCTGCTCGCTCATTTCCCCGACCAGGTGTTCAATACCATCGTTCCCCGCAACGTCCGGCTCGCCGAAGCGCCGAGCCATGGGCTGCCGGCGATCATGTATGATAAGAACTCGCAGGGTGCGCGCGCCTATCTGGCGCTGGCCGGCGAGATGCTGCGCAGGGAAATGAAGGAAGAGGCACAGGCGACGGTTTGATCGTCGTGCCGGGGGGCGAATTCTCGTGAGTGTGAAGAGACGGGGGCTGGGGCGCGGGCTGGAGGCGCTGCTGGCGGCAAGGGGGGCGGCCACTGCGACCGCCGAAGAGAGCCAGAGCCCGGCCGAGCCGAGGCAGGCTGCGCCGGAGGCGCAGGCGCCGGGTTCCGCAGCCGAAGCCGATGCGGGTTCGGGGCGCATGGCGACCCTGCCGGTGGAAATGCTGTGTCGCGGACGTTATCAGCCGCGTTCGGACATGCGCCAGGAGAGCCTGCAGGATCTCGCCGATTCGATTCGCGCCCAAGGGCTGGTTCAGCCGATAGTGGTCCGCCCTCTCCCGTCCGGCAATTACGAGATCATCGCCGGCGAGCGACGCTGGCGCGCGGCACAGCTGGCCGAGCTGCATGAAGTCCCCGTTGTCATTCGCGATGTGCCGGACCAGGCTGCCATGGCCATGGCGCTGATCGAAAACATCCAGCGGGAAAATCTCAATCCCATGGAAGAATCTCTGGCGCTGCGCCGCCTCATCGATGAATTCGGCATCACCCATCAGCAGGCTGCGGATGCGGTGGGGCGTTCGCGCGCCGCGGTGAGCAATCTTCTGCGGCTCGCTGAGCTCAACGAAGACGTAAAGCGTCGCATCGAGGCGCGAGAAATCGAAATGGGGCATGCGCGTGCCCTCCTCGCTCTGTCCGGAGAGGTGCAGAGCCGTGCCGCCAGGGAAGTGGCGGAGCGCGGCCTGTCGGTACGGGAAACCGAGCAGCTCGTACGGCGGATGCAGGCGGAGAGCGGACAGTCCGGCCGGAAGAAACCGGCATCCAGTGTCGATCCGGATGTGCAGCGACTCCAGCAGGACCTGTCCGAACGGCTGGGCGCAGCGGTGACCATAGACAGCAAGGCTGGCGGCAAGGGCCGGCTGGTCATCAATTACACCAGTCTCGACGAGCTGCAGGGCATTCTCGAGCGCATTCGCTGAGCGGCGCTGCCAGGAGCCGGTCGCCTTCGATGCGGCGGGCGCTCTGTCGATCGCGTCGTGAGAAATCCGATTGGCAGAGACCTTTGCGCTGTGCGGCGGCTGAAGTATACTCCCGGGCTCAGTTTTTCCGCGGAGTCGTTGATGCAACAGTCCGGCGGCAGTCTCGTCCTGATGGGAGCTGGGACGATGCTCACCTCGATGATCGCGTCCGGCTTCCTGCTGGGATATCTGGCTGATTATTGGCTGGATAGCCGTCCGATCTTTATGCTAGTATGTGCCGGCCTCGGGGCGGTGGGTGGATTTCTCAAGGTTTACCGACTGTTGAGCAGGGTGGTTTAGTTGCACGTAATCCCTGTTCAGACCCTGCATTCCGGAACCCGGCGGTTGATCGCCTTGCAGTCAGGCGCGACGGTCCTGGCGGCTGTCGTGTTCCTTTTGGTCGGCGATCGCTGGGATGCGGTATCCGCTGCATACGGCGGATTGATTGGCATACTGATGACCCTGCTGTTGAGCCGGGGGGTGGCTCTGGCGGGTAAGATGCCTAGCCTGCGGCAGAGCCAGATCGTGCTCTATGCCGGCGCCGTGGTGAGATTCATCCTGGTGCTCGCGCTGTTTGCGATCGGGCTGGCTGGCTTCGACCTGGCGCCTTTGGCGGTGGTACTCGGGTTCGTGGCCGCGCAACTCGTTTTTCCGTTCACGGCGCTCAGCCGGGGCGGACGGACACAGACAAATAAATAACGTATAGGGGTTGGGGACGTGAGCGCACAAGAAGGCTCCTCCGGCGGGACAGTCGAGTACATCCAGCATCACCTTGCGAACCTTTGCGTCGGCGATTGCGAGGCGGCCGGATTCTGGGCGCTGCATGTCGACACCCTGTTCTTCAGTGTCGCCCTTGGCGCACTGCTCATCGGCGCGGCTTCATGGCTCGGCAGGCGCCTGTCGGTCGATGCGCCTTCCGGTTTCCAGAATTTCATGGAAATGGTCGTCGAATTCGTCCAGGGGCAGGTCAGGGATACCTTCCCGGGCCATAATCCGCTGATTGCGCCGCTTGCCTTGACCATTTTCCTCTGGGTCTGGCTCATGAACTTCATGGACCTTATCCCCGTCGATCTGCTGCCTCTGCTCGCCACCTTCATCGGCATCGAATATCTGAAGGCAGTGCCGACGACCGACCTCAATACCACTCTGGCGATGTCGCTCACGGTCTTTGCGCTGATCGTGTTCTATAACATCAAGGTCAAGGGTCCGGTCGGTTACCTCAAGGTCTTCCTCTTTCACCCGTTCGGCAAGTTCCTGATGCCGGTCAACATTGTCATGACGTTGATCGAGGAGCTGGCCAAGCCGCTCAGTCTGGCGCTGCGACTCTTCGGTAACCTGTTTGCCGGCGAGCTCGTGTTCCTGCTGATCGCGCTGATCGGCGGCACGCTGGCGGTTGGAGCCGCTGCGCTGTTCTGGTTCCCGTTGCAGGTCGTGCTCGACCTCGCATGGCTGATCTTCCACCTGCTCATCATCACGCTGCAGGCCTTCATCTTCATGGTGCTCACCGTGGTGTACCTGGGAATGGCCCACGTGGAAGATCACTAGGCGCGCTGCGCTGATCCCGGTTTTGACGGTAATGGTTCAGATATTCACTAAGGAGACAATGCAATGACACCCGATATGATCGCTCAAATCTACGCCTATACCGCCGTCGGCGTGGGCGTCATCCTCGCCGCCGCGGGTCTGGGTTCCGCGATCGGCTGGGGTCTTATCTGCGCCAAGGCGCTGGAAGGTATCGCGCGCCAGCCGGAGATGCGCCCGACCCTGATGCTGAACATGTTCATCTTCGCCGGTCTGATGGAGTCCTTCCCGTTCATCATTCTGGCGTTCGCCATGTGGTTCCTGTTCGCCAACCCGTTCGTTGGTGCACTGAGCTCGGCGCTCGGCGCACTCTGATCCAGGGGTGTCTTCCGGGACTGAAACCCGGATAACGCAAAGGAGCCAAGCAACATGAACATCAACGTCACCTTGTTCGCACAGATCATCGCCTTCGTGCTGATGATCTGGTTCGTGAACAAGGTCCTGTGGGGGCCGTTCACCCGCCTCCTCGGTGAGCGTCAGAAGCGCATCGCCGATGGTCTGGCGGCAGCGGACAAGGGTAAGCACGATCTCGAGCGCGCCGAGAAGCGGGCGCTGGAGATCATGCAGGAAGCGCGGACGCAGGCGGCCGAGCTGCTCGCCCAGTCCGAGCGCCGTGCCAGTGAGATCATCGAGGAGGCCAAGGCCGACGCCCGTACCCAGGGAGATCGCCTGGTCGAGGCGGCCAAGGCCGAGATCGAGCGTGAATCGAACCGGGCGCGTGAGCAGCTGCGGGGGCAGGTCGCTGTCCTTGCCGCGGCAGGCGCGAGCAAGATCATCGGGCGTGAGATCGACCGCAAGGCTCATGACGAGCTGCTGCAGGATCTGGCGTCGCAGATCTGACGACTGATATGGCCGAAAACATCACCATAGCCAGACCTTACGCCCAGGCGGTGTTCGAGCTCGCGCGCGAGCAGAGCGCCTTCGATCAGTGGTCGGGCATGCTCGAACTGCTGTCGGTGGTCGTCACCGATACGCAGATGATCCCGGTCATCGGTGATCCCCGTGTTTCGGGCGATGCGCTGGTGGAGCTGATCATCGATGTGTGCGGCAAGGGGCTGACCGAGCAGGGCCGTTCACTGGTACGCGTGCTCGCCGAGAATCGCCGGCTGGAACTGGTACCCGAGATGCGGGCGCTGTACGAGTCGATGCGCGCAGAGGCTGAGCAGATCGTTCAGGCCGAAGTGGTGTCGGCCTTTCCGCTTACCGACGAGCAGAAGAAGAGCATTGCCGGCGCGCTCAGCCGGCGTCTGGGGCGCCAGGTGCAGCTCACCTGCGAGACGGACGAGGCATTGATCGGCGGCGCCGTGATCCGTGCCGGCGACCTGGTCATCGACGGATCGGTCGCAGCGCACGTGAACCGGCTGGCTTCCGCGCTCACCCGTTAGCCAGATTCAACATTCAGGGGGATTGTGTATGCAGTTCAACGCAGCGGAAATCAGCGAACTCATCCGGCAACGGATCGAGAAGTTCGATCTGGTCACAGAGGCTCGCACCGAGGGTTCCGTCATCAGCGTCACCGACGGTATCGTCCGTATCCACGGACTGAGCGATGCCATGTACGGCGAAATGCTGGAGTTCCCCGGTGGCACTTACGGCATGGCGCTCAACCTGGAGCGGGACTCCGTTGGTGCGGTGGTGCTCGGTGCCTATGAGCACATCAGTGAAGGCGACACCGTCAAGTGCACCGGCCGCATCCTCGAGGTGCCGGTGGGCGATGCGCTGCTGGGACGCGTGGTCAACTCGCTCGGCCAGCCGATCGACGGCAAGGGCCCCATCGCCTCCGATGGCACCTCGCCGATTGAGAAGGTCGCTCCTGGCGTAATCGCCCGCCAGTCGGTCAGCCAGCCGGTGCAGACCGGTCTGAAGGCGATCGACGCAATGGTGCCGGTCGGTCGCGGTCAGCGCGAGCTGATCATTGGCGATCGCCAGACCGGT
>CAZOOF010000044.1:0-19109 GCA_964581365.1 uncultured Chromatiales bacterium
TCGCCGAGCACCCCGAAGAGTTGCGCCGGATCGCCGCCGCCGGGCGCGAGCGCGCGGATCACCTGTTCGCCGAAGAGGCCCATATCGCCCGGATCGAGTCCCTCCTGATCCCCGGACTTGCGGATTCCGCGGTTAAGAATCCCGAGGCTGGATCTACCGTAGCACGAGTATTTGAGCCTGGCTGGAACGACATCGATACGGCAACTTAGTCACACCTGACGTGCCTCGAAGCGTATGAGCCGGTGCTTTATGCTTCACGGCCTCTCGTGAAAGGGATTCATTCGCCGTTGAGGGAATCGACGCGACAATCGTTTCGCGCAGGATATGGCCCTTTATGCGTCGTCCAGCCTCACCTTACCCACTCGTGCCCGGAAGCTCATCGCATAGTGCACCAGCACGCCCGCGGCAGCGAGATTGAAGATGAAGCGGCCGGAGGAATAGAACATGAATGATTCAAACGTGTTGACCACCAACCAGTAGGGCAGGAACGCCGCGTAGAACAGCAACACATCCACAGGCATATGGCCGGTACGCCAAGCCTGCACCGCAGCGCTGATCAGCCACCCGATCAGCGCCATCAGCACCGCCAGACCCGCAATGCCATGCTGCGCCAGCAGATCGAGATAGGTATTATGCAAGTGACCGAATCTCCGCTTGATCCGATCCGGCAGCTGCTCCGATTGCTGGATGGCGATCACGCTACCCTGCTTGCCCAGGCCCAGCCACGGGTACTGCGCTATCCAGTGTCCGGCGGCAACCCAGGTATGAATACGGACCCCAGTGCTATTGTACGGAATCTGATCCAGATCGCCCGAAAGCACGTGCTCTATCGTTTCACGTTCCTTATCCATGCGCTTGCCGATGTGATCGGCGAACAGGACCAGCTGCATGCCACCTATCACAAGCACGGCAAGCGCGCCCAGCGCCACCGTCCTCCCCGACCACGCACGGCCCTTACCCTTGCGCCGCAGCATCAGCGCCGTCACCAGCATAGCCAGGACTCCAACCGATACAGCAATCCACACGCCACGCGTCTGAGTCACAATGACACCAGCCAGGCAGGTACCGAAGGGAATGACCCACAGTACGAATCGCTGCGCCGAGAAGCCGTGGCGCAGCACGATGCGGCCGAAAAAGGCGATCATTCCCAGCAGGCCGAAGCCGAATACCATCGCGGTATGCTGGGCGTTGAGCAGACCGAAATCCACGCGCGCACCGCTCAGGCCCGCCCTCCATTCCTGCCAGCCGGCACCGGTAATCCACGGAGCAAGGAGGAATCCAGCCAGACAGGCAGCCCACAGAACCAGTACGTTGTTCGTGCGGCCGATCAGCCAGGGAGTAATCAGGACGAACAGAAACCATCGCGCCAGGCGATCGATCTTCGGATGCTCTTCGCTGTATCCAGGAAAGAGATCCAGCGAAACGTACCACGACAGGACCTGGACCAGAATCGCCAAGCCCAGCAACAGCAGCGGAGTCCTGGCGGGTCCTGCCTCACGGGACAGCAGGAGTACGAGCAGACCGGCGATCGCCAGAATGGTCTGAGCCTGTCCACCGATCTTGGGGACGGTGAGATAGAAGAAGGCGTACACCAGCAGAACCGACAAGCCGCCGATGCGGAGAACCGAGTTGCGCACGCCCGCATCGTACCAGCGCCATGTCTCGGAAACGCGTCCCGGCTCAGCCATCATGAACCTGCTCCTCTTGCGGCGACGCCAGAAACGCCGCGACGATCCGTGGCTCCTGAAAATCATCCAGCCACTCATCGCCTATCGGCGCCGGCGGATTCGCCAGCAAGGTTCTGATCTTCCCGGCCAGAGCGGAGGCATCCATCTCAGTCACCGCATCTCGCAGTGGTCCCTTGAGCACATCCCTGATCCCGCCCGGGCAATCAACCGCGACGACCGGAGTGCCGCAGATCATCGCCTCGAGCAGCACCAGGCCGAATCCCTCATAATCCGAACTGAGAACAAAAAGACGTGCCGCGCGCATCCAGGGATAGGGATTGCTCTTCTGGCCGACGAACTGCACCCTGTCCGCGATGCCGAGAGTGCGGGCCTGCTGCTCTAGGTCGCGGCGCAGGGGACCATCACCGACGATCACCAGCAATTCCTCCGGCGCAGCCATCGCATAGGCTTCGAGCAGGCGTCGGTGTCCCTTCTGGGGAACCAGGCGCGCGACATTGAGAATGTAGGGCGTCTGGGGAATGTCCGGATCCTCCTCCAGCATGGAGCGCTGAATGTCATCGACCGGACATTGATTGAAGATCACGCGCAGGCTGGCCGGCCGGATACCCGTCTCCTCCAGACGCTGCTCCATCGAGCGGCGCACACCGGTGGAAACGCAGACCAGATGCCTGTCGCTGAACAGCAGGCGTGCCTCCAGCCGCCGAATCCAACGCGGAACCTCCGGACGAATCACGTTCTCCACAACGTAGACGTTGCGCTGGTCGCGAAAGGTCCAGAGATACTTGAAGGTACCGAGGCCCCGGAAAATTATCCGGTCGAACCGGCCATGCTCGGCCTCTATCCGTGCCACCCTTCGTCCGAGCAGCCACCCATTCAGCCAGCCGACCCAGATGTGGTGCGAGCGTGGAACCAGAACGCCCAGAATCAGGCGCGACAGCAGAAATGGAACGATCCCGATCCCGGTCGACAGAAGCCCCCGAAGCTGATCATAGCGATGAACCATGACGCCCGGCTCCGCTGGCAGGAGATCGTTCGGACGGACCCGACAGGTCAGGAGATGACTTTCATGGCCAGCGCGCGCGAAGGCGTCGGCCAGATTGACCGCCATCCGCTCCATGCCGCCCATCTTGAGCGAATGGATCACGACCAGGGTGCGCATGCTTCGGACTCTGGCCGGCCGCTTCGGGCGAATACCGGAATACGCAGGGGAAACGGCGGGCTATTCATCGACGCGCCAATCACACCTCGGAATGGCGGCATCGCCGGCGGAGGCCTGGAGCCACTTGACGATGTGCCGGCTAGACCGGTCTGTCGACCGGACCATCGGTATCCTTGATGATTCCGTTCGCGGCCCAGGTGGAGCGCCGGCGCCGGACTTCACCACGAATCGATTTGTTTTTTGCCAGGATCCGGCTATCGCGGTAACTGCGCTCATGATCCAGATGCAGGCAGATGGCGCTGTAACGAATCTGCCTGGACTTGATCCCGCTGTTCCACAGACGCTCACCGAATTCACGATCGAGTCCGCCATACTGCATGTCTTCATTGAAGCCGTTGATGCCACGCAGATCTCTGGTCCACCCCGAGCTGTTCATGCCGTTCCAGGTTGCGGCAGTAGGAGTGATCGCGTTCAGGATCGACTTGAACGTCGACGATCCGATGAGCTTCCACAGCTTGTGATTCGAGGGCTGGCCCTGCGAGATCAGCCAGCGGCGATCGAATATGCGCCCGGACCGGATATCGTCTTCGCCGATCAGATCTGAAACCTTCTTGGTCAGCTTGATATAGCCTCCCGAAAGAAAGTACCCGGCTCGCGCTTCGCGCGCATGTACGGCAACGAAATTGCGCTCCGGAATGCAATCCCCATCGGTGAAAATCAGGTATTCACAATCGGTCTGGGAAATCGCCTTGTTCAGGATGGCGCACTTCCTGAAGCCGCGGTCCTCATGCCATACATGGTCCAACCTGAGCCGGCCGTGGGCGCGAAACTGCTCGATCAGGTCCCGGGTCTCACTGGTGGATCCATCATCCGCGATTATCAGCCGGAAGTCGGCGTGAGTCTGCTGCTCATAGCCAATCAGAACCTTGGCCAGCCATCGCGGCGAGTTATATGTCGTGACCACTACGCCGATACTAGCGGGTGCCATTACGTCAACCTTCACTTGCAACGACCCGCCACGGACGGGAACCATGGATTGCCATCCGTCCTATTTTATAGGATATGGGTCTCAGTGTGCGAAATTCCGGCTGCGACGCAATCGTCGCCTCCGCCGGGCGGTTGACAGTCATATCTAAGGGTCGGTAGATTCCCCGTCTGGCCGCCGCAATCCATCCATTGACACCCCCCATGACTTCGATCAGCGCATGCCCCAAGCAATCATCATCCCCGCAGGTATCGCTGATCATCACGTTTTACAATAAGCTCGACTATCTGAAGCTCGTCCTGGCCTCAATAGAGCAGCAGACTTTCACCAGCTTCGAGGTCATAATCGCCGACGACGGCTCGACCAGAGATGTAGTGGATGAGCTGGAAGGATATTGTCGGCAGATGCCTTTCCCCATAAGCCACGTCTGGCAGGACGACATCGGCTATCGCCGCAGCAGGATTATCAACGAGGCGGCCAAAGTGGCACGCGGCAATTACCTGATCATTATCGACGGCGACTGCCTGCTGCACCCCCGCTTCATCGAGGAGCACTACTTAAATCGTAACGAACGGTACTGTCTCACCGGCAGGAGAGTCAACCTCTCGGAGGCGCATTCCGCCATGCTGACAGATGCGCAGATTCGTGCCAGAGGCATGAAGGGCATAAGGCGACGGGCGCTCATGGACGCGCTGATCGGGCGCGCCACCCGTGTAGAGGATGGCATATACCTTCGCTCCACCCGGTTACGCAAATGGCGCAACCGGCGGCCAGCCGGGCTGCTGGGCTGCAATATGTCTCTGCATCGCAGCAATCTGTTCAAGGTCAACGGCTTCGATGAGCGTTATGTGCGCTACGGCTACGAGGAAAGCGATCTGGAACTGCGTCTTGAAATCCTGGGTGTGACGCCGGTATCGCTGAAAAACATCGCGATTCAGTATCACCTATATCACCCATCCAGGCGAGTTGAAGCGGATATCGAATTCAATCTGGCTCTGCTTGAAGCTACGAGACAGCGCGGCGCATATTACACGGAGCATGGCATAGTCGGGCGCGAAGAGCGTGAACTCATCGAGCACCCGAGCGATTTCGCTGCCCACAGCGCCGTAGCCGCCGCTCCGAGATGAAACGAGATGGAATGGCGACCGGTTCCCGCGAAAGTGCCGAATCGTCAAAATAACCATTCTCCGCACAGAAAGTGTAGGCCGGAATCCGTCAGGCGGAACTCATAAGTGACGGGAAAGCACGCTCCCGACTGGCGCTACCGTCTACTGGCCCCGCTCGCGACGCCAGCGCTGGCTGCGCATGCCCTGTGGCAGGCACGCCGCGGCGGCGGCGTCCGGCTGATCCGCGAACGCATAGGCTGGCCCCCCTCCCACCGCCATGATCGACCGGTATGGATCCACATGTCCTCGGTGGGAGAGGTGAATGCCGCTCAGCCGCTGATCACTGCGCTGCGCAAGCGCTATCCGGATGTGCCGCTGCTACTGACCACTTTCACGCCCACGGGCGCGGCGACGGTCCAGCGGCATTTCGGCGCCGATATCGAGCACCGATACCTTCCCACGGATCTCAGCGGCCCGACGAGGCGTTTTCTCGGAGGCGCCGCTCCTCGCTGCGCAATCATCATGGAAACCGAGATCTGGCCGCGACTTTTCGCTGAATGCCGGCGCATGGGTATTCCGGTCATCATCGCCAACGGCCGCCTGTCGCGCCGGACGCTGGGGCGCCCGGCCTGGATGCAGACCATCATTCGCCGCGCCCTGAGCAATGTGGAACTGATCCTGGCGCGCTCGGAAGCGGATGCTGCCAGCTTCGCCCGGCTGGGTGTCTCTGCCGAGCGCATTCGTGTCATCGACAATCTCAAGTTCGCTGGTGGCGCCAGCGCCGGCGAACCAATCCAGCTGCCGCGACCCTATGTCGTCGCTGCCTCCACCCATGAAGACGAGGAATGGCAGATTGCGCGCGCGTGGTGCGCATCCGGGCTCACCGCCACGCACCTGCTGGTGATCGTCCCCCGGCATCCGGATCGCCGCGAAGCCATTCTGCGGCGTCTGCGTGAACTGCCTGCCACCATCGCCGTGCGCAGCGCGAGAGACCCGGTCGACAGCGATACCGGCATTTATCTGGCGGACACCTTCGGCGAATTGCGGAATTTCATCGCCGGGTCCGAACTGGTACTGACTGGCGGAACGCTGGTGCCGCGCGGCGGCCAGAACGTGATCGAAGCTGCTCGCGCCGCCAGAGTGACCATCTTCGGACCGCACATGGAGAACTTTGCCGAGGAGCGCTCACTGCTGCTCGAGCATCAGGCCGCGGTGGAAGTGAACGATGCACCGGCCATGATCCAGCGCACCGCGGCGCTGCTCGACGACCGGAAGACACTGAACGAGATGGGATCGCGCGCGCGGCTCGCCGTGGAATCGCGTGGGGATATCGTCGGCCGCTACCTGGATAACCTCGCCCCCTGGCTGCTGCGCAATCCGCGGTCATGAAGGTCTCCGCCTGCCCGCCGGGTGGGTGGAGATCAAGAATCAGATGGCAGATCCCTATCGTGGCTGAGCCGCGGCTCCTCGCGATCCGGGACAGTGGCATAGCCGTCGATCAGCCAGTCCCAGGCCTGGTCCTCGAAGCGGAACATGATGTCTGCGGCAGCGAACTTATCGAGTGAACGACGCAGGCGCTCGAGGTTGGACTGCTGCCAGCGTCCGCGACCGGGCATGCGCCGGGCCTGATCGAAATCGAGCAGAAACACCTTGCCGCCGTCGTCGAGGAGGATGTTGCGCGCATTCAGATCGGCATGCCGGACGCCGGCGGCGTGCAGCCGGGCGATCGCCGCTCCCAGCTCGCGCCACGTCTCCTCGGGCAGAGCCCAGCGCCCCAGCAGATCGGCCAGGGTCCAGACGCGGGGCAGGCGCAGGGTCACCAGATCAGCGGTGTAGAAGAGGCCGTGGCGACGCACCCGGGCGGCGATGGGGCGCGGCACCGCCAGTCCCCGCTCATGCATCCACGCCAGCAGATGCCACTCGCGCCAGGCGCGGGTGCGGGCAAGGCCGGTCCAGACATAGCGATCATCGCTGAGCCGCGCCACCAGCCCGCCGCGCCGGTAGTGCCTCAGCACGTACTCTGATTCGCCATAGCGAAAGATGCAGACTTGACCACGACCGGCCGCGGCCCCGAGCACGGCCCGGCGGCTCTCCCAATGATCCGGGTCAAAGAAGCTGCTCTCGGGCGCCGTGATGATGCTGCCATCGTAAAGCAGGTATTCGTTTCCGCGCCGCAGCTCCATCGGTGCAGCCGCCGATCCCTCCTTCGACATTGGCTCTTTTCCGCTCCCGTCCGGTAACATAGACGCCATTATCGCAGACCCGGCGGCCGCCGGCCGACATTCACGGACTCATTCATGAACCTATCCGCCGAAATCTCCGTCGGGGAGTTTCTCGACAAAATCACCATCCTGGAAATCAAGGCCGAACGCATCAACGATCCGGACAAGCTCCGCAACATCCGCCACGAGCTGGAGGTGCTGTCACGGACCTGGTCGGCGTCGCCGTTTTCAGCGCACGAGCTCGGCGCCGAAATCGCCGAACTGAAGCGGATCAACGAAGCCCTGTGGGAAATCGAGGACGATATCCGCATCAAGGAGGCCGCCGGCGAGTTCGATGAGGACTTCATCCAGCTGGCGCGTTCGGTCTACATCACTAATGATGAGCGAGCTGCGGTCAAGCGGCGCATCAACGTCAAGGTCGGCTCGGACCTCATCGAGGAGAAGTCGTACGCGGACTATCGCCGAAAGGACGACGCCTCAAAGTGAGTCCCGCCGGAACCGGGGTCCCTCGCCGCATTCTTGTGGTGCGCAACGACAAGCTGGGCGATTTCATGCTCGCCTGGCCGGCGCTGGCCATGCTGCGCCAGGGCCTGCCAGGCTGCGGGATCGATGTGCTGGCCAACGCCTATACCGAAGACATGGCTCGCCTGTGCCCCTCGATCGACGATGTGATCATCGATCCCGGTCCAGCGGCAACGCGCGACGCCGGACGGACACTCGTCGACACCATTCGCAGCCGCCGCTATGACGCGGCGATCCTGCTGTACGCCACCACCCGCATCGCCCGCCTGCTCTGGCAGGCACGCATCCCCTGCCGGGTGGCGCCGGCCACCAAGGTGGCGCAACTGTTCTCCAACCGGCGCCTGCGCCAGCGGCGCTCACGCTCGGAAAAGCCGGAATACGCCTACAATGAGGATCTGGTCGCGTACTATCTGCGCTCACTGGGCATCGAATCCGCGCAGGTGATGGCGCCGCTGCTGCGCTTCGACCAGGCGGATGTCGCCGCCGTGGACCAGCTCTTTCGCAGCGAGCATGGCATCGCACCCGGGGTGCCCCTGGTATTCCTGCATCCAGGAAGCGGCGGCTCCGCGCGGAACCTGTCCGCGGCGCAGTATGCCGCGCTCGCGCGCGGACTGCATTCGCCGGCCGGACATCATCTGGTGATCAGCGCCGGGCCGGGAGAGGATGAGCGCGCGCGCAGCGTAGCGTCCGGGCTCGGCGATCACCCGCACACCGTTTATGTCTCCTCCGGGGGCTTGCAGCGATTCGCCCTGCATCTGGCCTGCGCCGCGCTCTTCATCGGCGGCTCGACCGGCCCGCTGCATATCGCCGGAGCGCTCGATCTGCCGACCGCGGCCTTCTATCCGCGCCGGCGCTCGGCGACCTCGCTGCGCTGGCAGACCATGAATCGCCCCGAGCATCGCCTTGCCTTTTGCCCGCCGCCGGATGCGGACGAGGAAGACATGTCCCGCATCGACATCGAAACCGCCGCGGCCGAAATCAGCGCTCGCCTTCTGGCCTGACGCCGGGGGGCGATGGCGCATCCATGCGGGCCAGCACGTCCTCGACCCTGAGGAGGCGCAGGCAATCATAGTGCCCGAACCGGCACTCGCGCTCGAAGCATGGACTGCACGGCAGCTGTAACCAGACAATCTCGGCCGATCCGGTCAAGGGCGGGGTGTAATCCGGCGTGGACGAGCCATAGATCGCCACCAGGCGCCTGCCGGTGGCGGCGGCGACATGCATCAGCCCGGAGTCGTTGCTCACCGCCCAGTCGGCGAGAGCGATCAGATCGATGGCATCTTCCAGGCCGGTGCGACCCGACAGGTCGGTGACATGCGCACTGGCCGCGAGCTCGGCGATGCGGCTGCAGATCGCCCGATCCTTCTCTGAACCGAACAGCCATACCTGCATGCCGCGCTCGTCCAGCGCCCGCGCCAGCGCGGCGAAACTCTCGGGCGGCCAGCGTTTGGCGGGACCGTATTCCGCGGCGGGCATGAAAGCGGCGATCGGTCGTTCGGTCTCCAACCCCAACCCCAACCCCAACCGGATCAGGAGGCTGCGCTGGTTATCGGCGTCGATGCGCAGACGCGGGAACGGGATATCGGCGCGCTCGGCCGGCGGCGCATCCCTCTCGCGACCGAGCGCAAGATAGCGCTGCACCATGAGCGGCATGCCCTCCCGATCCAGCGGGCGGACATCGTTCAGGAGTCCGTAACGGTGCTCGCCGATAAATCCCGTGCGTCGCGGAATCCCTGCGAACCAGGGAACCAGCGCCGATTTGAGCGAGCGCGGCAGCACGATGGCGCGATCGTAGCCCTCGTTGCGCAGCGATCTACCCAGGCGATAGCGAGCCTTGAGTCCGAACTGACCGTGCCCGAGGGGCATCTCGACGATCCGGCGCACCTCCGGCATGCGCGCCAGCACCGGCGCCGACCACCCTGGCGCAAGCACATCGATGACTGCCTCCGGATCGTGGCGACGCAGATCCAGGTAAAGACTCTGTGCCATCACCATGTCGCCGATCCATGCCGGGCCTACCACCAGGATCTTCGACATGACGCCTCAGGCGGAATCGTATTCTCTGGCCGCGTAATGCACGCCGCGAGCGGGGCTCATCGGCTCGCTCCCAGCCATTGCATGTATTCGGCGACGCCCTGCTCCACGCTGCGGAACGGCGCCTCGTAGCCGGCCGCGCGCACGGCACTCATGTCGGCTTCGGTGAAGCTCTGATAGCGTCCTCGCAGATGCTCGGGGAACGGAATGTATTCGATGTGGCCGCGGCCGTGCCAGCCGATGACCGCCTGCGCGACATCATTGAACGTCTGGCTGCGACCGGTACCCAGATTGTATATGCCGGAAGCCGCGCCCCGGGTCCAGAACCACAGATTGACCGCTACCGCATCCGCCACATGGATGAAGTCACGCCGCTGCTCGCCGTTGCCATAGCCGTCCGAGCCCTCGAACAGGCGCACCTGGCCGGTTTCGCGCAGCTGACGATCGAAGTGGAAGGCCACGCTTGCCATCGAACCCTTGTGATCTTCGCGCGGCCCGTAGACGTTGAAGTAGCGGAACCCGACGACCTGACTGCGCGCCTCCGGCAGCAGGCGGCGCACATACATGTCGAACAGGAACTTCGAGTAGGCGTAGACATTGAGCGGTCGCTCGCATTCGGGCGATTCCCTGAAATGCGGGCCGTTACCGTATACCGAAGCCGAGGAAGCGTAGAGGAAGGGAACCCGGCGCTCCAGGCACCAGTGCAGCAATACCTTGGAGTATTCGTAGTTGGTTTCCATCATGAAGCGGCCGTTCCACTCAGTAGTGGCGGAACAGGCGCCGAGATGAAACACCGCGCGCGGGACCGGCGCGGTCCCCGCCTTAACGCGCGCGAGGAAATCGTCCTTGTCGAGATAATCGGCGATTACGCTGTCGGCAAGATTGCGAAACTTGGTGCCATCGGTGAGATCATCGACGACGACGATGCGGTCATGACCCTCGGCGTTCAGGGCGCGGACCAGGTTGCTGCCGATGAAACCCGCTCCGCCGGTGACCACGATCATGTCATACTCCGAGATTTCGCCTTGATTTGAGCGTGAAAAGCATAGCACGATTGCCGTCCATGAGCGGCATAGCAGGAATCCTCGCCGAATCCAGGCCAGACCGGGCGCTGCTCGAGGGCATGGCCCATGGCCTCGCCGAGCGCGGCGGAACCGGCGCCGATCCGTGGCTCGATGAGCACGCGGCGCTGGTCCGGATCAGCGATCGGGCCGCGCCCCAATCTCCTTTTCCTTTGTGCTCCCAGGATGGACGTCTGGTGCTGGTGGCCGATGGCGTGCTGCTGAACGCCGAGGAGCTGCACCGGGATCTGGCCCCGCGTCATGAGGACCGGATTGGTGGCGCAGCGGGGGCGAGCAACTGGAACGTCGTCCTCACCGCATTCCGCCTGCACGGCGCCGACTTCGTTCATCTGCTGCAGGGAGACTTCGCCCTCGCGCTATGGGATCGGGAAGCCGGCACCCTGCTGCTGGCGCGTGACTGGCCGGGCGCGCGCCCCTTGTGTTTCGCGCGCACACCCTTCGGGCTCGCATTCGCATCACAGGCCCGGGGTCTGCTGCCGGCGCTCGGCGGTGCAGCGATAGAGCCGCGGGCGCTCGCCCGCTTTGTGCAGAGCGGCTTTGTCGCAGGAAATCTGACACTGTTTGCAGGGATCGAGCAGGTCCCTCCTGGAACGACTGTCACCTTCACCCTCGATGGCTCGGTGGTGCGCGGAGCAGCGAGAGCGCCCGCGAAGGCGCGTCGCGCCGGTGATGCGGAATCCGCACAGGAGTGCGCGGCGCTCATCCGCCGGACGCTCGATGACACCCGGCCCTATGGACTGTTGCTCGATGGCGCGCCTTCAGCCCTGCTGCTCGCGCTCGCAGGGAATGAGGCGGCGCCGCAGCGCGTTTGGCTCATCAGGGAAAAGTCCGCGCTCTCCGCTCCATCCGCGGATCGTGACTCAGAAAATGTGGATGGCTTGCTTCCCCCGGGCATTGCCCGGGAAACGGTTGCGGTAGACGCGGCAGACCTGATCTGGCGACTGCCGGAGGCCGCCTGGGTCTGCGAAGAACCCATCTGGGATCCGCGCCTGCCGGCGCTCCTTGCACTGGCGGAAGCTGCAGCGGGATACAACGAGTGGCTGCTCTGTGCCGATGGCGCCGCTGAGACCCTGGGCGGCGCCCCTCGCTACCATCGACCCAGACTGCACCGCTGGATGGACCGCCTGCTGCATCCGGAAAGCGGTGGACAACCGGGACCCGGCTTTTTCCATGGGCAGGAGCGTCAGCTGTTCGGGCCAAGGCTGCATCGCGCTGCGGTCGACTGGCGCGAACCCTGGGAGCTGGCCTGGTCATCGCGCGGGGAACAGGCCGAAATCACCCGGCTGCAGGCGCTGGACATCGAACTGCGCATCCCCGGACGTATCCTCGCCGCTCTCGATCGTATCGGCACGGTTCATGGTGTTCGCATGCGCGCTCCGTGGCTGGATGCACGCATGATCGACTTTGGACTGTCCTTACCCGAGCGCCTCAAGTCTCCGCGCGGCGGCGGCTACCTGCAGCGGAGAGTGAGGGAATCATTGGCGGGCTCGGCCATACCGCCGTCGCTGCCCTCGGTTCCGCTGTCCGCGTGGCTGACGGGGGCAACACTGGATCGCTTCGAGCAGATACTGTCCGCGACACCGGCGCTGCGCTACTGGTTCCAGCCGGAGACGGTGCGCGAGCTGGTGACGATGAAACGCCATGGGAAACGGGTGACGGCCCGGCTCGGCACACTGCTCATGTTCGCGCTCTGGCACCGGATCTGGATCGAAGGCGACGGCGAGCGCCCTCCGCGCTGCGATCCGCTGGAATTTCTCGGCTCTGGCGGCCTGTGAACGCCAGCAACCGAAAAATGCATTCAGACCGGGACCGGAGTCCCGCCTTGAGTTCTCAGTCCTCGGCAGCGAACTGCGCGCGGTAAAGACGGGCATAAGCGCCGCCGGCTTCGAGCAGTTCGGCGTGCGAACCCGACTCCACGATACGGCCCTGATCCATCACCACGATACGGTCGGCACTCTCGATTGTCGACAGGCGGTGGGCGATGATCAGCGTGGTCCGCCCGCTGCGCGCGTTCTCGATCGCAGTCTGCACCTGACGTTCGGTCGTGGAGTCGAGCGCGGAAGTCGCTTCATCCATGATCAGGATCGGGGCATCCTTGAGCAGCGCGCGAGCGATCGCCAGGCGTTGCCGCTGACCACCCGAAAGCCGCACGCCATCGTCGCCGACCGGCGTATCCAGTCCGTCGGAAAGCTGCTCGGCGAACTCCATTACATGCGCGGCCCGCGCCGCCGCTTCGATCTCCTCGCGCGTCGCCGCTGCGCGGGCGCCATAGGCGATGTTGGCCGCCACGGTATCGTTGAACAGAACCACATCCTGCGACACCAGCGCGATATTGGCGCGCAGGTCCGCCAGCCGCATGTCGCTGATATCGATGCCATCGATGAGAATGCGCCCTTCGCTCGGGAGATAGAAGCGCGGAATCAGATTCACCAGCGATGACTTGCCGGCGCCGGAAGCGCCCACCAGCGCAACCGTCTCGCCGGCACGGACGCACAGCGATACATCCCGGATCACGGGCTCGGCATCGTCCTCGTAACGCAGCGTGACGCGCTCAAACTCGATCTCGCCGCGCAGCCGGCCCACGGTCCGAGTACCGGTATCCGGCTCCGAAGGCTGGTCGATGAGCTCGAAGATGGTCTGCGCCGCAGCCAGCCCCCGCTGGATCTGCTCATTGAGGGCGGTGAGGCGCTTGATCGGCGACAGCAGCATGGCCGCGGCGCCGAAGAAGGAGACGAAGCTGCCCACCGTCATGTCGGTATTGGCGGTGACGTAGATGACACCCGCCAGCGCGGAAACCAGAATGAGCTGCACCACCGGCACACTGGCCGCTGAGGTGGTGACGATCTTCATGCTGTAGGAGCGGATCCAGTTGGCGACCTCGCGAAACACCTTCTGCTGATGCTGCTGCCCGCCGTAGACCTTGATCATGCGCCGGCCACGGATGGTTTCGTCGAGCACATGCGTCATGTTCCCCATCGACTGCTGGAGGTACAGACTCATTCGCCGCAGACGCCGCGCGACCAGACGAACCACCAGCGCTACGACCGGAGCGATGAGGAGAAAGGTGAGCGCGAGCTGCCAATCGAGCCAGAGCATCCAGCCAAGCAGACCGATGACCGCCAGACCATCCCTGACCGCGACCAGCAGGGCATTGGTGGCAGCATTCGTCACCTGGGTGACGTCGTAACTGAGCTTGGAGATCAGATTACCGGCGTTGCGCCCGGCATGATAGGAAGCCGGTAGCCCAAGCACCTTGGCGTACATGCGCTCACGCAGATCGAAAACCACCTTGTTTGCCACCCAGGCGAGGGCGACCGTCGCCGCATACTGGCCGATACCTCGCACCACGAACAGGCCGATCAGGAGCAGCGGCATGAGGCGGATCCAGTCCGGATCCTTGTCGACGAAGGTGTTGTCGAGCAGAGGCTTGATCAGCGCTGGCATCGCCGGCTCGCTGAGGCCGGTGATCACCATGCCCGCGATGGCCACCGCAAACAGCTTCCAGTACGGACGAACGCAGGCCAGCAGGCGCATATAGAGCCTGCGGCTATCGGCCATCTTCGCTTCGGGACGATCCCGCTGCGCACTGTTCATGGGGCACTCCGCTCCGTAAGACCGCGCTCGGTCTCCGCCGCCGCAGCACCGATGCAGGGCGCAAACCATCGGCGGAATAGGGTATCACGATGACACCCTAGGGGTGCGGCCGCATGAAGGCACCGGGTGGCGGCGGCAGATGCCCGACCTCCAGTCCGGCCATGGCGCCGCGCGGAACGATGCTGAGGGCGCGTACCGCCGTGATATTATCCGAAGCGGATTTTTTCCCTGTTGCGGAGCGATGGATGAGGATAGAGCTACCGGATTTCGGGCTGGGCCGCGTGCTGGTCGCGGGCGACATCATGCTCGATCGCTACTGGCACGGTGATACAGCCCGTATTTCGCCGGAGGCCCCAGTACCTGTGGTGGCGGTTGCCGAGGCCGAGGAGCGGGCCGGAGGCGCGGGCAACGTCGCCCTCAACATCGCCGCCCTGAATGGCCAGGCAATTCTCGCCGGACTTGCCGGAGAGGACGAAGCCGCCGCGCTGCTCGAGCGCATGCTGGGCCAGGCCGGCATCGACTGCCACATCACCCGCATCGCCGGTCGCACCACGATCACCAAACTTCGCGTACTCAGCCGCCATCAGCAACTGCTGCGTCTCGATTTCGAGCAGAACTTCGCCAGCGCCGACACCAGCGCCTTCCATCAGAGCTTCGCCGAGCTCACCGCCAGCGTCGACGCCGTGGTTCTCTCGGACTATGGCAAGGGCACGCTGGCGCGCGTCGGAGAGCTCATCGGGATCGCTCGCAGTCTGGGCAAGCCGGTCCTGATCGACCCCAAGGGCCGCGACTTCAGCCGCTATCGCGGTGCCTCACTGATCACGCCCAATCAGGCTGAATTCGAGGAAGTGGTCGGCCCCTGCCACAGCGAAGCCGAACTGTTCGAAAAGGGAGAGAGGCTGCGTGCGGATCTCGACCTGGAGGCGCTGCTCATCACGCGCAGCGGTCGCGGCATGACACTGCTCCGCGGCGGCCAGGAACCCTTGCACCTGCCGGCGCGGGCGCGCGAAGTCTATGACGTCACCGGTGCCGGCGATACCGTCATCGCGGTGCTCGCGGCGGCGCTGGCAAGCGGCGCTGGGCTGGAGCAGGCCACGGTCCTCGCCAATATGGCAGCGGGCATCGTGGTCGGAAAGCTGGGCGCAGCCAGTGCCAGCGTCGATGAACTGCTGCTGGTCATGCAGGAGCACGAACACATCGATTCAGGCGTCACCGGGGAAGACGAACTGATGCGCCGGGTCGGCGCCGCCCGCGCCCGCGGCGAGAGGATCGTGATGACCAACGGCTGTTTCGACATTCTGCACGCCGGGCACGCCAGCTATCTGGAGCAGGCTCGCGCGCTCGGCGATCGCCTGATCGTCGCGGTCAACGACGATGCCTCTGTCTCGCGCCTGAAGGGACCGCATCGACCGGTGGTGCCGCTGGCCGATCGCATGCGACTGCTCGCTGCCCTGCAAGCCGTCGACTGGGTCGTTCCCTTCACGGAAGATACACCGGAACGCCTTATCTGCCGGGTTCGACCCGACATTCTGGTGAAAGGTGGAGACTATCGTCCGGAGGACATCGCGGGTGGCGACTGCGTACGCCAGTCCGGCGGGAGCATCGTAGTGCTCGATTTTCTTCCGGGTCGTTCGACGAGCGGAATGATAGAAAAGATAAACAGAGGCAAGAAGGACGAGGAAAGACGACAGTAAATACCTGGAACCGCTTCCGAAAGCAGGCGCCAGGCCTTACAGCGTTTCTTTCCTCTTTATTGCAACCACTGATTGATGCGCCGCAAATCGGTGATCGACAGCGAACCTTCGGCAAGCTTCAGGCGCAGGATGTTCAGCAGATAGTCGTAACGCGCGGCAGCATAGTCGTTCTCGGCGCGGAACAGTTCCGTACGCGTCGAAACCACATCGACTGCAGTCTGGGTGCCCACTTCCATGCCGGCCTCGGTCGCCTCGAGGGCGCTGCGCGCGGACACCCGCGCCTGGGCCAGGGCGTTGACGCGGTTGATGGCGGCGATGACCGCATTGTAGGCATCGCGCGTGGCGCGCAGCGTGCTGCGCCGCTGCTGCTCCACCTGTTGACGTGCCTGCGTCAGCTCATAGTTCGCCTGCCGCGTGCGCGAACTGACGGCGCCGCCCTGGAACAGGGGGACGGACAAACGCAGGCCGACGACGGCATCCTCCACGTCACGCGCCGCCGATGCACCGGAACTGCTGTCGGTCTTTCCCATGCTGGCGACCAGATCGAGCGAGGGGTAGTGGCCTGCCCGCTGCAGCGACACGTTGCGTTCGGCGATTTCGGCATTGAAGCGCGCTGCGAGCAGGGCGAAGTTCTGGTCCATCGCTGCCTGGACCCAGCGCTCCACATCCGCCGGGGCCGGTGAAACCAGAGGGATCTCGGCCTGCAGCGGCCTGATATCTTCCACATACTCCCCGGTCAGCTCGTAGAGCGCCTCGTTCGCGCTCTGCAGCTGGTTGGCGGCCTCGATCTCGGCCGCGGTTGCCAGGTCGTAGGCGGCCTGGGCGACGTGCACATCCGTGATGGCGATCAGGCCAACGTCGAAGCGCTGCCGGGCCTGTTCGAGCTGGCGAGCTACGGATTCCTTCTCTGCCCTGGCCAGAAACAGCGCATCCCGTGCCGCCAGCACGCCGAAATAGGCCTCCGCGGTACGGATCATCAAATCCTGATGAGCGGCGGAATACTGCGCGTCGGCCAGCGCCAGCACCGAATCGGCCTGGCCCAGCTGTACGAAATAATCGCGGCGGTAGATCGGCTGCACCAGGGACAGAGTCAGATCGGTCGTCGAGTAATTCGACGTTCCCGCTCTGCCGAAGGTGGTGGCGCTGACTTCCTCGTGAATGCGGTTGTAGCTGGCATCGAAAGTGACAAATGGCAGCAGCTGCGCGCGCGCCTGAGGACGGAACTCGCTCTGGGCAAGACGCTGTGCTTCCGCCGCCCTGAGCTGTGGATCGTTATCGAGCGCCAGGCGATGCACTTCGATCAGATCTGCAGCCGGCACGATACCGCTCCATGCGAGTGCCGAAGCCAGGACTGCTCCCGCTAGTGCCTTGTGCATGCTCTTCATGAGCTCTTTTTCGTTGCGATGATCGTTTAAAAGACGAAACGCGGGCGTACCGGCGCGTTGATCAACGGCGGCAACTCGGTTTCAAACAGAACCTCCCTGCTCCATTGCTCGTCGCCGAGACGGCGCACCAGCACCGCCTCCATCACCGGCGGCTGACCCAGGACGACGAACAGACGTCCACCCCGATTCATCGAGCCGAGGAACGAATCCGGCAGCTCCGGCAGAGAACCACCGATCACTATGACATCGTAGAGACCATGGCGATCCCAGCCCTGAGCCGCGTCACCGACTTCCAGAGTGACGTTGTGAATGCCGTAGAGCGCCAGACGCTCCTCGGCGGCGTCACGGAAGTCGGGAAAGATGTCCACACTATAGACGTGGCGCGTGGCCTTCGCCAGCAGGGCCGTCAGATAACCGGAGCCGGTGCCTACCTCGAGCACTGCATCCGTCGGATGCAGGGAAAGCGCCTGCAACAGCCTGCCCTCCACTGCCGGCTTCATCATCTTCTGGCCATGCCCGGTCGGGATGGCATAATCGGCGTAGGCCAGTCCGCGATATTCTTCCGGAACGAAGTCGACTCGTCGTACTTCGGCGATCAGATCGAGGACCTGCTGATCGAGCACGTCCCAGGGGCGAATCTGTTGCTCGATCATATTGAAACGTGCGTCTTCCACGCTGCACTCCGCTTACGTACGGGGATGGGCGAATGGAAAGATTATTCGTTTTGTCATTCCATGGCAAGGACGTACCTGCTTGCCTGAGCATGGGATTTCGCTTAGATTCATTGCATTATCGCATCCTCAGTCCCCCGGGCCGGTCCCGGTCCAGACCCTTTGTCGAGACTTCCTATAATGAGCGCTCCTGAATACAAGCACGACGCCCCGCCGCGACTGGACGAAGCAGTCACCCGCCCGCATCCCAATTCACGCAAGATCCATGTGGAAGGGAGCAGGCCGGACCTGCGGGTACCGATGCGCGAGGTCGTTCTGAGCTCTACTCACGGCGCAAACGGCCTCGAGGCAAACGAACCGGTTCGCCTCTACGACACATCCGGCCCGTACACCGATCCGGAAGCGCATGTCGATCTGATGTCCGGACTTCCGGAATTGCGCGCCGCCTGGATCGACGACCGTGGCGATACCATCCGGCTCGACGATCTCAGCTCCGAGTACGGTCGCCAGCGCGCGGCGGCCCACCGCGCGAGCGGCATGAGCTTCCCGCAACGGCGCATGCCGCGCCGGGCGCGAGACGGCGCCAATGTGACTCAGATGCACTATGCGCGGCGCGGCATCATCACCCCGGAAATGGAATTCGTCGCCATTCGCGAGAACATGCGCCAGGCCGAGGCATATGAGCAGCTGCGCGATTCGGGACTGCTGCGGCAGCATCCGGGCGAATCGTTCGGAGCCGCCACGCCGCGCGAAATCACGCCCGAGTTCGTGCGTGACGAGGTGGCGCGCGGGCGGGCGATCATTCCGGCCAACATCAACCACCCGGAACTGGAGCCGATGATCATCGGCCGCAACTTCCTGGTGAAGATCAACGGCAACATCGGCAACTCGGCGCTGGGCTCTTCGATTGAAGAAGAAGTCGCCAAGCTGACCTGGGGCATCCGCTGGGGCTCGGACACCGTCATGG
>CAZOOF010000045.1:0-18119 GCA_964581365.1 uncultured Chromatiales bacterium
CCGTTTCGTCACCGAATCGGATATCCGCCCGACCCCGGACCGGGTCCGCGAAACGCTGTTCAACTGGCTGCAGGACACCGTCCCCGGCGCCACCTGCCTGGATCTGTACGCAGGCAGCGGAGCCCTCGGCTTCGAAGCGCTTTCACGCGGTGCCGCGCGGGTTACTTTCGTCGACCAGGATGTCCGTGTCGTTCAGCAGCTCAACGCCAACCTCGAGCTGCTGGCCGCGACCGACCGGGGCAAGGTGGTGTGGTCCAACGCCGAGGCTTATCTCGCCACCGCCCGCAGCGACGGTCCCTTCGACCTCGTATTCCTCGACCCGCCGTATCGCGACCGGGTGCTTCAGCGCAGCTGCGAACTGCTGGAGCAGAGCGGCGCCCTGGCGCCCACCGCCTGGATCTACCTCGAAACCGAAGCGCGGGAGGCTCCGCCGGCATTGCCGGAGGGATGGATGTACCTGCAGAACAAGACCGCGGGGCAGGTCGGCTACCATCTCTGTCGCCGCGAAGCACCATGAACGGCACCGTCGTCTACCCCGGGACCTTCGATCCGATCACCCATGGCCACAGCGACCTGATCGGCCGCGCGGCACGTCTGTTCGATCGCATCATCGTCGCGGTCGCCGCCAATCCGGGCAAAGCGCCCTGCTTCAGTCTGGAAGAGCGGATGGAACTGGCCCGGGCCGCCCTCGGGGAGGTGGCCAACGCGGAAGTCCTGGGATTCGATGGGCTACTGGTTGACTTCGCCCGCGCGCGCGGTGCGAGAGTCATCCTGCGCGGACTGCGGGCAGTGTCCGACTTCGAGTACGAACTGCAGCTCTCCAGTATGAACCGCCGGCTCGCTCCGGATATCGAAACGCTGTACCTCATGCCGGCGGAGCAGTACTCGTATATTTCCTCGAGCCTGGTGCGGGAAATCGCAGGGCTCGGCGGCGATGTTTCCAGCTTCGTTCATCCCCGGGTAATGGCTGCACTGCACGAGAGGATGCGCTAAGCTAGCGCATCATCGCCTCCGCATGAACGAAGGCCGGGTTTCACTTTTTCAGCGCCTGGCCGACCAATGTAAATGACCGGCCAGGATGCCTGGCGCAATCCGATAGACAACTCAGATCCTGAAAGCAAAGACATGGCACTGATCATCACCGACGATTGCATCAACTGCGACGTCTGCGAGCCCGAATGCCCGAACGGGGCGATCTCGCAGGGGCCCGACATCTACGTCATCGATCCTCAGCTCTGCACCGAGTGCGTGGGCCATTTCGACAAGCCACAGTGCGTCGAAGTCTGCCCGGTGGACTGCATCCCGAAGGATCCCGACCACGTCGAGACCGAAGACGAACTGCATCAGAAGTATCTGAAGCTGACGGGAGCAGCATGATCCGGACGCCCGCGGTGCGGACTTCACGCGCCGTCGCGTTCCTCCTGCTGATCTGCTGTTTTCCGGCAGCTGCCGGACATCCCCCTGCCGCGGCCGTCGCCAGCGCACATCCCCTCGCCACCGCCGCCGGTCTCGAAATTCTCGAAGCCGGCGGCAACGCTTTCGATGCCGCCGTCGCGGTCACTGCGGCGCTCGCCGTCGTCGAACCGGCCGGCTCCGGTCTGGGCGGAGGCGGCTTCTGGCTGCTGCATCGCGCATCCGACGGCCACGAAACCATGATCGATGGGCGTGAGCGCGCCCCCGGCGCCGCCACCCCCGACATGTATCTGGACGACCGGGGAGAACCCCTGCCCCGGCTGTCACTCGATGGCCCGTTGGCCGCCGGCATTCCGGGCACGGTAGCCGGCATCGTGCATCTCGCCGAAAACTACGGCAGGCTGCCAGTCGAACGCACTCTGGCTCCCGCCATCCGCCACGCGCGCGACGGGTTCGCGGTCGACGAACCCTATCTCCGGCTGATCGGTTTTCGCCTCGAGGCGCTGCGCCAGTCTCCGGCCGCCGCGGCCATCTTTCTCGACGATGGCGCCGCACCGAAGCCCGGCTTCGTGCTGCGTCAGCCCGAGCTGGCGGAGGTACTCGAAGCGGTTGCCCGAGCGGGATTCGACGGTTTCTACCGCGGTGAGGCAGCTCGGCGCATGGTCGCTGGAGTGCGTGAGGCGGGCGGTATCTGGACTCTGGACGATCTCGCCGATTATCGCATCGTCGAGCGCGAACCGGTACGCGGGGAATACCGCGGCATCCGGGTCATATCGGCGCCGCCCCCATCGGCCGGCGGTATCGCGCTGGTCACCATGCTCAACGTGCTCTCGGGCTATGAGCTCGACCGGCTGGATGCGGTCACCCGCCACCATCTGGTAGTGGAAGCGATGCGCCGAGCCTACCGGGACCGCGCGCAGTATCTTGGCGATCCGGATTTCGTCGACATCCCCACGGAACTGACCCTGCCTGCCTATGCCGCCGGACTGCGCAACAGCATCCGCGCCGATCGCGCGACACCGAGCGCGCTGCTCCCCGGCATTCCTGCCGACCCGCTAGGCAGCGATACCACACATTTCTCGATCATCGATGCCGAAGGCAACCGGGTTGCGGCCACTCTGTCGATCAACCTGCCGTTCGGCAGCGGCTTCGTGCCGCCGGGCACCGGGGTACTGCTCAACAATGAGATGGATGACTTCGCGACCCGCGCAGGCCGTCCCAACGCATATGGCCTGATCGGCGCCGAGAGCGGAGCCAATGCCATCGCGCCCGGAAAACGTCCCCTGTCGAGCATGACACCGACGTTCCTCGACGACGGCGAACGGGTTGCGATCCTCGGCACACCCGGTGGCAGCCGCATCATCAGCATGGTGCTGATCGGCGCTCTCGAGTATGCCCGCGGCTCCGGACCCGAAACCTGGGTGGCGGCCGGACGCTACCATCACCAGTTTTTCCCCGATCACATCGCGCACGAACCGGATGCGTTCTCGAGCGAGGAGATCGAAGGGCTGCGCGCGCTGGGTCACGAACTGACGGTGATCAACCGGCGCTACGGCAATATGCAGGCGATCGAGTGGAACCGTCGCAGCAATGAGGTCAGTGCCGCGTCCGATCCGCGCGGCGCCGGCAGCGCCGAGGTGCTGCGAACCGGTCCGCGCATGGACCGGACCGGCACCGACTGAAGCGGCGAAGCGATGCGCCTGGCCGGCTAGGAAGCTGAGACGGCATCCTGCCGGGCATCCGCGTCCAAGCCGTAATCGTAGTCGAGGATCAGGGGCGCGTGATCCGAAAAGCGCTGCTCCTTGTAGATCGAAACCTGGCGCACACAGTCGCGCAGACCCGGCGTGATGACCTGGTAGTCGATGCGCCACCCGACGTTCTTTTCCCAGGCACGTCCGCGGTTGGACCACCAGGTGTACTGCTCGCCCTCCTGATTGACGACGCGGAAGGCATCGACGAATCCCATCGGCCCGAACAGATCATCCATCCAGGCGCGCTCCTCGGGCAGAAATCCGGAGTTCTTCTGGTTGCCGCGCCAGTTCTTCAGATCGAGACTGGTGTGGGCGATGTTCCAGTCTCCGCAGATGATGTACTCGCGACCATCGGCGCGCATCTCCCGCAGGCGCGCGGCGAACCGTTCCATGAAGTCGAACTTCACCGCCTGGCGCGTTTCGCTGCTCGAACCCGAGGGCAGATAAAGGGATGCAACGCTCAGGCGGCCAAAATCGGCCTGCAGGTAACGCCCCTCGCGATCCATATCGTCCCAACCCAGACCCACGTGCACCCGATCCGGCGCGATCCGGCTATAGAGACCGACGCCGCTGTAGCCGGGTTTCTCGGCATCGTGATACCAGGCATGGAACCCGGCTGGCCGCAGAATCTCGCCGCTGCGCTGATGTTCCTGACACTTGGTTTCCTGCAGACACACGATGTCGGCGCCGGTAGTCTGCAGCCACTCGAAGAATCCCTTGCGTGCCGCCGAACGGATACCATTGACGTTGACGGTAATGATGCGCATGCGCCCGCTCCCGCTCGCAAAAGCCGCAACTTTACCGGATCCGCGCGCCCGAGACACCTCTGCGGGCCGCTACCTCGTGACCGCGCCGCGGCGCCCCCGCTACAATAGGCGCTTCCCTGAACCGGACCCGGATATCGCCATGCAGGACTATCACAACGCCTTTCTCGATTTCGCCATTGCCCGCGGGGCGCTGCTGTTCGGCGAATTCACCCTGAAATCCGGGCGACTCAGCCCTTATTTCTTCAACAGCGGGAAATTCGACGACGGCGCCGGCGCATGCGAACTCGGACGTTACTACGCCGCGGCCATCCGCAGTTCGGGCATCGCCTTCGACATGCTGTATGGCCCCGCTTACAAAGGCATTCCGCTGGTAGTTGCCACCGCGATCGCGCTCTACGAATCGCATGGGGTCAACCTGCCCTACGCCTTCAACCGCAAGGAAGCGAAGGATCATGGCGAAGGCGGCATCATCGTCGGCCATCCGCTGGCCGGACGCGTTCTGATCGTCGATGACGTCATCTCGGCCGGCACCTCGGTGCGGGAATCGGTGGAGATCATCCGCGCAGCCGGCGCCGAAGTCGCCGGGGTGGCGATTTCGCTCGATCGCCAGGAACGCGGTCTCAACGAGCGTTCGGCCATCCAGGAGGTCGAGGAGACTTACGGCATCCGCGTGATCAGCATTGCCGGTCTGGACCAACTCATAGCCTATCTTCGGATCCGCCCCGAACTGCAGCATGAACTCGAACGGGTCGAAGCCTATCGCGGCCAGTACGGCGCGGTCCGCTGACCAGCGGCCGTCGATTCATTGACACCTGCGACTCGGCGGCATAATATGAATCGCATGGAATTCATACGACGAGCGGGATCGACAAGATGGCAGGCCGCCACGCTTTGCCTGCTGTCCCTGCTGTGGCTGCAGTTCGGGAGCGCCCACCTGCATCACAGCGGCCATGAGGCGGAGAAACCCCACGTCCATAGCCTGCTCTCTGCTCACCACGCCGATCTCCACCCTGAGCACGCGGAGAGCGACATCGATCTCACGCCCGACGCGGCGGCATCTTCGTCATCCCAGCAGTACCTGGACATCGCCCTCCTGCTCACCGTCATCGCCTTCCTGCTGCCGCTGGTCACCGCTGCCGGATTCGGCACCAGCCCGGCGCGACTGCCCGCGCAGACATCGCCGCTCTATCTCTCGCCCCCGCTGAGAGCGCCGCCTTTCCGAGCCTGATCTCCACCGCTCGCGTCCGCTGAGGCGGACAACAACGACCACCGGTCAGGCCGGCGCCCAGGCGCTGGCTGCGGAGACATGGCTGATGAAACCTTCGCTTTCCGATCGTCGCGCTGCCCGCTGGGCCGCGACGCTCTTCGCCATACTCGCATGCAGCGCTGCCCATGCGAGCGAACCCTGGACCCTGGCATCCAGCATCGCGCGCGCGATCGAGGTCGCACCCGAAATCAGAATGGGCGCGGCGTCGATTCAGGCGCAGCACGCAGCGGCAAAACAAGCCGGCACCTGGCCCAATCCGAGCATCGAGCTGCGCGCCGACAATCGTCTCGCGCTCGAGTACGAGGACAGCGGTTACGAGGTCACCGCCCTCTCGCTTTCCCAGCCGCTTGCCTGGGGCGTCGGCAGAGCACGCCGCGCCGTGGCCGAACGCGAACTCACCGTGCTCGAGAACGTCGCGCATACCGATCGGCTCGAACTCGAACGGCGTGTCGCGATCGCCTTTCACGAGCTGCAGCGCGAGCAAGCCCTGTTGAGTCTTGCCCGGCGGACCCTGGACGAATCCCGGCGGATGGCCGCAGCCGAGATGCGCCGGCTGGAACTCGGCGATATATCCCGCCGGGAAGCGATGCGCATGGAACTGCTGGTATCGCAGGCTGAACTGGCGTTGGCCGAAGCCGAAGGCCGCTGGGCCGAGTCGCGCCTGACTTTCGGGGTTCTGCTGGCACTCGAACCGGAGCGGATCGGCGCGCTGCCGGCGCTCGACAGCGTCCCTGCCGCACCGGCACTCAGCCGCCTGGAAACCGCCTTGAACAATCATCCGCGCATTCTCACCAGCCATGCCAGATCGGCCGTGCACGAGGCCGGCATCCAACTGGCGCGGACCGAAGCCCGGCCAGGCTTGAGTCTGACGCTGTATCGTGAACGCGACGTTTTCGCCGGGCGCGAGAAGACGGTCAATGGCGGCGCGCTCAACATCGAGCTCCCGCTCTGGGATCGACGCCAGGGACGACGCGGAGAGCTGGCTGCGCAGGCCCTGGGGGAAAAGCAGGATGGACTGGCAACCCAGCGCCAGCTCACGCTAACCCTGCACGCCTCCCACGAGCATTTGCTCCATATCATCGAGCAGAGCCGCAACCACGAACGCGCGGTGCTCGAACCGGCGCGTGAGCTGTACGCGCTCACCGAGCGCGGTTTCCGTCTGGGCGAAATCGATCTCGTCACGCTGATCGAGGCCAGGGAGACCCTGATCACCGCGGAGACGCGCGAGCAGGAGCTGCGCGCCGAAGCCTGGATCACGCTGACCGAAGTCCTGCACGCTGCCGGACTGTCGATCGCTTCATTTGATTCCAATCCGACTCTCCATGACCGCGAGGAGCAGGCGCCATGAACCTGAGCTCGAACCCACTGAAGACGCTGGCGCTCGCAGTCGCCCTCACGCTGATGGCCGCCGGAGTGCAAGCGCACGAAGATCATGAAGAAGAACACGAACAGCGAGTCACCGTGTGGCAGGATGGCATCGAAGTCTTTATCCCTCATACACCGCTGATCGCCGGCGAGCGATCCCTGCTCACCGCGTTTATCACCCTGCTCGACGGATACCGCCCGGTCGAAAGTGGCCTCCTGCGCGCCCAGCTGCACATCGATGACGAGCGCGCACAGGATGCCAGCATCGAAGGTCCGCTGGACGGCGGCATATTTCTGCTCGGGCTGCCGCCCGCCTCGAGCGGCGAGCACCGGCTGCGGCTGAGCCTGGAACACCCGCTGCGGACGCACCAGGCGGAAGTCCCGCTGAGTTTCCATGCCCGTACCGAAGATGCGGAGCATGAACACCATGACGACGACATCATCTACGCCAAAGCACGGCAGCGGCTGATTCCTTTCGCTACCGAAGCCGTGGTCGAGGAACCGGTGGCGGCACGCATCACCGTACCCGCGGTCGTCGAAGCGATGCCTGGACAGCGCATCGAGCTGAACGCCCCGGCCCGGGGTCGGCTGCAGGCCGCCGAGGGGCATGCCTGGCCCATACCGGGACAGCGAGTGAGGCGTGGAGAGGTGCTAGCGACGATCCTGCCTTTTGCGGGTACGGAAGACATGGCGCGACTCGCCAGTGACGCCGATGCGGCAAAAGCGCGGTTGGCGGTGGCCGAAGCGGCGCTCGAACGGATCCGGCAGCTGGCCAGCGAAGGCATCGTCTCCGAGCGCCGGCTCATCGAGGCCGAGGCCGAAGCAACGACGGCGCGCAGCGCGGAGAAGAGCCTGCGCGAACAGCTCGCGGCCCTGCAGGGACAGCCTGGCGCCACGCCACTAACGCTGCGCGCCCCGTTCGATGGCGTGGTGACGGAAAGCGCGCTGGCGCCTGGACAGCTGGTCGAAAGCGGCGCCCGCATTGCCACGATCATCGATGATGGCCAGGTGGGAATTCGCCTGCAATTGCTGGCCAGCGATCTCGCCGCCATCCGCGATCCGCAGGATCTGCGGCTGCGCCGACCCGGCAGCCGTCACTGGGAGCAGCCAGCGCAGCGCCTGAGCCATCGCAGCCGCGAACCGGGAGACGGCGGCATATTCGCCCTGCTCTACGAAGTCCCGAACGATGGGAGCTGGATACCCGGACTGCCGCTGATCGCCAGTCTCGCGATCGAAGCGCCGCAGATCATGCCCGTGGTGCCGGAGACTGCGGTCATCGACGACGACGGTGTCGCCGTAGTGATGGTCCAGCATGGCGGCGAGGAGTTCGAGCGTCGACAGATCCGGCCGGGTGTGCGCGCGGCCGGACGCGTCGCCGTGCTCGATGGCTTGAGCGTTGGTGAACGCGTGGTCACCACGGGAGCCTATACCGTGCTGCTCGCCGGACGCGGCCCCGTGGAAGCCGATCACGGCCACTCGCACTAGGAGCGCCCGCCATGCTCGAACGCCTGATCGGCTGGTCCCTCGACAATCGCATCGCCGTCTTCGCGCTTGCGCTCCTGGTGCTCGCCTGGGGAGCCTGGAGCACGAAATCCGCGCCCGTGGACGTCTTTCCGGATCTCACCGCCCCCACCGTGACCGTAATGGCGGAAGCTCCCGGTCTCGCCGCCGAAGAAGTGGAACGCCAGGTCACCGCGCTCATCGAAGCCGCGGTTTCGGGCGCCGATGGCGTGCGCCGGATACGTTCCCAGTCGGTACCGGGTTTCGGCCTGGTCTGGGTGGAGTTCGAGTGGGGGCGCGACATCTACATCGCGCGCCAGGCGGTCACCGAACGGCTGGGCCAGATCGGTGTGCTGCCCGAGGGCGTGCCGCCGCCTCAGCTCGGCCCGATCAGCTCCATCATGGGCGAGATCATGTTCGTCGGCGTACGCGCCACGCCACCGGCAACCCCCATGGATGCGCGGGAGATCGCGGACTGGGTCATCGCGCCGCAGATGCTCGGCCTGCCCGGCATCGCCCAGGTCATGAGTCTGGGCGGGGAGGTGCGCCAATATCAGGTGCTGGTCCAGCCGGAACGGCTGCGGACGCTCGGCGTCGACCTTGCTGAGGTTCAGGCCGCGGTAGCGGCTGCCAACCGCAATGCGAGCGGCGGTCTGGTCGAGTACGGCGGGCGTGACTATCTGATCCGCTTTCTCGGTCGCGCCGAACGGCTCGAGGAGATCCGCGAGGCTCCGGTAACCATGCGCGACGGTGTTCCCATCCTGGTACGCCACCTGGCGACGGTCACCATGGGAGCCGCGCTGCCGGTGGGCGATGGCGGCGTCAACGGCGAACGGGGCGTAATCCTTGCCATCGCCAAGCAACCGCATGCCGACACGCTGACGCTCACGCGCGATATCGAGGCACGCCTCGCGGAGATCGGAAGCCGGCTGCCCCCGGGCGTGGAACTGGTGCCCGATCTGTTCCGGCAGGCCGATTTCATCCGGCTGGCAGTGGACAATGTCGGCAAGGCGCTCCGCGATGGCGCGATCTTCGTCATCGTGGTGCTGTTCGTCTTCCTGCTCAATGTACGCACCACGCTCATCTCCCTGTTGGCAATCCCGATCTCGCTGGCGGCAGCCTTGCTCGGCCTGACCGCCCTGGGCATCGGCATCAACACCATGACGCTGGGCGGAATGACCATCGCGGTCGGCGCTCTGGTCGATGATGCGATCATCTTCGTGGAGAACATCTATCGCCGGCTGAAGGAGAACAGCGCCTGCGCTGCCCCCCTGCCCGCGCGCGAAGTGGTGGCCAGGGCTAGCTCGGAGGTGCGCCACCCCGTTTTCATCTCCACCCTGATCATCATGCTGGTCTTTCTGCCGCTGTTCTTCCTCGGTGGTATCGAAGGCCGCTTGCTGCAGCCGCTCGGCATCGCTTATCTGATCGCGGTGGCGGCCTCGCTACTGGTTGCTCTCACCGTCACGCCCGCCCTCTCGCAGACGCTGCTCGCGCGCAGCCGCGCCGCGAACGAACCCGCACAGGCAAAACCGGTGCAGGTGCTACGCGCGGCATACCGCCCGCTGCTGGAGTGGAGCCTGGCGCATGCGAAGTGGATCATCATCGCATCGGTGATACTGCTCCTGCTCACCCTGGCGACGATCACGCAGCTCGGCCGATCCTTTCTGCCCGAGTTCAACGAAGGCAGTCTGACCATCGAGATGGCGGTTCCCGCAGGCACATCGCTCAGCGAGTCCGCGCGACTCGCCCGGGCGGTGGAGCTGGATCTGATGACGCTGCCCGAAGTGCTGGCAGCGGGACGGCGGACCGGCCGCGCCGAAAGAGCCGAGCACACCCAGCCTCCTCATGTGAGCGAAATCGATGTCCGGCTCGGGCCACTGCCACAGGGCAAGGCTGCGTTCCTCGCTGAACTGCGCCAACTGCTCGAGCAGCATCCCGGGATCGCCTTCAACATCGGCCAACCGATTTCCCATCGCATCGACCACATGCTGACCGGGGTGCGCGCCAATCTCGCGATCAAGGTCTTCGGTCCCTCGCTGGCGGAACTGCGCCGCCTCGGCGAGGAAATCGAGCACGCTTTGCAGGAGGTCGAGGGGCTGGTCGATGTTGCCGCCGAACCTCACGCGGAGGCGCCGCAATGGCGTCTGCGCCCTGACCGTGAAGCGCTGGCACGCTACGGAATCAGCGCGGGCATGCTGGCCAAGCGAGTGGAAACCGCCTGGCGCGGAGCTGTGGTTTCCGACGTGCTGGAGGGAAACCGCCGCTTCGATCTCGTGGTCCGCCTGCCTGAGGAAGACCGCAAGGATATCGAGCGCCTGGGGGGACTCACCATACTGGCACCGAGCGGACACCTGGTATCACTCCGCGAGCTCATCATTCAGGAGCAGGTGCGCGGAGCGGGGATGATTCAGCGTGAAAACGGTGAGCGGCGGCTTGCAATCAGCGCCAACGTCGCGGGGCGTGACCTGCGCAGCGCCGCCAACGCCGCTCGCGATGCAATCGCAACGCAGGTCGCGCTGCCGCCCGGATATCGTGTCGAGTTCGGCGGCCAGTTCGAGGCCGAGGCAGAAGCCAGCCGTACCCTGCTGCTGGTCGGCGCCGGTGCCATCATCGGCATTCTCCTGCTCCTGTGGCTGGCGCTTGAATCCCTGCCGCTGGCGCTGCTGGTGATGGTCAACATTCCGCTGGCGCTGATCGGCGGCGTGCTCGCTGTAATTGGCATGGGGGGCACGCTGACCATCGCCGCGCTGGTCGGCTTCATCACGCTGTTCGGGATCGCCGTGCGCAACGGTCTGCTGCTGATCAGCCGTTACCAAAAGTTGCATGAAGAGGGACTGGATACTATCGCGGTGATCGTGCACGGTTCGCTCGAACGCCTGACACCGATCCTGATGACAGCGCTCACCGCCGGCCTGGCCCTGATTCCCCTCGCCATGGGCCTCGGCGATCCGGGCACCGAGATTCAGGCACCGATGGCCTGGGTGATTCTCGGCGGCCTGATCAGCGCGACCGCTCTCAACATGGTCGTGGTACCCGCGCTGTATTATCTGTTCATGCAGCGCCGCTTCAGAACAGGAGCTTGAGTCCGACCAGGATGGTGACGATTTCGAAACAGCGCTTGATGAGGCGGTTGCCGCGCGCAATGGCGAGATGCGCACCCAGGTAGCCGCCAATCAGCGATCCGAGCAGCAGCGCCGGGAGCCAGGCCCAGGCAATCGGAGCCTGGAGCCCGAGCGTGACCGCGCCGGTGCCGTTCCAGAACACGCCGACGAGGATCAGCGTATAGGCCACCGCCCGCTTGTAGTCCAGTCCGAACCAGCGCACCAGCCACAGCGTAACGAACAGGCCGCTGCCGGAAGTCAGTGAGCCGTTCACCACGCCGATCAGGAACAGCACCAGGCCGCCGATGGTGAGCCTGCGCCAGTCACTGTCGATCGCCCGTGCCGTCTGCCCCAACTCGGGCCGAAACCAGGAGTAGACGCCGAGGGCGATGGTCAGCACGCCGAGCGTGAACTCGGCCGCCCGGTCCGGCACGTGCAGAATGATTTGAGCGCCGATCCATACCCCGGGCAGTCCGCAAGCAAGGATGAACAGCGCGCGGGAACGTTCCAGCACATCGGCGCGCAGATAGCGCATGGTAGCGCCCAGACCCAGCGCCACGCTGGCGACCTTATGCGTCGCCAGCGCAATGCCGAAAGGCAGGCCGAAAAAGATCAGCGCGGGAAGCTGCAGCAGGCCTGCTCCGCCACCGGACAGTGCGGACAGCATATTCGCCAGCAGAGCAACGAAGAACAGCGCCAGCTGTGTCCAGACATCCGCCATCACGGTCCTGGTCGCACGACCTCGTGCATGCGGGAGAGCCGGCGCCGCTCCGGCGCCTGTCAGCGCCGGATCAGGGTCCCGACACCCTCATCGGTGAAGATTTCCAGCAGCACCGCATGCTGGACGCGGCCATCGATGATGTGCGCGCTGCGCACGCCGCCCTGCACCGCCGACAGCGCGCAGCGGATCTTCGGCAGCATGCCGCCATAAATCACGCCCTCGGCGATCAGACGATCGACGTCGGCTACCGTCAGGCGCGGGATCAGGGCGTTTTCCCGATCGAGCACTCCCGGCGTATTGGTCAGCAGGACGAGCTTCTCGGCGCCGAGCACCTCGGCAACCTTGCCGGCGACCAGATCGGCGTTGATGTTGTACGACTGACCATCCGCGCCGACACCGATCGGCGCGATCACGGGGATGAAGTTGCCGCGCACCAGCATGTCGATGACGGCCGCGTTCACACTCTCCACCTCGCCGACGTGCCCGACATCGATGATTTCAGGAACGTTCATCTCCGGCGCCTGACGGGTGAAGGTCAGCTTGCGCGCCTTGATCAGCGGGCCGTCCTTGCCGGTCAGCCCCATCGCCTGTCCGCCGTGACGGTTGATGAGCGTGACGATCTCCTTGTTGACCAGTCCGCCCAGCACCATCTCGACCACATCCATGGTCTCGCTGTCGGTCACCCGGATGCCGTCGATGAACTCGCTCTGCTTGCCGATGCGCTCCAGCACGCGGCCGATCTGCGGCCCGCCGCCATGCACGACCACAGGATTCATGCCGACCGCTTTCATCAGCACGATGTCGCGCGCGAAGCTGCTCTTCAGCGCCTCTTCGGTCATGGCGTTGCCGCCGTATTTGATGACCACGGTTTTGCCGGCGAAGCGGTGGATGTAGGGAAGCGCCTCGGTGAGCACGCGGGCGATGTCCATGGCCGAGGGTTTGTCGAGCGTCATCGTTGCAGTCCGTTGGGAATGGAACATGAGGCGCGGCCGACCGGAGGCGCAGCCGCGCGGAACACAGTATAACGCGCTTCAGAACGGCAACGACACGTCCGGATCCACGGTCCGCAGCGCGCTGGCAAACGCCTGCTGGATGCGGTTCAGGGCGCTGGAGTCGTCGGCTTCGAAGCGCAGAATCAGAGAGGGCGTAGTGTTGGAGGCCCGCACCAGGCCCCAGCCATCGGCGAACTCCGCGCGCAGACCATCGATGGTGATGACGCGGGCGTCCTCGAAGCCCGGGTTCTCGAGGAAACGAGCCATGAAGCGATGATTATCGCCCTCGCGCGGGAAGTCGATGCGCAGTTCCGGCGTGGACACGGCATCGGGCAGCGCCGCGAACACCGCGGTCGGCGAGCGCGTATCACGCGCCAGGATCTCGAGCAGCCGGGCGGCGGTATAGAGCGCGTCGTCGAAGCCGAACCAGCGCTCGGCGAAGAAGATGTGCCCGCTCATCTCGCCGGCAAGGGGCGCATCGAGCTCCTTCATCCTCGCCTTGATCAGCGAATGCCCGGTACGCGACATCACCGGCTCGCCGCCGTTCTCGCGGATCGCGCGCTCCAGATTGCGCGAGCACTTGACGTCGAAGATGATGGGCGCGCCCGGTCGACGCGAAAGCACATCGGCAGCGTAAAGCATCATCTGCCGGTCGGGCCACACCACTCTGCCCTCGCCGTCGATCACCCCGAGGCGATCGCCATCGCCATCGAAAGCCAGCCCGAGGTCGGCGCGGTGATGCGCGACGGCGGCAATGAGATCCTCCAGATTCTCGGGCTGACTGGGATCGGGATGATGATTGGGGAAATGGCCATCGACTTCGCAGTAGAGTTCCACCGGATCGCAACCGAGCGCGCGCAGCAGGCCGGGCGCCACCGCTCCGGCGACTCCGTTCCCGCAGTCGATCACCACGCGCAGAGGCCGCGCCAGCCGAACATCGGCAGCGATCCGCTCGATGTATTCCGCGGCCGGGCTGAGCGAAGAACTCGAGCCCGGACGGTCGGCGACGGTGAAATCCTGCTTCTCGACGCGTTCACGAATACGCTGGATGGCATCGCCGGCCAAAGTGGCGCCGCCGATCATGATCTTGAATCCGTTGTACTGCGGCGGATTGTGGCTGCCGGTGACCATGACACCGGAGCCACCGGCGTATTGCCGGGCGGCGTAGTAGAGCAGCGGGGTTGGCGCCATACCGATGTCGATCACATCGACGCCGGTGCTCCGAATGCCCTCGCCCAGGGCGGCGGCGAAACCGGCGCCCGACAGCCGTCCGTCGCGGCCGACCGCGATCACCCGCTCGCCGGCGGCCTGTGCTTCGCTGCCGATGGCCCGGCCGATATCACGCACGATGTCGTCAGTCAGGGTCTCTCCGACCACACCGCGGATGTCGTATGCCTTGAATATGAGGGGGGAAAAATTCTTCGGTCGCATTGCAGCTACCTGTGTTGAATTTCGGGTCAGTGGCGACCGGAGTGGCCGAAGCCGCCCGCGCCGCGCTCGCTTTCCTCGAACGAATCCACCAGTTCAAAGGCGGCGCGCACGACCGGAACGAATACCATCTGCGCGATGCGCTCACCGACCGCGATGGTGAACGCCTCGCTGCCACGGTTCCAGCACGAAACCATGATCTGGCCTTGGTAATCTGAATCGATGAGGCCGACCAGATTGCCGAGCACGATACCGTGCTTATGACCGAGCCCGGAGCGCGGCAGGATGACGGCCGCCAGGCCGGAGTCACCCATATGGATCGCCATGCCGGTCGGGATCAGCTTCGTCTCCCCGGGGGCAATCGTAAGCGGCGCGTCGATGCAGGCCCGCAGATCAAGCCCCGCGGATCCGGACGTCGCGTAATCGGGCAGTGGAAATTCGGTTCCCAGGCGCACATCCAGCACCTTAACTTGAATTCTTTGCATCGTATCTCTCGGCAATGAATGTAATAAGCTGGTCGGCGATGCGATCCTTGGACGCCAGCGGCAGGCTGCGCCGCTCACCGTCCGGGCACAGGACGAGCAGTGCGTTGTCTGCCGCATCGAAGCCGCGGTCGGGCAACCCCACCTGATTGGCGGCGATCATGTCCAGGCGCTTGGCACGCAGCTTGGCCAGCGCGTGAGCTTCCAGATCCGAAGTCTCGGCCGCAAAGCCGACGGTAAACGGACGCTCAGCCAGATCCGCCACCCCCGCGAGAATGTCCGGCGTGCGTTCGAGTTCGAGCGAGAGGCTGGCGGCGGTCTTCTTCAGCTTTTCGGGGGCCGTCACCGCGGGACGATAGTCCGCCACCGCCGCCGCCGCAATGAAGATATCGCAGCCGGTGATCCGCGCCTGCACGGCTTCGGCCATCTCGGCAGCAGTCTGCACCGTCACGCGCTCGACTCCGGGCGGCGCAGTGAGGTTTACCGGTCCGCTGACCAGAGTCACGCGCGCCCCCTGAGCGGCGGCCGCGCGAGCCAGCGCATATCCCATTCGCCCGGAGCTGCGGTTGGAAATGAAACGGACCGGATCGACAGGCTCCACGGTCGGGCCCGCAGTGATGAGCACCCGGCGGCTTTCGAGCAGCCGGGGAGCGAACAGCCGCGCAAGCTCGGCAACGATGGCCGCGGGTTCGAGCATGCGCCCCGGACCGACCTCGCCGCAGGCCTGCTCGCCTGCGCCCGGCCCCAGAACCAGGACACCCCGCCGGCGCAGGCGCTCGATGTTATCCCGAGTGGCGGGATGCTCCCACATCTGCCGGTTCATCGCCGGAGCGATGGCAAGCGGCGCGGCGGTGGCGAGGCAAATGGTGGTCAGCAGATCATCGGCCAGCCCCGCGGCCAGCCGGGCGATCGCATTGGCGGACGCGGGCGCAATCAGCACGAGTTCGGCGCGCCGCGCCAGTTCGATGTGTCCCATCGCCGACTCGGTCGCCGGATCGAGATGGCTGGCATGCACTGCGCGGCCGGCAAGAGCCTGCAGGGTGAGCGGTGTGATGAAGGCGGCGCCGCCGCGAGTCAGCACCACATCGATCTCGGCGCCCTCCCCGCGCAGGAGGCGTATCAGCTCTGCAGCCTTGTAGGCTGCGACACTTCCTGTAACGCCAAGGAGAATCCGTCTGTTTGCCAGGGGCATCGGGCTGTTCTAGGCTGTCGGGTGAGCGGGCTTTGCAGCGCCTGGGCACGCTGCGATCGCAAATCGATCGAGCGGCCGGGCCATAAGATTACCACAAGGACGATGACAGGCCGGAGCGCCTGGACAAGGAGCGTCACCATGTCGATCTCACGCTGGCCATCAGGGGAGAGACCGCGCGAAAAGCTGCTGCAGCGGGGAGCCGCCAGCCTGTCGGACGCCGAACTGCTGGCGATCTTCCTGCGCACCGGACTGCCGGGAATGAACGCAGTGGACCTGGCGCGGGATCTGCTGTCCCGCTACGGCAGCCTGCGCGCCCTGTTCGAGGCCCATCAGCGACGATTCTGCGATACGCCGGGACTGGGGCCGGCCAAGTACGCGCAGCTGCAGGCGGTGCTCGAAATGGTACGTCGCTATCTGCATGAAAACCTGCGCCGGGGCGATGCGCTCCGCAACCCCGCCGATACTCGCAACTACCTCAGTGCTCAGCTGCGCGGCCGCGATCATGAAGTGTTCGCCTGTCTGTTCCTCGATACCCGGCACCGGGTGATCGCTTTCGAGGAAGTGTTTCGCGGCACCATAGACGGAGCGAGCGTACACCCGCGGGAGATCGTCAAGCTGGCGCTGGCACACAACGCGGCGGCGGTCATCCTCGCGCACAATCATCCATCCGGTGTTTCCGAGCCCAGCCAGGCGGACATTCGCCTGACCGGGCGACTGCGCGACTCTCTTGCCCTGGTGGATGTGCGCGTTCTCGACCACCTGATCGTCGGCGACGGTGCGGCGACATCCCTGGCGGAGCTGGGCATGATGTAAGCGGCGACGGAATGCCGTTCGTGAACCATAAAAACGATAAACTTCAAACCCTTTCGCTGACCCGCCCGCTTACTGAGCGCCATGCCCAGGATACCCGGACCGGCGGTGCCGGCCCGCAGCCGGGACGACGGGGCCAGCGAACGGGATCCGGTTCAGGCGCTGCGCCCGGCCACGCCGATTGTGGGCCCCGCTTTTCTCCCGGACGGAAATCTGGTATAAAGTGCGGTTTCAAAATTCAATCAGCGGCGGAACTGTCATGTCCCGAGTATGTGATGTCACCGGCAAGAAGCCCATGACCGGTAACAATGTGTCCCACGCCAACAACAAGACGCGGCGCCGCTTCCTGCCGAATCTGCAGGTTCGCCGCTTCTGGGTGGCCGACGAGAATCGCTGGGTGAAGCTGCGCGTCAGCTCCCACGGTCAGCGCATCATCGACAAGCGTGGCATCGAGGCCGTGCTTGCCGACGTACGGGCACGCGGCATCAAGGTCTAGGAGGACAGATCATGCGCGATAAGATCAAGCTGCTCTCCACGGCCGGCACCGGTCATTTCTACACCACGACCAAGAACAAGCGCACCATGCCGGAGAAGATGGAGATCAAGAAGTACGATCCGGTGGTGCGCAAGCATGTCATCTACAAGGAAGCCAAACTGAAATAAGCCGGGCTGCTTGCAGAGAAAAAAAGGGACCCTTTCGGGTCCCTTTTTGTTTTCAGCCGAAGCTGGCGTCAGGGTCACCGCGCCGGCCCTGTTCTGGGCATCATGCCATCGCGGATGTCTTCAGCGAGTAGCTGCGCAGACTGCGGGCGAAATCCTGCAGCGCCTTGATACCCGAAGCTTCAGCCTGATGACACCAGTCCTGCAGCGACTGCAGCAGATGCTCGTTCGACGAGGTGGAGCGCGACCACAGATCGTGCAGGGCCTGCTTGAAACGGTACACGGTCTGCAGATGCGGACTGGAGCTCAGAATCGAATCGATCTGCATGCGATCGCGCTCGTCGATGAGCGATTCGTCGCGCAGCAGCAGGCGGCGGGCGCGACGCGGCGGACGGTCATCGCGCTTGCGCATCTCATCGCGGTAGACGCGGGTCAGCACATCCCGCCCGTAGTGGGCCATGATCTGGAAACGGTTGCTGATGATGGCGACCACCGTATCCATGTCCACGCTGGACTTGTAAGGATCGCGAACCGGCCGTGGCGCCACCTTGCGCACCTTCGCCAGACCGACGGCCTGCATCAGGCGGATGTAGAGCCAGCCGATGTCGAATTCCCACCACTTGGATGACAGCCGCGCCGACGATGCGAAGGTGTGATGATTGTTGTGCAG
>CAZOOF010000046.1:0-17893 GCA_964581365.1 uncultured Chromatiales bacterium
GGCTGGGCAAGTCGCGCCGCCGCCGTAGTCGAAATTGATGCCACCGTTGGAGCTCAGATCCGCCGCACCCACGGTGAAATTGCCATAGCCGCCGAATCCAGTCGGGGGCGCCGCCAGCGCGGCCCCAGCGCCCAGCAGGGCTGCCGAGCCGAACATCAGGTTACGGATTATCGAATTTCTCATAGTAGTCGCTCTCTCTCCTGGATCCGATGTGATCAGGGCTAATCACGGCGCTAGCGGGATCAGCCGAGGCCGTGTCCTTATTGCGCGGGCCAGCCTCGCTGGATGCGCCCGCGATCCCTTTGCTATACTTTTCGGCGAATTTCACAGATCCTTTAGCTGCATCCGCCACCCACCTCCCGCACTCTGAACGGGCATGGCTGAACCGAACCGTAAATGTCGGCGACTGGTCGCAAATGTCCTTTCGCTCAAGGAGACACATTGATGCGTAAAGCAGGCGTACTCTTGATAGTTGGTTTATCGGCCGGATTGGCAGCGACGACAGCCCTGGGGCAGGATGCAGGACTCACCGCCCGCGACATCGTCGAGCGCTGCGATGCGCGCTACCCGGGCGAGGACCAGCAGACCCGCCTGACGATCAAGCTGCGCAGCCAGGACGGCAGCGAGAAGGTCCACGTTTATCGCCGCTACTGGAAGGACTACAAGGGCAAGGACGACATCGCCGAGAAGATGGTGCTGTTCACCGAGTTCCCGCCCGACGCCCAGGGCTCGGGCTTCATGCGCTGGGGCTATACCGGCAAGAACGCCGAACAATGGATCTACCTGCCGGCGCTCAAGAAAACCCGCCGGGTCTCGGTGCGCGATCCCGGTGACAGCTTCCTCGGCTCGGACCTGACTTACGCCGACATCAGCCCCCGCGGCATCGATGAGGACGAGCACTCCCTGGTCAAGGCGGAGCAGCAGGACGGGGTGAACATCATTGCGATCAAGAGCGTGCCGCGCCCCGGAACGCTCCAGCTCTACAGCCATGTCGTCTCCTGGTACGTCGTTGGCCAGGATTGGGACGGCTGCCACAAGCGACAGATCGACTACTACGATCGCAAGGGTGATCTGCTGAAGCAGCAGTCCATCGAATGGCAGCGCATCGATTCCGCCTGGCTGTGGAAGGCGGTCACGGTACAGAATGTACAGACCAACCACACTTCGATCTTCGAGGTCGCTGACGCGCAGGTAAATACCGGTCTCACGGACGATATTTTCTCCGAACGCAATCTTAGCCGTGGCGGTCGATAGCCTCGAGCACAAACGGTGGTTACGGAAGCGGCACATTGGGCCATCCCGGTGATGGCCTGGTGAACCTGCATTTGCTAGAGGGGAAAACTTGCCGACCCGGAATGTGTTGCCGCTCCTGGCGCTGCTCATCAGCGCCTCCGTTGTCTGGCCGCAGCATGCCTGGAGCCAGCCGGGCGGCATGCTTCCGGGCCGGGAAGGCGAGTTCGAACCGCTGTTCCCGGACGCCGCGCCACAGGAACCGCTGGGCTTCCTGCCGGCACAGGAACCCAGCCGCTGGCACTGGAGCGGCTACTTCAAGAACGAAACCGCCTACCGCACCCGCGAACCCCGCACCATCACCAAGATTCGCAACGTCGCGTATCTGAACGGCGTCTACGATTTCAGTCCCCGCATCAAGGGCAATTTCAGCGGCTGGGCCTGGTACGACGCCGCGTACGACCTGTTCGACTACGACACCATCGCTGCGCGCTTCGAACGCAACTCAGATGAACCGCTGGCCTTCCTGTTCAATCTGGGCAAGGAGCGCGACTCGGTGGGTGTGGATCTGCGCGAGTTCTACCTGGACTTCCTGTTCGACAATCTCGACATCCGCGTCGGACGCCAGTTCGTCGTATGGGGCGTCCTGGAAGGCGTCCGTATCGTGGACGAAATCAATCCGCAGGATTTTCGTGAACTGATCCTCCCCGATCTCATGGATTACCGCATCCCGCTGTGGTCGGTCAGAGCCCAGTACTACCAGGGCAACAACACCTATGAGCTGCTGTGGATCCCCGACCTGACTTTCCACAAACCGGCGCCCCCGGGTTCGGAATGGGAGCTGCTGCAGCGGGTACCCGGAACCACCGAACCGGAATCGTGGAAGCTGGAAAACTCCGAGATCGGATTCCGTTACAGCACCTACGTCTGGAATACCGATCTCACGCTCAGCTACTTCCATACCTGGGACGACTTTCCGGTCATTTTCCGTCGCTCACTGATCAACCAGTCGCAGGAGCCGGAGTTCATGCCCACGTACACGCGAATGACGATGTACGGCGGCACCTTCAGCCGGCAGGTGCGGAACTTCATCGTCAAGGGTGAGGCGGCGTACGTCACCGGCAAGTACTTCGCCATCATCGATGTCGATCGCGACGGCGACGGATTCCTGGACAGTCTCGGTGAAGTAAAGAGCGATCACGTGCGCTGGGGTCTTGGCATCGAGTTCAACTGGGCCGGCTATGACATCGCCCCCGGCTTCACCCAATGGATCATCCTCGACTATGACGTGGGGATGACCCAGGAGCGCTATGACAACAGCATCAACCTGTTTATCCGCAAGGAGTTTCCGCAGAGCTCGATCCTGTTCGAGCTGCTCGCCATCCGGTTCACCACCCTGCGCGAAACCTACATCAATCCACAGTGGACCTTCCGCCTCAGCGACCGCTTCCATGTCGCGGTCGGGGGCGATTTCTTTTCCGGAGCCAAGTCACAATTCGGTGTGCTGAGCAACCAGGTGGGTCAGCCCACGGTGCGCGATCAGCGCTCGCAGTTCGTCGGCAACTTCCATGACAATGACCGCGTCTACTTCGAAGCCAAATACATGTTCTGAAGCGCGGATTCGCGCCGGACAGAGATGGACCGCGGCTCGCGCGGGAATGAGCCCGCGCGCGATGTTCGCGCAAACCGGAGGCGCTGTCTGATGCGCCCGAGCGCCGCGATCGCCGCGATCGCCGCCGCGCTGCTCGCCATGCTGTCATGGCTGGCGGGACCGGCGGCCCATGCCCAGCAGGATGATGAACCGAAGTGGGGAATATCGCCGTTCGTGGGGCTGTATCAGCCATCGCTGAAGGGTCTGAACAAGGGGCTTTTCAAGGCGCCATTCGAAGGCACCGCGCAGTTCGTCGATCCGGAAACCGCGAATCAGGAAGGAACCTTTGTCCTGGAGATGCCATTGCCCGAGCTGCAGGCCTCGCCCATGGCAGGACTGGAGATCAAATGGCGCTTCAACGAGCGTAACCAGCTGCTGTTTGGCGTCGGTACCTGGCAATCGAGCGCTTCCATCTCGGGAGTGACCACGCTGCCGATTCAGGGCGCACTGGAAAACATTTCAGCCCAGCGCAAAGCCAACCTGTCATTCACCGAATTCTATCTGGGCTGGCGCCATGAACTGATCCAGGTACCGGGCAAGTACCGGATATACCTCGCCGGCACCCTGCACCAGATGTACGATCTCGATTACCGAGAAGACTTGACCACGGTATTTCTCAGCGGCGACGCGCGCACCTTCCGCAAGACCTCGGTCACCATGGCGCAGGCGACCGGAGCCGTGCTCCTGCAGGGCACTGCGGGCGGTGAATGGTTCATTACCGACTACATGTCGCTGGGCGTGGAAGCCGCCTGGGGCTTCGGCCTGCGCAAGATGGATCTGACCAGAGCCCAGCTCACGACCGACTTCCTGTTCACGGACAACATCATCATTCGTTATCCGGGGCAGCCGGGCGCAGACGGCCTGATGGATTTCAAGAACCGCCCGGGCGGCGAATACGAAGATCTGAAACTCGATTTCAGCGGCTGGAAAACCGCCATCAAGGCAACGATCTACTTCTGACGACGCGATAATGGCCGCAGCCATCGACAAAAGAACACGAAGAAGCCGACGCTCTCTGAGAGCCGCGGGGCTGTTCGCGCTGTGCATGCTCTGCCTTGGCGAGCCGGCGGGCGCGCAGGACAACGAGGACGTATCGGGACTGATTGCTGAAGGCCGTCGCTACATCGCCCAGGGCGATGCCACCAATGCGTTGCGCATCTTCGAGGAAGCGATGGCGCGCGATCCGGACAATGCCGAAGCTCTGTTTTTCACCGGATTCCTTTATGTGCAGGCAGGCCGCCCACAGGATGGCGCAGAGGTACTGTCGCGCAGCCTCGAACTGGAACCGGACCGCTATCGCGTTCGTCTGCTGCTGGCGAGAACCCAGGAACGTCTGGGCAATATAGATCAGGCCCTGAGCGAGTTCCGCCGCGTCATCCAGGATGCCCCAGCGGGCGCTCCGGAAGCCGAAGAGGCAAGACAGCATATCAGCGCGCTCGAAGCACTGCTTCCCGAAGTGGAAACCATCGGCCCTGCCCCTGAGCGGGTAGAACTCGGTCCAGAGACGAATCTGGAAACCCTGATCGCAGCCGGCCGCCATCGCATGGCGAACAACGATCCCGAAGGCGCGCTGGAAGCCTTCGAGCTGGCGCGGGAAAAGCAGCCCGACAACCCGGAAGCGCTCTTTTTCATCGGCAATCTCAACCTGCAGCTCGGACGCGTAGAGCAAGGCATACGCGCCCTGGAACAGAGTCTGGCGCTGACGCCCGACAATTTCCGGCTGCGTCTGGTACTCGCGCGCGCCTACGAGCGCTTCGCGACGCCCCAGGAAGCCTTGCACCAGTTGCGCAGCGTCGCCGCCCTCGCTCCACCGGGTTCATCCGAGGCGGTGGAGGCCGAAAGAAATATCGAGCGCCTGACAAGGCAGGCTGGGGCGACCAGCCCCGCCGGGATTCCCGTGGACGTCGACGACCCGGCGCTGGAGCGACTCAAGGACATTCCCAGCCTGCTCAATGAAGCTCGCGGCCGCATGGCGAGGGGAGATCTGCCAGGGGCCCTGCGTGCTGCCGAGGCTGCGCAGAACATTGATCCCAGTCACGCCGAAACCTTGTACTTCATCGGCAATCTGAGGCTGCAGCTCGGCGAAGCCGACCTCGGTCTGCGCAGCCTGGCCCGCAGCGCAGCGCTGGTACCGGACAACTATCGCGTCCGCCTCGTACTCGCCCGCGGCTATGACCGCTTCGGCGCTCCGGAAGACGCACTGCGAGAGTACCGCATGGTGCTCGCCTCCGCGCCGCCGGATGCGCCAGAGGTCAGGGATGCTGATGACCGCATTCGCCTGCTCAGTGCCCGCATCGAAGCACGCACCAACCCGGGAAGCGCCCGGGAAAAATTTGTGGCGCTGGTGGAAGACTATCCTGCGCAGGATGAGCTGCTCACCGAAGTGCTGCGCGGCTACATCGCCGACAATGACGTAAAGGGCGCGCAAAATCTGCTGGAGGCGCTGATCGAGCGCCGTCCCGAGGATATCCGGCTGCGTTCGTATCTGGTCGAGATCTACGAGCGCAGCAACCAGGTCGACGAAGCTGTCGCACAGTACGAAGCCCTGATCGCCCTGCTTCCACCCGACAGCGACATGATCGAAGGCCTGCGCGGCAGAGCGCTGGTGCTGCAAGGCCTGCAGGCAATCGAAGCCCGTGATTTCGCCGCCGCCCGCGACTACTTCGAGGCGCTGCGCGAAGTGCTGCCGGACGATATCGCCGCCGGCATCAATCTCGCTGTGGCATATCACGGACTAGGGCAACGCGAACAGACTGAAGCGGTGCTCCGGGATCTCGTCGAGCGGCATCCGCTCAGCGCGGATGTGCATCTGCGCCTGGGCACCCTGCTGCTGGAGGACGATCGGCAGCTGGAGGGAGCCCGCTCGCTGGAGGAGGCACGCATCCTGGGCGCCGGCGGCCCGATTGCAACCACCGCTCAGCGCTATCTGCAGCAGGCCTACGCCGGTCCCACGGGTCAGCAGCTGCGCCAGCAGGTCCATGACGCGCTGCTGCAGGAGCGTCGCGCAGCGGTAAGCGAGAACCCCGATGACTACGATGTCTGGAACCGGTTCGCCGCTACGGCGCAGGCCCTGAACCGGCCTACCGAGCTGATCGAAGCCTATGAGAACATGACGCGCCTGCGCCCCGAGGAACGCCAGAACTGGATTCGGCTGGGCGAACTGCACGATTCGCAGAACGCCTTCAAGGAAGCCATGGCCGCCTACCAGCAAGCCCTGGAGCTGACCCCCGAAGGCGATGCGGCACGCCCCGGTATCGAGGAAAAACTCGATCTGGCCACCGCCCGTGAGGCCTTCGCCGATAACCGGCGCGAGGAAGCCAAGGAACTGTTCCAGGCATTCCTAGAGCAGCATCCAGACAGCTACATCGCACACTTCTACCTTGCTCTGGTGCACCAGGGGAACGCCGACCTGGAGGGCGCGGCGGCATCCTATGAGCAGGTGCTTCGCATCGTTCCGACTCATGGCCCAGCGTTTCTCAGCCTGGGCATCATCTACGAACAGCTCCGGCGCGAAGAGGATGCGCTCGCGGCCTATCGCTCCTCCCTGCAGCACCAGCTTCCCGCCGAACTGAGCGATATGGCGCGCGAGCGGCTCGATGCCCTGGCAAAGCGCCTCGACGGCTTTTCCTACAGCCTCACCTACAGCTCGGGCTGGGACAGCAACTTCAATCTCAGCCGTGACGATGCGCGCCAGGAGTTCCGCTCATCGCTGGGCGCCGGCGTGACCTATCGCCGCAAGCTGCATCGCAAACCGATCTATCTCGGCATCGGGCTTACTGGCAGCTACCAGACCTATCATCGCAGTGAGTTCGATGTACTGAGCCTGGGTGTCAGCCCGTTCGTCTCCGCCTACTGGCTGGGACTGGACTGGTCGCTCAGCCTGAGCCATAGCGAAGGCGAGGCATTGCTCAGCGAACTCAAGCTGAACTCCACGAGCGGCGCCAGCGCCAGCGTATCGGGCGCCTTCACCATGCCACGATTCCTGAGCTGGCTCGGAGACGGGCAGCAGAAGTCCGGGTTCTGGGACCTGAGCGTCAGCGCCAGTCGCTTCGAGTCCGAGACCTCGCCGCTGTTCGACGCCGACACTTACACCGTCGGCGGCACGATCAACCAGTCATTCCGCATCGGCTGGCGCTGGTCGCTGGGATACAACTATGCCGAGAACAAGAACCTGTCCCAGCCGGGGGATGATTTCGCCTATACCAGCCACAGCGTATCGGCGCAGATCATCCGCTTCCTGCGTCCGGGATGGAGTGTCAACGGTGGCTACAGTACTTCGTACCTGCTTTACTCCAACCCGGATTCGGTGACCTTGTTCACGCGCAAGCGCAAGAACTTCACCCAGAACCTGTCGATCGGCACCAACTATTTCCTGTCTCCGCAGCTGCGCCTGTTCGCGAACGCGAGCTATCGCTTCAATGAATCCAACCTGCCGACCGGCTTCATCCTCTCGCCCGAGGACTCGGCCACCGCGATCGGACTGCAGAGCTCATCGCTGGGGGATTACAGCAACGTGACGGTGTCGACCGGAGTCGCATTCACGTTCTGAGACCGGGGTACCGGCGCCAGATCAAGCGCTGAGGTCCCGATCTCCTTCCCGGCCTTCTATTCGTTCAACAGCGCATCGCGACTGTCGATCTGTTGGAGACTGGAGCGGGGCACGGCCCCGAGCGACTTGCCCGCATCATCGACCGCCTCCCAGCCCTTGTCACGCATGCAGCTGTAGAAATGGCGGGTCCAGTCGTCGATGTTGCGCTGTGGCCCATGACCCGAGGTCACGATCATGGGGGCGGCGGAATTGGCGTAGATGCGGCAGGCGGAGACGTCTTCCTCATACTCCGCCGAGCCGACCACTTTGGACTCATGGCGCAGATGGACCTGGGATGTACTGCAGGCCGCGAGCGCGGCGACGAGCATGGCGGCGAAGATACTGCGCATATCGTGGATCCCCCGTCCTTCCCACTACGCAGTTTAGCGTATGAGCACCACGGACAGAAAGGCGCGAGACGGACTTTTTCAGTACAGGTAAGCTGCCCCGGCTGCGGGAACGGCCTCCACATCCGTATTGAACTGGTCTCCGCCTATTCCCTTGGCGGCACTGTCTTCACGCGGTGCGCCGACGACAAGCGTCTGGCCATCCGCTGACAGCGCAAGCGCGCTTCCAAAGGCCGCGCTGATCTGCGGATTCGGCGCCTTGATGTGGAGCTGTAGCCAGCCCGCAGGCTGACGTTGGAGATAAAAGGCAGCACCACTGCCGGCTATCGTGTCAACGTCGTCGAATTCACTGCTGGGCAACAGACCATCGACGCCCGACATTTTCCGGCCTTCGTTCGGAGCACCGACCACCAGCGCTGCCCCGTCCGAGGAAAGCGCCACCGCGGCACCGAACTGGAATCCGGTGTTGGAAGTCACGACGGTATCCGGGATGATCGACGCCTTGACGTAAGCGCTGCGCACCCATGATGTCCCTTCCTCGGAGAGAGCGTAGAGATGAACCGCACCGCTATTTCTAGCCCCGGTGGGATTCCCACGCTTGTCATCGGACACTCCTGTGGCATCGCTGCCGTCCGCCGACGCACCGATGGCGACGACATCGCCGGTTTCCGAAAGCGCGAGCGCCTCACCGAAGCGGTCGTTGCTGAATTCATTGGCGCCCACGTTGTCGCCGACAAAGAAGTCACGCCTCCCCCAGCCCCCCCCATCACCATCGTTCCGCTCATACAGGAATGCCCAGCCCTGCGTCACCGATTCCTGGCTGTTATTACTGTTGACTCTCAACTCCCTGCGCTGCGCTCCAACCACGAAACGCCGCCCATCACCGGAGAGCGCAAGCGATCTTCCAAACAACTCCAGCTGTGGCGGACCCGGCGGATCCGGCATAACCGGCGGATAAACGATTTGTCGTTCGATCCAGCCACCATCATTCCGCGCATAGATGTGCACCGCACCACGAGCCGGCCCTGGACCATCTTCCGTCGGCGGCGCCTCCGTCCGCGGCCCGCCGATCAGCAATGTGTCACCGTCACGTGACAGCGCGATCGCATCGCCAAACGCGGCGTTCGCACTGGGGATCGATGACTTGATATAAGAGCTGGCCGACCATGACTGGCCGCTGCGCTCAAAGACGTAGACGGCGCCGGCACCGCCGCCGGTGAGCGTATTGGATACGTGTGCATTACTCGCCATGGCCTCGCGACAGGCTTCTTCAGCCGGGGCGCAGACTCCGGCAAAATCGCTTTCCTCGAAGGGCGCGCCGACCGCAAGCACATTGCCATCCGCCGACAGGGACAGGCTGGAGCCGAAACGATCACGCCGGCCGGCATTCGGGGCCTTGATATAGGCCCGGGGCACCCAACCCTGCGCGGTGCGCGCGTAGACATAGACCGCGCCGGCTTGGTCCAGCGAATTGTCATCCTGGGCTTCCTGGCAGTCATCCTCATCCGGCGCACAGACCACCGGCTTGCCCCCACGCTCATCGGGGGCGGCGACCGCCAGAGTGCTGCCGTCGGCGGAAATCGCGACCGTCGCGCCGAAGCGATCATTTGCCTCGGTATTGGTCGCCTTGAAGTACCCTATGGCCCCCGAGAGCACGATTTCGCCCTCGCCATACCCGACGAAGCGGGCCGGAGACGGCGTGCATTCCCTATCCTCGCAGGATTCGAGCATGTATGCCGCGTAACGCCGTTCCGGCAGGAAAACCTCATGGGTGTAGGACAGCGTAGAGGCATCCATGTCCAGACCGATCTGGACAAAGCCCAAACCACCGTCCACATCCGCGTCTTCGTACAGGCGATAGGTGTCGGCGCCGATGACGGGAGCCCAGCGCAGGGTGAAGCTTTTGATGCCGTATTCGACCGCCGACAGCACTGGATCGGGAACCGGGGGCGGCGGCCGGGTGCTGCCATCCCCGCCCACCGCATCACTGTCGTCGCCGACACTGCAGGCAGACAGGAACAGCACGGCCACGAGGCAGAGCAGGATGCGGAGCGGATATTCAGACCAGAGCTTCATCGGAGCGAAAATCTTCAAGGGGACCGTGCCTGGCTCATCAAGCCTTTCGATGCTGCGGCGGATGTACATATCGGCAGCCGTTCAGATCAGCGGACAGCCCGCACCCGAGAAATCACCCTGCACCCCGGCGCCATCGTTGGAGAACTCATTGAACCAGTCTCCGTTCACCGTGCGGTCGTCCCAGTCGATCTCGCCGTTGAAGTTGGTCGAGCCGTCCTCGCCGGTGATGACGAGGAAACGTTCGTTCTCCAGGCGTCCGTTCAAGGTGAGGGCAAAATCGCTGGTGACGCTGTACATGCGTCCGAGTACGGTATTGCCAGTGCGCGGGATGTCGAGCACGAACACACCCGAGTCATCCCCGTCGTATTTGCCCTGGAAGCGGAAGCGGGCGCCAAACCCAGCGGGGGTCATTCTGCCGCCAGCCAGGGTGCCCGGCTGTCCAACCGTCTGTGGACTGGTCCAGGTACCGGTGACGCGGTTCAGGTCGTTGAACTGAATGGTGTACTGTACCGCTGCCTGGTCGCTGGCGAGCAGCGAGATCTGCGCCTGGGTGAAGTCGAGCTGGTTGATGCCATTCAGGGTTCGCAGGCGCGGTTCCGTCGGCAGACTGCTGAGCACGAATCCCGTCAGCGTGCGCGAATTGGGATCCAGATAGAAGGCATATCGCCCGTTATCGCCCTGGGCGAGATTGCCCTGGAAGCCGCCGGCATAGAGACAGGTCATGGCCTCGTCGAGCAGCGCCCGCGCCGTCTCAGTATCGGGAAGCTCATGGGGCGTGCCGTCCACGCTGGCGGCATCGCTGATGATGTCTACGAGCTGGGCTTCCAGATCCGGGCGTGTGAAATCCACGTCCCGCCAGTTGACTGCGACTTCTCGCACGGCCTCGGAAATCTCGACGCCATCGAAGGGATCACCGTTGCGGTCGAGCATCATCAGAAAGCGGGTGATGTTGAGGACGGTCGGATTTGCGATGTTGCCGTTGCGGACGACGTCGAGCGGAGTGACCAGGCCCCGGCCCGCCGTCAGATCGCCGATGGTGACACCCCCGATGGAAAATTCCACCGGCTGACCGATCTCGAAGATGAACCGCCCCGTCTCATCGCTTTCGCCGATCGCATCGCGGGACTCGACATGCAGACCCACGACCATCGGCGCTCGCAGAAAGCCGGAGCCGCGCGGACGATCCAGTGTGGCATCGCGCGCTGAGCCGAGGTCACCAACGCCCTGGAGGCAACCACCGAGCACGGTGAGCGCACCAAACGCCAGAATGACTCGCGGGAACTTCGTTCTGGACATCATATTTCTTCAACCCACCGCATCGACAGTGGCTGGTGATCGATGGTCCGCGCATCGGCCAGGAACGCGCAGAGACGGCGGACCCATACGGGAAGATCTGGAATTCAGACAGCGCGGCCGATAATTGGTTGCAAGACGGATAGTGTATTATATTTCAGGCATCGCAGTCCGGGTGAAGTCATGATGGAATCGACGATGAAGCGAAGGGGACGAAGCCTGTGGCGAACGCGGTTCGCCGCGGGCCTGATGGGCACTATGCCCCTGCTTCTCGTGCCCGGAGCCCACGCCGAATTCAATCTCAACTGGCAGGCCGACACCGCCAATCCGGCCTTCCCGCGCTCCTTCATCTTCGAGGATGAAGAGGGGAACGTGATACCGCTCACCGATGCGGTCATCCATGATGACATCAATGTCGGCGAGACGATCGTCATCGAAGGTCAGACTCCATTCGTGTACGAGAAGGTGATGGAGGGCGGCGTCCCCTACTATCACATGATCGTCGGCGATCCGGACTCGGGATTCGCACAGGAGGTCTATATCCGCGCCGGAATAAACGCGTTCGGCTTCTTCAACACCGGCGGCGCCTGCAGCGGACCCGGATCCTGTGATGAAGGCACCGCCACTTTCAATGTGGGTCCGGACTTCTCCGCGAGTGCGGGGCGCGGCTCGGACAACGATCCTACGGTCAGCAACGCCTTCAGGCCGCTGGACCCGGATTTCACCATCAGCGGCAATATGAGCGCCAATCCCAACCGGGTGCAGATGCGGCAGCTGCTGGTGGATGGTGATCTGACGCTGGACTTCGTCAAGGACCGTTATATCGAGAAACCCTCGATCAGCAACACGATCGAGGATGCGGAGTTCCGCAGCGTATTCAGCATGGATTCGACGGGCAACCTGTACAGCGACAGCTCGACGCCTTCGGTGGTCACCAATACGGTGGAGCACCTGGGCGCAAATCTGCCGCCCGATGTGCGTCCCCCGGGAGGCGGGCCCTCCTCAGCATCGTTCGACATGGCGACCGATGCCGACAATTCGGTGGTCACCGCCGGCCGTTACACCTGGACCCCCGGCTCAGGCCCGGACGGAAGCCTGGGTACCTATAATTATGTCGGTGGCGGCGGGCCCAATCCCGGCACCAACTGGGGCAGCTTCTTCGACCATGGGCAGGCCAATCCGTGGAGCTACCCGGATAATCGCCCCACACCCTAGAGCGAACCGGCAATCGGATATAAAAAGGGGATGGACCTCACGGCCCATCCCCTTTTTCATCGCAGCCTGCAGGCAGCCGGCTTAGATGTGGACGAAAACCAGGCTGACCGAACTGATGATCCCCAGGAGACCCAGCGCAGCCGTCAACTTGTGTTCCAGCATTTTCCCCATCCTCCAAGCAGTTAGCGTTATCGAATGCGGGTCCGCCACACGGAACCCGGCACTGCCCGGATACCTTAGCAGAATGATCGGAAAGGGAAAAGTCAGGTAATCGGCAAGAGGCGGCCAGAGGGATGGACTTTGCCCATCCTCCGACCGCCCCGCCGATGGCACGATCAGCGAGTCGATGTACCGTCGGCGCGCTTTGGCTTACGCCTTGCCTGCTTGCTTGGTGCTATGCCGATGGTCAAGCGTGGCTCAGGAGCAGGATCAGCGCCAATGCCGCCAGCGACATGCTCAGTGCTGCAGAAAGCTTGGTTTCCATCTCTTATCCTCCAATGACATCCGCTCAAAGCGGGGAATTGCCGCTCGTGTCAATGACACGGAGAAATTATACGCACTATATATACGCGTATGTAAAGTGTGTATATAAGCCTGCATAATAAATGTGGTTTTTGTCGACGAAACGAGAAACGCTCGACGGGTCTGCAGTTTTCTAGTAATAACTCGGTTCGGACACCAGCAAGACGCATCATGGACAGCAAGCATTTCGTCGATTGGTTTCGCGCTTCCGCACCCTACATCCACGCCTTTCGTGGCCAGACTTTCGTTCTCGCTTTCGGTGGCGAGCTGCTTGCGGAACAGCGCTTTCTCAGCCTTGCGCACGATATAGCGCTACTCAACAGCCTCGGCATCCGCCTGGTCCTGGTCCATGGCAGCCGTCCGCAGATCGAAGAGCGCCTCCGTGAGCGCGGCAGCCAGAACCAGTACCTGCACGGCCTGCGGGTGACGGACGAGGAGGCACTCGCCTGCGTCAAGGAGGCGGCCGGAACGGTGTCGCTCGAAATCACGGCGCTGCTGTCGATGGGACTCGCGAACACGCCGATGGCAGGCGCAGGCATTCGAGTCGCCAACGGGAACTTCGTTACCGCGCGTCCGCTGGGTGTCATCGATGGAATCGACTACCGCTATACGGGTACGGTCAGGCGCGTGGACAGCCAGGGCATCAGGCAGCAGCTGGACAGCGGCGCCATCGTGCTGCTGTCGCCACTCGGTTACTCACCGACCGGGGAGATCTTCAATCTGAGCGCGCTCGAGGTCGCTGCGTCGGTGGCGGTCGCGCTCGAAGCGAGCAAGTTCATCTGCCTGGTGGAAGGCGGCGGACTGGGGTCAGAGAGCGGCGAGGTATTGCGGGAGCTGACCCCCAAAGAGGCCGAAGCGATTCGCGCCGGAGGCAGGCTCGATGCCGACCTCAGCGATAGTGCGAAACATGCGCTTCACGCCTGCCGGAACGGCGTGAAGCGTGCTCATCTGATCGATCGGCATCTGGACGGCGCGCTGCTGCTCGAGCTTTTCACCCGCGATGGAATCGGCACGATGATCAATGCCGACCGTTATCAGGAAACGCGGCAGGCGCGGATCGACGATGTCGGCGGAATCCTCAGCCTGATCGCACCGCTCGAGGAAAGCGGCTTGCTGGTACGGCGCTCACGCGAACACCTGGAAATCGAGATCGGACAGTTCACGGTGGTCGAACGCGACGGCACCATCATCGCCTGTGCTGCCCTGCATCCGTTCGCAGAGGAGGAAGTCGGCGAACTCGCCTGCCTGGCAGTGCATCCGGATTACCGTCACCTGGGATATGGCGATGCGCTGCTGAAACGAGTCGCCATCGAAGCCGGCAAACTGGGACTGAAACGGCTGTTTGTACTGACGACGCACGCCGCCCATTGGTTCCAGGAACGCGGTTTCGTCAAAGCCGGCATCGCCGAGCTGCCGGTGACCCGCCAGCAGCTCTACAACTATCAGCGCAACTCGATGGTCTTCATCAGGACGCTGTAATCAGGAAGCCTGGCGGATGCCACCGGCCGCCGCCTCCCCTGCCACCCCGCCGCGCAGCCTCGGACGCAGCCAGCACAGCGCAACCGGCAGCACGATCAGAGCGATCGAGCTGGCGATGACCATGTAAGTGGCAACGAAATAGCCCAGCTTGATGTGCGGCGGAAACTGCGACAACCCCAGAATCAGGAAGCCCGCGGTCACGACCACCGCATTGAACACGATCGGTTTGCCCACCGAGCGCATGGCGCCGAGCACCGATTCCTGCTCATCGCTGCCTCGCCTGCGCTCGAGCATGTAACGGGAAATGTAGTGAACCGTGTAGTCCACACCAACGCCGATCGCGACCCCTGCGGCGAGCACTGTGGATACATCCATGGGAATCCGAAGCCAGCCCGCGGCGCCCGCGACGATGGCGGTGCTGACGGTGATGGGGATCACCGTCAGCAGGCCGGCTGCCAGCGACCTGTAGAGAAGCGCCGCCATCAGCAGGATGCCGATCTTCGACAGCAGGATCGCCAGCACCTGGCTGTTGATCAGCATCTCGGCCCAGACATAGGAATTGTTGGCTGAACCCGCATAGCCGACCTTCACCCCGAACTCCGCCAGCTCCCGATCCGCCCACGCGCGCGTCGCATCGATGATCGCCTTCAGATCCTGCGTATGGTCGGTATTGATGGCGAAAGTCAGATTGGCGACGCTGTAATCGTAGTTGACGATTTCATCGAGCAGCTCCGGACGACCCGAGACCGAGAGCAGGAACAGAAACTCCCCGACTTCAGCCTGCGTCTGCGGCAGTATCTCGTAGGCAGGATCATTCGCATGCAGGCTGCGATTGGCCGTCTTCACGAAATCAACCAGAGACACCGAGCCGCCGACATGCGGAAGCGACTCGACATAGCCGACCATGTCTTCGAGTCGCTTCAGCAGCTCGGGGGACTTCAGCGCGTCCGGCTCGCCGCCATCGACGACCACATTCAGGAAGATGGTGCCATCGAACTTTTCATTGAGCAGATCGTTGGAGACGACGACCTCCGAATCATCGAGGAAGTCACCCATCCAGCTCGAGTCGACATAAAGCCGTTGCGCGCCGATGCCGAAGGCGACGACGAGCCCGAGCACCACCACCGTGACCGCGGCGCGGTGCTTCATCATGCTGCGGGCGCTGCGCACCAGTACCCGCGCCAGCACGCCGCTTTCGTTGTGAACACGCAGCGCCCGGCGATGGGCAAGATAGCCGCTAACATGGGGTCGCATCAGACTGAGCATAGCGGGCACGAACACGATCGATACCAGCCAGCAGAAGATGATGCCGATCGCAGTGAACAGGCCGAAGATCTTGAACGGCGGCATTTCCGCCCACCACAGCGACATGAAGCCGACCGCCGTGGTCAGCGTGGTGATCATCAGCGGCGGGTTCAGGTCATCCATCAGCTGACGCACCAGGGTTGGCGCATCGCGCTGAGCGTCGGCAATAACCAGATCCTCGAAGTGGGTGAGAACGTGGAGCGCATCGGCGATGCCGACCGCGATCAGGATCACCGGAAGCATCGTCGAGATGGTGTACATGGGAATGCCAGCGGCCGCCATGGCGCCCGCCGTCCACACAACCGCGATCGCCACCACCGCCAGCGGCAGGAACACGCCGCGCAGGGTGCGGAAGAGAATGAACAGCACCACGCAGATGGCGAGCCCCAGCAAAGGAAGCATGACCTTGAGATCCGACAGCGCATGCTGCCCCGAGGTCACCTCGATCACCGGGCGACCGGCCATGAAGAAACGATCGCCATTGTCGGCCACCTGCTCGTAGAGCGCTCGATCCCACTGCTCCCAACTGTCGGCGCCCCAGCCGCCTTCTCCGCCCCAGCTGTCCTGCTCACCGCCGGACTGCTGCTCGCTGCCCTGCCAGCCGCCACCCCAGCCACTGTCGCCGGCGCCCCAGGTGGTGCTGGCATTGCCGCGCAACTCCTCCATGATCATCGCCCGGACCTGGAAGTAGGTCTGATAGCGATGCTCGATACCTTCCTTGAGCTTGACCCGGATCATGGTCGCCTTGCCGTCGGCCGAGACCAGATTGCCGACGAACAGGCTGGCATTGTCGTAAACCAGCTCTTTCATGCGGGCGACATCTTCAGCGCTCGGCTGCGGATTCTCCAGCAGCGCGACGTTGAGCAGCTCATCCTCGGTGCCCACGAACACCGTCGCCGATGCCAGGGAAGCGACGTCGACGCGCCGCTGAGCCAGCGCGCCCGGCAGCTGTGAAGCCTTGTCGGTGATGCGCGCGACGCGGGCGATCGTCTCGGGGTTGAATATCCCTTCTTCATTGACGATGGCGATGATGACCGAGTCCTTCACATGGAAGACGTCAGCGACCATTTCGTCGAACTGGATGGCGGGATGGCCGGGAGGGAAATAGACGCGGGCATCGGTTTCCCAGCGCAGCTTGCCCATCTGCGTCAGGGCCAGGACGGTGAGGGCGAGCACGATCAGGATCGCGCTGCGCGGAAACATGACGGGAAGATGGGAAAGGCGCTTGAGCATGACTACCGTCCTAGGAACCCCGCTGGCGGCAGTCTGATCCGATCGGGCCGCGCGCACTCCGGGTGTTCGTGTATTTATGGAACGTCGCGATGCGCGACCAGCCAGGCTTCTGTATCGGCATCCGGATGGCTATCCGCAAGGTGCGGCCGCGCCAAGGGCCGTGCGGGTCCGCACTTGGTTAGACAATGTAAAACACCCGCCATCCACCCGTCAAACGAACCCCCGGCGGCCTGTCCGGGACACGCCCCGCGCTCAGGAGCCTTGTGTCCCGGGATTTCATCGGCGTCTAGCCCCGCGCCGCCGCCAGCTTCTTTTCCAGATAATGGATGTTGGTGCCCCCGTGCTGGAACGCCGCGTCCTGCAGGATATCCCGGTGCAGGGGAATATTGGTCTTGATGCCTTCGACGATGATTTCGGTGAGCGCCATCTGCATGCGCGCGATAGCGCTGTCCCGGTCGTCGCCATGAGCGATCAGCTTGCCGATCATCGAGTCGTAGTAAGGCGGCACCCGATAGCCGGCATAAATATGGGAATCGATACGGATACCCGGACCACCCGGCGGATGATACTGGGTGATGGTTCCCGGTGACGGCGTGAAGCTCAGCGGATCTTCCGCGTTGATACGGCATTCGATCGCGTGGCCGCGGAACTTTACATCGCTCTGACGGATGGAAAGTCCCATGCCGGCGGCGATACGGATCTGTTCCTTGACGATGTCGATGCCGGTCACCATCTCGGTCACCGGATGCTCTACCTGCAGGCGGGTATTCATCTCGATGAAGTAGAACTGCCCGTCCTGGTACAGGAACTCGAAGGTGCCGGCGCCGCGATATTCCGACTCGATGCAGGCGCGCACGCACAGCTCGCCGATGCGCTGACGCTGCTCCTCGCTGATGCCCGGCGCAGGAGCCTCTTCGATCACTTTCTGGTGGCGGCGCTGCATGGAGCAGTCGC
>CAZOOF010000047.1:0-17348 GCA_964581365.1 uncultured Chromatiales bacterium
GCATCGGCTCGACCACGTTCCAGGAGTACCGCGGCATCTTCGAGAAGGACCGCGCCCTCGCCCGCCGCTTCCAGAAGATCGACGTCACCGAACCGAGCATCGAGGAGGCGGTAAAGATCCTCCAGGGACTCAAGTCGCGCTTCGAAGAGCATCACCGCGTCAAGTATTCGCGCGAAGCGCTGCGCGCGGCGGTCAGCCTGTCGGCGCGCTACATCAATGACCGTTTTCTGCCGGACAAGGCCATCGATGTCATCGATGAAGCCGGCGCCTATCAGCACCTGCTGGCGCCCTCCAAGCGCAAGAAGACCATCGGCGTGAAGGACGTCGAAGCGATCGTCGCCAAGATCGCGCGCATCCCCTCCAAGACCGTCAGCCATTCCGACAAGGACAAGCTGCGCACGCTCGAGCGGGATCTGCGCATGGTCATCTACGGACAGGACGAAGCCATCGAAGCGCTCGCCGGCGCGATCAAGATGGCGCGTTCCGGACTCGGCAACGTCGATCGTCCGATCGGTTCGTTCCTGCTCGCCGGTCCCACGGGCGTCGGCAAGACCGAGGTCAGCCGCCAGCTCGCCAAAATCCTCGGCATCGAACTGATCCGCTTCGACATGTCCGAGTACATGGAGCGTCACACGGTCTCACGCCTGATCGGCGCGCCGCCCGGCTACGTCGGCTTCGACCAGGGCGGACTGCTCACCGAGGCGGTGAACCGTCATCCGCATGCGGTGCTGCTGCTCGACGAGATCGAGAAGGCCCATCCGGATGTCTACAACCTGCTGCTGCAGGTCATGGACCACGGCACGCTCACCGACAACAACGGGCGCAAGGCGGACTTCCGCAACGTCATCCTGGTCATGTCCACCAATGCCGGCGCCGAGCAGCTGAGCCGGTCCTCGATCGGCTTTTCCCATCAGGATCATTCCACCGACGCCATGGAATCGATCAAGCGCATGTTCTCGCCGGAGTTCCGCAACCGGCTGGATGCCATCATCCAGTTCCGCGCACTTTCGCCCGAAGTGGTCAGCAAGGTGGTAGACAAGTTCCTCATCGAACTGGAAGCCCAGCTCGAAGAGCGCAAGGTATCACTGCAGGTCGACGAAGCTGCCCGCGCCTGGCTGGCAGAGCGCGGTTTCGATGCCCGCATGGGCGCGCGCCCCATGGCGCGGACCATCCAGGACTACATCAAGAAGCCTCTGGCCGAAGAACTGCTCTTCGGTCGCCTGGTAAAAGGCGGCGTGGTGCGGGTCGCGCTCCGGGGAGACAGTCTGAGCTTCGATATCGAGGGGATCGAAGAAACCGTGGAAGGCTGACGGATAACCCGTCCGCCATCCGCGTCACTTGGAACGAAAGACAATCCTGCCCTTGGAGAGATCGTAGGGCGTCAGCTGCACCGTCACACGGTCGCCGGTGAGAATGCGGATATAGTGCTTGCGCATCTTTCCCGAGATATGCGCGGTCACCTTGTGACCATTCTCGAGCTCTACGCGAAACATGGTGTTCGGAAGGGTCTCGATCACGACTCCCTCCATTTCTATGTGGTCTTCTCTCGCCATACTCCTCCACCCGCAGACACGGTTCATCAACATGTCTGGCAACCCGCCAGACGGAACCCGGGGATTATACTCCCTCACGCCCTGCCCGCATACCGCCAATGTCACGCGTCCTGGTCCGAACTCACCCAAACGCCATCGATAAAGAGTTCGTACGGGCGATAACGGATCTTGTAGCTCATCTTCCGGCACTCTTCGATCCAGTACCCGAGGTACAGCCAGTCGAGCTTCAGGCGACGAGCCATTTCGATCTGCCAGAGTATGGCATAGACACCGGGGCAGCCCTCGATGTCCGGGTCGTAGAAGGTATACACGGCGGACAGGCCATCGACGAGCACATCGGTGACGGCGACCGCCACGCAGCGTCCGTTGTCGCTGAACTCGAGGAAACGTGTATCGATGCCCTCACACACCAGGAAGGAAACATAGTCCTCCGGATCCGGATCATCCATGCCGCCTTCGGGATGCCGGCTCTCCAGATAGCGGCGATAAAGACGGTAATGTTCCTCGCGAAACTCAGGCGGCCTTTCCACCACCGTCCAGTGCCGGTGGCGGCGCCATGCGCGGCGCTGGCTGCGATCGGCCTGGAAGGCTGACACCGGGAGGCGCAGCGCCCGGCAGGCGTTGCAGCCGGGACAGCTCGGCCGATAGATCCGTCCGCCGCTGCGACGAAAACCGAGACCGACCAGACGGCTGTACAGCACGGGATCCGGCTCGATTCCCGGATCCATTACTGCATTCACCGCCTGCCGTCGCGGAAGATAACCGCAATCCTGGGGCAGACTGCGAAAGAAAACGATCTGGCGCTGCCGATTCGACATCAGTCGCTCACCTCCGCTGCCGGCAAGGGATCCCGCGCGGTCAACGCGTGCACCGGCTGATCACAGGCGGCGAGACGTTCGACGAACTCCGCACGCGGCAGGGTCTCGGCGCCCAGACTGCGCAAGTGAGCCGTTTCCATCTGGCAATCGATCATCTCGAACCCCGCTGCGCTCAGCTGACGGACGAGCGCGACGAACGCCACCTTCGAAGCGTCGGTGCGGCGATGAAACATCGATTCGCCGAAAAACACGCGACCGATGGCCACGCCATACAGGCCACCCACCAGCTTGCCCTCATGCCATACCTCCACCGAATGCGCATGGCCGAGCCGATGCAGCCGCTCGTAGGCGTCGATCATCTCAGTCGTGATCCAGGTGCCGGCACCAGGCGCACGCGGCTCGCCGCAGGCCCGGATGACGGCGGAGAAACCGCGGTCGAAGCTGACCTGGAAGCCACCGTTGCGCAGCGTCTTGCGCAGGCTCCGGGACACGCGCAGGCGCTCAGGAAACAGTACCAGACGCGGATCGGGTGACCACCACAAAATCGGTTGACCGTCTTCGAACCAGGGAAAAATTCCGCGGCGATAGGCCCGCAGCAGACAGTCGGGAGCCAGCGAACCGCCGATGGCGAGCAGGCCGGCGGGCTCGGCCAACGCGAGGGAGACGTCCGGAAACTCACAGGTCTCGGCGTCGGGATCGAGCAGCACCGGAAACCGTCTATCCGCCGCCGGCATGGAACCTCCTGAATGGCAGCTGCTCGCGCGCCTGCGCGATGTAGCGACCGACGGCGCCGCGCTCCGCCTCCACATGACGCGCGATCGCCTTGGCAAACCCGGCATGGGCGATCCAATGCGCCGATCGGGTGGTCACCGGCTCGAATCCCCGCCGCAGCTTGTACTCACCCTGCGCGCCGCCCTCGAAACGCTGCACTCCATGCTCTATGCAGTGTTCGATGGCGCGGTAATAGCACAGTTCGAAGTGCAGACAGGGGATCTCCTCGACAGCGCCCCAGTGACGGCCATAGAGCGCGCCCGCCGCATGCCAGAAGAAAGCGCCGCCGATGAGCTGCTCTCCGCGGCGCGCGACGATCAACAGAATACGATCTCCGAGCGCTTCCCCGATGTCGCGGAAGAACGCCGCCGACAGCGGTGCGAAGTTGCCCTTGCGCTCGAAAGTGGAAAGGTAGAAGCGATGAAACTCGTCCCAGACGGCGGGCGACGCCTCGGCGCCCGACATGGTTTCGATCGTCAGCCCCTGTTCGCGCACCGCGCGCCGTTCCGCGCGGATCTGCTTGCGGTACTTCGAGGACAGCGTAGCCAGAAAATCATCGAAGCTGTCATAGCCGCGATTCTGCCAGTGGAACTGACAGCCCTCGCGCACGATCATGCCCCGCGCCTGCAGCCGCGCGGTATCCTCGTCGCCGGTGAACAGCCAGTGCAGCGAAGAAGCATCGCTGCGCCGGGCAAGGTCGAGCGCGGCGTCGATCAGGGCTTCGCGCTCGCCCTCTCCCGCTTGGGGAGCAAGCAGCAGGCGCGGCCCGGTCACCGGCGTGTAGGGAACACCGACCACGAGTTTGGGATAGTAGCGCAGACCGTGCCGGTAGTAGGCATCGGCCCATTCCCAGTCGAAGACGAACTCGCCGAAGGAGTGATGCTTGAGAAAGGCGGGCAAGGCACCGAGCAGCTTCCCGTCGCCTCCGCGCAGCGCAAGAAAGCGCGGCTCCCAGCCGCTGTCGCCGCCGATGGCACCGTGGCGCGACAGCGCAGCGAAGAATGCGTGATGGAGAAACGGCTGCGGACCGGCAAGCGCATCCCATTGCGCGGCGCCGAGCGCATCGATGTCGGCATGGCATTCGATCCGCATGTCAGTCGCGCACTGCCCTGCACCCGCCTCCCCATGTGCCGCCACACTGCCGGCGACAGCTCGTGTCCCGCGGTCCGGCGCGGACCGCGGAAAGACATCGCTCAGCCCTGCTCGAGCCCTTCGAGATAGCGCTCGGCATCCAGTGCCGCCATGCAGCCGCTGCCGGCGGAGGTGACCGCCTGGCGATACACCTGGTCGGCAACGTCGCCGGCGGCGAAGACGCCGGGGATGCTGGTCGCGGTGGCATTACCGGCGATGCCGCTCTGCACGACGATGTAGCCGTTGCGCATCTCGAGCTGGCCCTCGAACAGTCCGGTATTCGGATGATGGCCAATGGCGATGAAAACGCCGTGCACGTCGAGTGCCGTGGTGCTGTCGTCCTGCACACTGCGAATGCGGATGCCGGTCACGCCGCCATCATCACCGAGCACCTCATCCAGAACCGAATTCCAGTGCAGGCGGACGTTCCCGTGCGCGGCCCGGTCCATCAGTTTGTCGGCCAGGATCTTCTCGGCGCGGAAGCGGTCGCGCCGGTGCACGACATGGACTTCGGAGGCGATATTCGCCAGGTAGAGCGCCTCTTCGACCGCGGTATTGCCGCCGCCGATCACCGCCACCTTGCGGTTGCGGTAGAAGAATCCGTCGCAGGTGGCGCAGGCGGAAACGCCCTTGCCCATGTAGGCTTCCTCGGAAGGCAGGCCCAGATACTTGGCGGAAGCGCCGGTGGCGATGATCAGCGCATCGCAGGTGTAGACGCCCTGGTCACCGATGAGGCGGAACGGACGCTTCCCCAGCTCGGCGGTGTGGATATGATCGAAGATGAGCCGGGTCTCGAAGCGCTCGGCGTGGCGGCGCATGCGGTCCATCAGTTCGGGCCCCTGCACCCCGTCGGGATCGCCCGGCCAGTTGTCCACGTCCGTGGTAGTGGTGAGCTGTCCGCCCTGCTGCAAGCCGGTGACCAGCGTCGGCTGCAGGTTGGCCCTGGCCGCATAAACAGCCGCCGTGTAACCAGCCGGCCCCGAACCGAGGATCAGCACCCGGCTGTGGATCTCTTCGCTCATGTGAAAGGAGTCTCCGCGCAATGAACCGATGATCGCGCATTATAGTACGGGATCCCCCAAGCTGTTTAGTCCGTGTCTAAAGCGACACGTAAGCTGACGGCGGATATGGCATAATGCGGCAGTCCGGCGGACAGCCGCGGCGAAAACGGAGATTCGCACTTGACGCAGGCGACCAGAAAGAGCCTCAAGCAGCCATTGCCCGGCACCCATGTGCGCCGCGGTCTGCGCGAAAGCGCGCTGTTCGTGCTGAGCGCGGTGGCGATCTACCTGCTGCTCTCGCTGGCGACTTTCGACCCGCTCGATCCCGGCTGGTCATTCAGCGGCGACAGCGAAAGCATCGCCAATGCGGGCGGCACTGTCGGCGCCTGGTTCTCTTCCCTGTTTCTGTTCTACTTCGGCTACTTCGCCTACCTGTTCCCGGTACTGGTGGCTTACGGCGGCTGGCTGGTGTTTCGTGGCCGCAGCCGCGCCGGCATCGATCCGAAGCTGGGACTGGCGGTCACCGCAGGCTTCGTGCTGACGGTCGCCGCGGGTTGCGGCCTGGCCAATCTGCATTTCGCGCATGGCACTGCCCTTCCCGCGGACAGCGGCGGCGTGCTCGGCGATGTCATCGCTGCAGCGCTGGTCGGTTCCTTCAGTCTGGTCGGCGCCACGCTGTTCCTCCTGGCACTCTTCCTGACCGGTGTCTCGCTGTTCACCGGGCTGTCATGGCTGCTGCTGATGGAGCGCATCGGCCGCGCCGTCTGCGACGGCAGCACGCGTCTGCGCGAGTGGTTCGCCTCCCTCGGCGAGCGCCGCGAGGCGGCACGCCTGCGGCGGGAGCGGTCGGAAGCGGTCAAGGTCGAACGCAAGCGCAAGGAGACCCGTCAGCCGCCGCGCATCGAACCGGTGGTCACCCGCGTCGAAACCAGCAAACGCGCGGAGAAGGAAAAGCAGGTGCCGCTGTTCACCCCGGCCGCTGCGCCCGCGGACGGGTCGCTGCCGCCGCTGTCGCTGCTCGATCGCGCCACGCCTTCGGGACACTCGGTTTCCGCCGCCACCCTGGAAGCGATGTCGCGCCAGGTCGAACTCAAACTGCAGGACTTCGGGGTCGAAGTCCAGGTCGTTGCCGTTCATCCCGGGCCGGTGATCACCCGCTTCGAACTGCAGCCCGCAGCCGGCGTCAAAGTGAGCCAGATCAGCAATCTGGCCAAGGATCTGGCGCGCTCGCTGTCGGCGGTGAGCGTGCGCATCGTCGATATCATCCCCGGCAAGTCGGTGATCGGCCTCGAGATCCCCAATGAGCACCGGGAAGTGGTAAGGCTCAGCGAAATCCTGCAGTCGCGCCAGTACGACGAGGCGGAAGCGACGGTTCCGCTCGGCCTGGGCAAGGACATCAGCGGGCATCCGGTGGTGGTGGACCTCGCGCGCATGCCGCACCTGCTGGTCGCCGGCACCACCGGCTCCGGAAAGTCGGTGGCGGTCAACGCCATGATCCTGAGCATGCTCTACAACGCGACGCCGCAGAATCTGCGCCTGATCATGATCGATCCGAAGATGCTCGAACTCTCGGTCTACGAGGGCATTCCGCACCTGCTGGCGCCAGTGGTCACCGACATGAAGGAAGCGGCAAGCGCGCTGCGCTGGTGCGTCGCCGAGATGGACCGGCGCTATGCGTACATGGCCAGCCAGGGCGTCCGCAACGTGGTCAACTATAACCGCAAGGTGCAGGCGGCGATCGATGCCGGCGAGCCCATCCCCGATCCGTTCGGCAAGGTCGACGAGGAAGGCGCGCCGGTCACCCTCACGCCCCTGCCCTATATCGTGGTCATCATCGACGAGCTTGCCGACATGATGATGATCGTCGGCAAGAAGGTGGAGACGCTGATCGCGCGGCTGGCACAGAAGGCACGCGCGTCCGGCGTGCATCTGATCCTCGCCACCCAGCGTCCCTCGGTCGACGTCATCACCGGTCTGATCAAAGCCAACATTCCGACCCGGATCGCCTTCCAGGTCTCATCCAAGATCGATTCGCGCACCATTCTCGATCAGATGGGCGCCGAGCAGCTGCTCGGCCATGGTGACATGCTCTATCTCCCGCCCGGCACCAGCGTCCCGGTGCGTGTGCATGGCGCCTTCGTCGACGACCACGAAGTGCACAAGGTGGTCGAGTTCCTGAAGAAATCGGGAGCGCCGCAGTACGTCGAGGACGTGCTCCATCACCTCGACAGCGATGGCGAGAGCGGCGGCGAAAGCGGCGTCGGCGGACCGGGCGGCGACGAAATGGATCCCCTCTACGATCAGGCGGTACGGATCGTCACCGAATCACGCCGCGCTTCCGTGTCGGGCATCCAGCGCCGTCTCAAGATCGGCTACAACCGCGCTGCGCGCATGGTCGAGGAAATGGAGCGGGCCGGCATCGTCGGTCCGCTGGAATCCAACGGCAGCCGCGAAGTGCTGGCGCCGCCACCTCCGTCGGACTGACCTCATGCGCATCATCCTCAGCGGAATCCTGTTCGCACTCGCGCTGTCGTCCGGACCGGCCGCGGCTTCCTCGGCGACGCAGACCCTCGATCGCTTCTTCGATGGCCTGCGCTCGCTGCAGGCGGATTTCGACCAGATCATCGTGCGCAACGGACAGATCCTGCAGCAGACCCGTGGCAGACTGCACATCCATCGCCCCGGGAAGTTCCGCTGGAGTTACCAAGCCCCGTTCGAGCAGCTCATCGTCACCGACGGCGAAACGCTGTGGGTCTATGAACCGGACCTGGAACAGGTCACGCGCACCCGCCTCGACGATACCGTCGGCAATACGCCGGCAATCCTGCTGAGCACCCTGGAACCGCTGCGCAATCTGTTTGCCATCGTCGATGCCGGTCCCAAGGACGGCCTGGACTGGGTCATGCTCGAACCGCTCGGCGAGCAGACCACCTTCAGCAGTGTGTTTCTCGGCTTCGAAGCCGGCGATCTGGCAGCGATGGAGATCATCGACGCCCTGGAGCACTCGGTCCATATCCGCTTCCACGATCTCGAACGCAATATCACCCTCGATCCCGCGCTGTTCCGATTTACGCCGCCACCGGGCGTAGACGTGATCAGCGAAGACTAGCGGCAGCCATGAGCGAGGATCTGCGCCCGCTCGCCGACCGCATGCGTCCGGCGACCATCGGTGAATACATCGGCCAGGACCATATTCTCGGCGCAGGCAAGCCGCTGCGGCGCGCCATCGACGCCGGACGACTGCACTCGCTGATCCTGTGGGGCCCGCCCGGCACCGGCAAGACCACCCTCGCCCGCCTGATGGCGGGCAGCGTGGATGCCCACTTCATCGCGCTGTCGGCGGTATTCTCCGGCGTCAAGGACATCCGCGCCGCCATCGACGAGGCCCGCCGCGAGCGCGACGAGGCGGGCCGTGCCACCGTGCTGTTCATCGATGAGGTGCACCGCTTCAACAAGGGCCAGCAGGACGCCTTCCTTCATCACATCGAGGAAGGGGCATTCACCTTCATCGGCGCCACCACCGAGAACCCCTCGTTCGAGCTCAACAACGCGCTCCTCTCGCGCGCCCGGGTATACGTGCTGAAGTCGCTGGACCAGCAGGCCTTGCGCCAGGTCATCGATCGCGCGCTGGAAGATCGCGCGCGGGGACTCGGCGCCCTGGCGGTGGACATGTCCGCGGAACTGCGCGACACGCTGGCCCGGGCTGCGGACGGTGACGCGCGGAGAGTGCTCAATCTGCTCGAACTGGTCGCCGAACTGGCGCCGGAGCAGGACGGCCGGCGCACGGTCGACGCAGCGCTGCTCGGAGAAGTGCTCGCCGGTGGTACGCGCCGCTTCGACAAGGGCGGGGAAATCTTCCACGATCAGATTTCCGCGCTCCACAAGGCGGTCCGCGGCTCCTCGCCGGATGCGGCGCTGTACTGGCTGGCGCGCATGCTCGACGGCGGCTGCGATCCTTTCTACGTCGCCCGCCGTGTCCTGCGCATGGCTTCGGAAGACATCGGCAACGCCGATCCGCGCGCGCTTACCATCGCCCGCGAAGCCTGGGAAGCACTGGAACGACTGGGCAGCCCCGAGGGCGAACTCGCACTGGCCCAGGCGGTGGTCTACCTCAGCTGCGCCGCCAAGAGCAACGCGGTGTATACGGCGTTCGGCGCGGCGATGAAAGATGCCCGCAGCAGCGGTTCGCTCGATGTGCCCATGCATCTGCGCAATGCGCCGACGCGGCTGATGAAGGGACTCGGCTACGGCCAGGGCTACCGCTATGCGCACGACGAACCCGAGGCTTATGCGGCCGGCGAAGATTACTTCCCCCCCGAACTCGGCCAACGGGAATACTACCGGCCGGTGCCGCGCGGCCTGGAAATCAAAATCGCTGAGAAGCTCGCCCGTCTGCGCGAACTCGATGCCGCGCACGCGGCAAAACGGAAGAACAAATGACGCCGTCCCTGCTGGCGGCGGTAGCGGCGGGCGGCGCCGCCGGATCGGTGCTCCGCTATCTGCTCGGGATCGGCGCGCACAGCCTGCTCGGCCGGGGCTTTCCCTGGGGTACGCTGCTGGTCAATGTGATCGGCGCGCTGACGGTCGGGCTGCTCTATGCGCTGCTGGTCGAACGCGGCGCCGTGGCGCCGTTCTGGCGGACGCTCTTTGTCACCGGCCTGCTCGGCGGTTTCACCACCTTCTCTGCCTTTTCGCTGGAAACCCTGCTGTTGCACGAACAGGGGGAAACGTTGCTGGCGCTCCTGAACGTCCTGCTGAACGTGACGCTCTGCCTGCTGTTCACCTGGCTCGGCCTGAGTCTGGCGCGCAGCTTCTGAGCACAAGCCGGCTGGGCTACGCCCACGCCTCCGCGCGCTACGGCATCAGCGACCGCGCATGAACAGCGAATCCAGCGCCTTCATGTCGAGCTGGGTCCAGGTCGGACGCCCATGATTGCACTGCCCGCTGCGTTCGGTACGTTCCATATCGCGCAGCAGGCTGTCCATCTCCGCCAGCGTCAGGCGGCGATTGGCCCGCACGGCGCCATGACAGGCCATGGTAGCCAGCATCTCGTCGATGCGTTCGCGCACCCGGTCGCTGTCGCCCCAGGTGCGGATGTCCGCGACTACATCGCGCACCAGACGCTCAACATCCGCATCGCACAGCAGCGCGGGCACCGCGCGCACCACCGCGCCTTCCATTCCCATCCGTTCCACCTCCAGCCCGAGACCGACCAGCATGTCGCGGCTGTCCTCGACCAGATCCGCCTCGGCGACGCTGAGACGCAGTGTCACCGGCACCAGCAGCGGCTGCACACGAATCCCCTCCCCCTCGCGCCCGAGCTTCAAGCGCTCATAGACGATGCGCTCGTGAGCGGCATGCATGTCGACGATGACCAGGCCATGCCGGTTCTCGGCCAGAATGTACACGCCATGCAGCTGCGCGATGGCGCGGCCCAGCGGCTGGCTGTCATCCGCTGCCTCGGCGGCGGAAGGCTCACGGGCGACCAGTCCGCCGCCCTGGATCTCATCGGAAGCCGGCTCGGCGGCATAGAGCGCGGCGGCGGCTTCGGTCGGTCGCAAAGGCATGGCCTGCTGCATCCGCGGCTGCCAGATGGATGATGTGAAGCCGCGCGCCGTCGGCGCGGAGCCGCTAGCCGTCGCAGCCGGTGTGGAGGATGAGGACGCGAATATTGGGCGAACCGCCGGTGCCTCGGGAGCGCTGTGGGCGAGCGCCGCCTTGACCGTGCGCGCCAGGAAATCATGCACCAGGCGGCTCTCGCGGAAACGCACTTCATGCTTGCCGGGATGGACGTTGACATCGACGTCCGCCGGCGGAATCTCCAGGTACAGCACATAGGCCGGATGACGGCCGTGATGGAGGACGTCCTGATACGCCAGGCGCAAGGCATGGCTGACCACCTTGTCGCGCACGACGCGGCCATTGACGAAGAAGTACTGAGTGTCGGCCTGTGAACGAGCGCTCGCCGGCGTACCGACCCAGCCCCACAGCCTCAGCTCGCCGGCTTCGCGCTCCAGCGCGAGACCACTCTCCGCCATCGATGCCCCGCACAGCGCCGCAATACGCTCGATACCGGCTGCGGTTTCGGCAAGCGCCGGCAGATCGTAGATCACGCGGCGGTTATGACTGAGACGGAAGGCGACATCGAAGCGACTGAGCGCGATACGTCGAAAGGTCTCTTCGAGGTAGCTGAACTCGGTGCGCTCCGCGCGCAGGAACTTGCGCCGGGCGGGAATATTGAAGAACAGGTCACGCACTTCGACCACGGTGCCGGGTGGATGCGCAGCCGGGACGGGCTCGCCGGCGCCGAGCGCATCGGCATCGATCTGCCAGGCATGAGCGTCGTCGGCCTGACGCGAGCTCAGGGTGAGCCGCGCGACCGATGCGATGCTCGGCAGCGCTTCGCCACGGAAACCGAGCGTGCGGATGGCGGCGAGGTCCTCCACCGTCTCGAGTTTGCTGGTGGCATGACGGTGCAGCGCCAGGACCAGATCATCGCGATGAATGCCGCAGCCGTCATCGCGCACCCGTATGAGCGCGCTGCCGCCCTGCTCCACCTCGACTTCGATCCGGCCGGCGCCGGCATCGAGGCTGTTTTCCAGCAGCTCCTTGACGATGGATGCCGGACGCTCCACCACCTCGCCGGCAGCGATCTGGTTGGCTAGCTGGGATGGAAGGTGCCTGATGCGCATGAAGCCGCTCCCGGGAATGCTGAACGTGGGGGAGCGCCATTATCGCAAGGCCGGAGGCCGGAGGGAAACGCCATGCCCGCACAGGGCATGCGGGGATCCGATATTTGCGCGGCTCAGCCGGGGCCACAGCACCCGAATGCAGAAAAAGCGTGATCAGCCGCCGGGAATCTGCAGAACCTGCCCGACCTGCAGCCGGTCATCCTTCAGGCCATTGACCTTGCGCAGCCGCTCCACGCTGATCCGGTACTGCTGGGCGATCTGCGACAGCGTATCGCCGCGGGCGATGGTGTGTTCGCGGCGCATGGCGTAGATCGTGCCATCCGGCGGGTAGCGGGTGAAATAATCGCGAATGCCGTCGAATATCGCCTGGGCGATCTGCTGCTGATGACGCGCATCGCGCAGCCGGGCCTCATCTTCGGGATTCGAGATGAACGCGGTCTCGATCAGCACCGATGGCACGTCGAGCGATTTGAGCACGGCGAAACCGGCCTGCTGCACCGAGGAACGATGCAGTCTGCCGACCGGTCCCATGCGCTGCAGGATGGTCTTGGCCACCTTGTGACTTTCCAGCAGGGTCGAATCGCGGCTGAGATCGAGCAGCACCGAAGCGACATCGTCTTCCTTGTCGTCCAGCTTCACTCCGCCGACGAGATCCGCCGCGTTCTCGCGTTCCGCCAGCCAGCGCGCCGCCTCGCTGCTGGCGCCGTTCTGCGACAGCACAAACAGCGACCCGCCGCGCACGCGGCGATCATGGAAGGCATCGGCGTGGATGGAGACGAACAGATCCGCCCTGTGCTCACGCGCCTTGCGCGTGCGCTGACGCAGGCTGACGAAGTAATCGCCATCCCGGATCATGACCGGGCGCATGCCGCTCTCGGCCGCGACCAGCTTCTCCAGTCGCCGCGCGATGGCCAGCACCACATCCTTTTCACGCAGACCGCTGGCGCCGAGCGCGCCCGGGTCCGCGCCGCCATGACCCGCGTCGATGGCGATCACCACCGGACGCGGCTGGACGATGTCAGCGACGCTGCGCCTGGGTTCGACCGGCGCGCGCGCTGTCACGGTCTGCGTACCCGCGCCTGCGGATTCATCGATGAGATCCACCACCAGCCGATGCCCGAGTCCGCCTTCGGGACCGATCATGAAATGCTTCACCTGCATCCGGCTCTGCACATCGAGCACGACCCGCAAATCACCGCCGGGGCGCGCGGCATGACGCACGCCGCGCAAGATTCCATCACTGGCCGGAGTCAGTCCCGCGCGCAGACGGGTTTGGCTGAAGTCGATGACGACACGGTCGGGACCGGAGAGGCGGAACAGACGATAGTCGACCGGCCCGCTGATATCGAACACGAGCCGACTGCTGTCGGGCGCGCTCGACAGACGCATGCCCAGCAACTCGTGAGCCGCCGCATGCGCATTCGCAGCAAGGGCGAGATTCACCAGCATGCAAAGGATCAGTCTGAACATATCAATTGGTTCACAAGCGGCCGGCTTTGGCTCGAATGTTTAATACAAAGCAGACGGGATTGCAAGAACGATAAATGGCTACGCTCCGCAGCTGGCGATGCTTCTCACCAGTGCTTCTCAAGCCCTCACCAGCGAAGACAATTCAGGTGATGAGCGCGTATTCCGCCGCAACGCCGGAATCATGCCGGCGCGGGCGATCGGAATGAGCGGTCAGAGTCCGGCGAGATCTGCTGCTTCCGCGTCCGCAAGCATCGCGCTGCCCCGCGCGCTGCGCGCGCGCACACGGACTTCGCGTGTTTCATCGGCGGCGATCCCGATGTGCAGCTCCAGATCCGGATCCGGCAGGTATCCGGCGCCCCGGTCCGGCCATTCGATCAGACAGATCGCCGCAGGCTCGAGCAGATCGCGCATGCCGATGTATTCCAGCTGCTCAGGATCGGTCAGACGGTAGAGGTCGAGATGGTGGACCGTCAGCCCCCCGGGCGAATAGCTTTCCACCAGCGTATAGGTCGGGCTGCGCACGCCGCCCTGATGGCCAAGCGCCCGCAGCAGCCCCCGCACCAGCGTGGTCTTGCCGGCACCCAGCTCGCCATGCAGATGGATCATTCCTCCCTGAGTCAGAAGACGGGCGAGCCTCCCCCCCAGGGCTTCCATCTCCTCGGCGCTGCCGATGCGCACCATCAGCTGCGAACCCGTTCGCCCCGGGGATTGAGCAGCGGGCGCAGATGCTGCAGCAGCTCTCCCGCCAGCAGACCGCGCTCACCGCCATCGGCCGCGGCGCGATCCCCGGCCATCGCATGCAGCAGCACGCCAAGGCCTGCCGCATCGGCAAGGGTGATGCCCTGCGCCAGCAGTCCGGCGATGATCCCGGTGAGCACATCGCCCATGCCGCCCGTCGCCATGCCCGGATTGCCGTCAGCGCACACGGCGACTTCGGCGCGCGATCCGCGCACCAGCGTTCCTGCGCCCTTGAGCACCACGACGCCGCCATAGCGCTGCTGCAGCGCTTCGATTGCGGCATAGCGGTCCTGTTCGATCATGGCGACGCTGCTATCCAGCAGGCGCGCCGCCTCGCCCGGGTGAGGCGTGAGCACCCAGTCGTCGCGGCGCCGCGGGTGTTCGCAGAGCAGATTCAAACCATCGGCGTCCAGCGTCAGCGGCAGGCCGCTGGCGAGTGCCAGTTCGAAGACCGCGCGCGACCACTCACTGCGGCCCAGGCCCGGGCCGAGCGCGATCACGTCCGCCCGCGCCAGCAGCGGCGCCAGATCCTGCGCCTGTTCTACCCCGTGCGCCATCAGCTCGGGCCGCATCACGTTCACCAGCGGTGCATGGGCCGCGCGGGTGGCGACGCTCACCAGACCGGCACCGCTGCGGGCAGCCGCTTCGGCCGCCAGACGCACCGCGCCCGACATGCCGTGATCACCACCGATCACCAGCACATGACCGAAATCCCCCTTGTGCGCCCCGCGCCGACGCGGACCGAGCAGTGCATTGAACACGTCCGGAGACAGGCGTCCCGCCGCCGGCTCGGCCCGCGCCAGAATGTCCTCCGACAGGCCGAGAGCGGAAAACCTCACCTCGCCGGACAGTTCCCGGCCGCTGCCGGTGAACAGGCCGGTCTTGAGACCGATGAAGGTGACGGTCAGATCGGCGCGAACCGCTGCTCCCGGCGCGCTGCCGCGGTCGGCATCCAGACCCGAAGGCACGTCGATCGCGAGTACCGGTCGCCCGCTCGCGTTGATCGCTTCGATCGCCTCCAGCCAGGCGTCTTCCGGCGCGCGATCGAGTCCGGTCCCGAGCAGCGCATCGACGATGACATCGCAGTCCCGGAGATCGACAGCGCCATGCCATTCGTCGATCGCTCCGCCGGCATCGCGCCAGAGCCCGGCGGCCCGACCGGCTGCCCCCTGAGGCGCGGGGATTCCGGCCGGGACGAACACCGCCGCCTCCACGCCGGCTTCGCGCGCCAGCCGGGCGACCACGTAGCCATCGCCGCCGTTGTTGCCGCGTCCACACAGCACCGCAAGCCGCCTGGCCTCCGGCCAGTGCCGCCGCAGCTCGGAGAAAGCCGCCACTCCCGCCCGGCGCATGAGTTCGTCGGAGGGAATGGCGTATTCCTCGATGGCAATCCGATCGAGTTCGCGCACCTGCGCGGCGCGATAGAGGCGATGAGGCATCCTGTGCATAGACGCTATGATATCGGCTATGACGACGACTCGACAGCCACCGGCCGACTTCGATGCGGCGCAGCTGTCGGCGGACATCCTCGACTGGGCACGCGAACTCGGCTTCGATGACGCCGGCATCACCGATATCGATCTCGAACCGCATGCCGCCCGTCTGCGCGAATGGCTCGCAGCCGACATGCACGGAGAGATGGAATACATGGCGCGGCACGAACATCTCCGCCGCGATCCCTCGGCTCTTCACCCGGGGACCGTGCGCGTCATCTCTGTGCGCATGAACTATCTCCCCCGAGCGGCGAAACCGACGGCGGAGGTCCTCGCCGATCCAGGCGCCGCCTTCATCTCCCGCTACGCACTCGGCCGCGACTACCACCGGGTCATGCGCAAGCGCCTGCAGGCGCTTGCCGAACGGATCGCCGACAAGGCCGGTCCGTTCGGGTACCGGGTATTCACCGACAGCGCGCCGGTGCTCGAAAAAGCACTCGCCGAGAAGGCGGGGCTGGGCTGGATCGGCAAGCACACCAACCTGGTGGCGACCAAAGCGGGTTCGTGGTTCTTTCTCGGCGAGATCCTCACCGATCTTCCCCTGAGGGTGAGCACACCCGCAAGCAATCACTGCGGCACCTGCCGTGCCTGCATCGACGTCTGCCCGACGCAGGCCATCATCGCGCCGTATCGCCTCGACGCGCGTCGCTGCATCTCCTATCTCACCATCGAGCTGCGCGGCGCGATCCCGGAAGAACTGCGGCCCGGCATCGGCAACCGCATATTCGGTTGCGACGACTGTCAGCTGGTCTGCCCCTGGAACCGCTTCGCGAGCCACACCGAGGAAGCCGATTTCAGTCCACGCCACGAACTCGATGCGACCACGCTGATCTCACTGTTCGCATGGAGTGAAGAGGACTTCAGGCAGCGCACCGAGGGCTCGGCGATCCGTCGTACCGGTCATGAAGGCTGGCTGCGCAATATCGCGGTCGCGCTCGGAAACAACCTGCGGGACATGCCAACCGGAGAAAACGACGCGGCCATCGTCGACGCCCTCGAGTCCAGGCTGGACCACCCTTCGACGCTGGTACGGGAGCATGTGGGCTGGGCGCTCGCCCAGCGCTCTTCTGGTAAGATGGCGAAAAAATCCTGAGGCGGGGGGAAATGGGAATGTATTCGGACCATATCCGGGGCATCTTGCTGGCCGCGGGCGCCGTGCTCTGTCTGTTCGCCATGCAGACCCATGCGCTCGACCTCAAGGCGCCGCCCATGACTCCGCTGGCCGAAGACGGCATCCACGATCCGGAAGTCGAAACCATCAACACGCTGCAGGACCCGAAAAAGTCGATGCAGACACTGCCCAAGGACCGGCGCGGCGAGGTCAACTGGGTGCAGACCCTCCAACAGGGCCTCATCGCCCCGCGCAAGAGCGTCACCGGCGACGGCTGGGAAGAATATCTGATGCGGCCGATGGATCTCGACATCCTCATGACCAACACCGCCGAGATGCCGCATGTGCTGTTCCCGCACTACCAGCACACCGAATGGCTGACCTGCAGCAACTGCCACCCGGCAATCTTCATTCCACAGCGCGACGCCAATCCCATCAACATGACCAAAGTCCTGCGCGGCGAATTCTGCGGCCGCTGCCACGACAAGGTCGCCTTCTCGCTGTGGACCTGCGAACGCTGCCACAGCGTGCCGCATGACAAATCCCCGAAGGCCTGGTGGTGAGTCACCG
>CAZOOF010000048.1:0-9701 GCA_964581365.1 uncultured Chromatiales bacterium
CGCTGCCACAGCGTGCCGCATGACAAATCCCCGAAGGCCTGGTGGTGAGTCACCGAGGGAAACAAGCTGCTGGAAGGACGCTTCGATGCCGACGGGCGCTATGCCTTCGAACGGCCCGAGGGAGACTTCATGATGATCTTCCTGGGCGGAACGATCGGGCACTCCAAACGCATCAATTCGTCGGCTCTGATCCGGCAGGAGCGCGAATGATCATGCCGGGGGAAAGCGCTGATCGGGCGGGTCGACATGTCGGTGCTCAGCCATGCCCCCCTCTCTCCGGACTCCGGACGCGCTCCCGGCCCGTCCGGACGGTCTTCAGCCCTTAGCGGATGAAGTGCTCGCGGTAATACCGCAGCTCACGAATCGAATCATGCACATCGGCCAGCGCCAGGTGGGCCGGCTCCTTGGTGAAGCCGCCGACGATCTGCGGCGCCCAGCGTCTGGCCAGTTCCTTGAGCGTGCTGACGTCCAGGTTGCGGTAATGGAAGTAGCGTTCGAGTTCCGGCATGCAGCGGGCAAGGAAGCGACGATCCTGACAGATGCTGTTGCCGCACATCGGTGATTTGCCGGGCGCCACATGCTCATGCAGGAAGGCAAGCGTCGCCAGTTCCGCTTCGCGCTCGGTTACCGGGCTCTGGCGCACGCGCTCGATCAGCCCGGAGCGACCGTGCTGGCGCGTGTTCCATTCATCCATGCCGTTCAACACCTCATCCGACTGGTGAATCGCCAACACCGGACCCTCGGCCAGTATATTCAGATTGGCGTCGGTCACGACGGTTGCGATCTCGATGATATAATCCCGGTCGGTGTCGAGTCCGGTCATCTCCAGATCTATCCAGATCAGATTGTTGGGATCCTGTGCCATGCCCTGCCTTGAAGTCTCGATCGATGGATGCGCTATCGCGCCGGGCTCCCATCATACTCGACAGCGCCGGTCATGACACCCCATGCCAGCCCGCAGCCACGGCGCCAGTCACACTCAGTCACTAAAATTTCCGGATGAGACTTCATGATCGCGGCCAGTGATGACGGCGAGCAGTATGGACTGGTGATCGCCAATCACGGCTACGCGCTGCTGGTGGAAGCAGCAGATGGACAGCTGATTCCCTGCGTGGGGCGCCGGTCGCTGGGGAACATCTATTGCGGCGATCGCGTGCGCTGGAAGCCGGCAGACGGAGACAGCGGGGTCATCGTCGCAGTGGAACCGCGCGATACCGTACTCGCGCGCCTGGATGCCAGAGGTAATCCACGGCCGCTGTGCGTGAATCTGAACCAGATCGTCGTCGTCGCGCTTGCTACTCCCGGATCGGGCGCCATTGCGGCGAGCGACCGCGTTCGCATCGATGCGTATCTGGCAGCGGCAGAGCTGCTGCGCATCGATGCACTGCTGCTCATCAACAAGGCAGATCTCTATGCCGACCAAGCTGCGCGCACCCTGCTCGACGCCGAAACCGCTGCGTGGCGTAACGCGGGATACGAGGTGCTGTACACCAGCACGAAAACCGGCAAGGGCATCGACGCGCTGCGCGCGCGGCTCAGCGGGCAACGCAGCGTGCTGGTCGGCGAATCCGGCGCCGGCAAGTCCTCCCTGGCCGCGCTGCTCCTGCCCGAGCGGGACATCCGTATCGGCGAAATCTCTTCGGGCATCGGCCGCGGGCGCCATACCACCACCGTCACCATGCTCTTCCACCTTCCGGACGGCGGCGATCTCATCGACTCACCCGGGGTACGGGAATTCCGGCTCGGCGATGTCCCCCCGGAAGAACTGGCGTCCGCCTTCCGCGATTTTCGTCCCCTGCTCGGCACCTGCCGCTACCGCGACTGCCGTCATCTGAACGAACCCGGCTGCGCGCTGGAACAGGCGGCGGCAAGCGGACACCTGAGCCCGCATCGGCTCGTCAGCTACCGCGCACTGCTCTCCCCGCCCGCGCGCTGATCCTGCAGGCCCCCGGGGCATGGCCGATAGATCAGACATCCATCCCTGATCGCCGGCGACTGATTCAGGGCTGATGCAAATGCACGCCCACGTATGATAAGATTGTCACGCATCACACGAGAGGCACCGCCCGGGTCATGGTCGCGCAGAACGTCGAATTGGTCGGCCTGCTGTTCCGCAAGTACGGCAAACAGTTGCAAACGTTTCTTCATTCCCGTCTGAACCCGCAGGACGTCGAGGACGTTGCTCAGAAGACCTATCTGCAGCTCCTTCAGCATCCCAATCCTGCCGACATCCAGAGCCCTCAGGCTTACCTGTTCCGCACCGCGTCCAATCTGGCGGTCGATTCCCTGCGGAGGGATGGCACCCGCAACCGGCATACCGAACAGGACATCGATACGGACGCAGTCGCCGGCGGTCAGCCGGCGCTCGAAGCCGTCGTCGACGGTGAACTCCGCTTCCGCCGTTTCATGGATGTTCTCGACGAGTTGCCCGAGCTGTGCAGGCATGCGTTCATCCTGCATCGCCTGGAAGGCATGGGCCATGCCGAAGTAGCCGAGCGTCTCGGAATTTCGCGGAAAACCGTCCAGCGCTACGTGCTCAGGGCACTGACGCACTGCCAGCAGCGCATGGAACTCTGACCCGGACTGTCTCTTCCAGGGCGGCTCATCCGTCTAATGGATTAAAGATCAGGCGGGGACAAGTACCGGAACATGCTCACCCAGGATCCGGCAGAAAAACAGGCACGCTATTGGCTGGTGAGAAACCAGTCCGGCGACATCAGTGAAGCCGAGATCCGCGCCTTCGAACAGTGGCTGGACGCCGATGCCAGCCACCGGGATGCCTACCAGCGAGTCTCGGCGCTGTGGGATTCGATGGAAGAATTCGGCGACCGGCAGTTTCCCGCCCGTCTCGCCGCCCGCGACTTCCGCCGCTCACCCGCCCTGCCCTGGCTCGCATCGACCGTCACTGTGATGCTGTTCGCCGTCATCAGCCTCGGCTTTCTCTCACTGCGCGAATGGCAGGGTGAAGTCAGCATCTATCGCTCGGCCAAGGGAGAGCAGCAGCTGGTGACCCTCGCCGATGGCTCGATCGCTCGACTCAACACCGATACTGAGCTGCGCGTCCTTTACTCTCGGGGAGCGCGCACCATCCACCTCGAGCGTGGCCAGGCGCTGTTCACCGTCCAGAAGGATATCCACCGCCCATTCGAGGTCATTGCCGGCAGCGGGCGCACCGTCGCGCTCGGTACCCGCTTCGATGTGCGCCTCCAGGACGACCGGACCACGGTCGCGGTGGTCGAAGGCATGGTCCGTGTCACCACCGCCCGCACCGGACCGCTCCACGTCGCCGCTGGCGAAGGCATGGCCTGGTCGCCGCGCGGCGACTTCCTGAGTCACCACCCCATCGACCCGGAGGCGGTCCTGGCCTGGCAGGAAGGCCGTCTGCACTTCCACCACACATCACTTGCCGAGGTGATGGCCGAGATCGCGCGCTACCATGCGATCTCATATCACTTTGCTGATCCTGCGCTCGCCGCGCTCGAGCTCAGCGGCAGCTTCCGCCACGATGATCTGCCGCGCATCCTTGCCGGCCTCGAAGCCGCGCTGCCGCTGCGCGCCCGCATCCAGGGCGCGCTCATAGAACTGGAACCTCTCCCCTTCTGAGTCAGCGTTCGGCTTCGACCACCGGCTGCCCTGCGCCGGAGCGCCGCCGCGCGGACATCAGCAGCAGACTGAGCACGCTGGCCAGACACAAGGTGCAGACGATGATGGCACCGGCCGGCAGATCGTACTTCAATGACAGCAGCAGACCCGTCGCATAGCCCACCGCACCCACCGCATACGCGACCAGCAGGCCGCTGCGGGCACCCAGGCGACAGGCCGCCAGCGCCGGCAGGATAAGGCTGGCGAACACCAGATAGACGCCGACGATCTGCACCGAGAGCGTGACCGCGACGGCGAACAGCAGATAGAAGCCGTTGGCCGAGCGGCACGCGCCGCCGAACCAGGCGGCGAGTACCAGGACACTCATCACTGCCAGGGGCAGCAACCCGGACCAGCTGGTCCACAGAATCTGCCCGATCAACAGTTCGCGCAGATACTCTCCGCCATGCGGATCGTGCGCCAGCAGCAGCATCGACAGGGAAGCGACCACCACGAAGCTGCTGCCGATGATGGCCTCCTGCACCCGCGGCCACAGCCGCTCGCTGAGATTGAGCAGAGCGGCGCCGCCGATCGCTGCCGCAAAAGCGACCGCCTGCACTTGCCACAACTCTTCCCAGTGCGCCAGATGGGCCAGCACCACGCCCAGCGAAGCGAACTGCGCCACCGCGATATCGATGAAGATGATGCCGCGCGCGAGTACGCGCCGGCCGAGCGGGACGTGCGTGCTCAGCACCAGCAGACCCGCCACGAGAGCGGGACCGATGACGTCCAACCCGAAATCGCTCATGGCTGAACCGCCGCGAGCAGACGCTCGATCAGCGTGTCATAGAGCATGTCCAGCGAATCGGCACCGGGCGCGCCGACGGTGAACGGCAGCGCGATCGCCGGAATGTCCGCGCGCTGCGAAATCCAGCGGGCGGGACGGGGTGACTGATGGCTCGCATGAAGCACCGCGCGTACTGGGCGCATCTTCAAGCGTTCGAGCACCTGAGCCAGATGCGCCGCCGAAGGATCGATGCCGGGCTTCGGCTCCAGATCGATGACCGCATCCATACCCAGCCAGTCGAGCAGATAAGTCCAGTGACGGTGATGGACTGCGACCGGCATGCCGCGCAGCGGGGCCGCGCGCGCCTCCCAATCGGCAATGCGCGCCTCCCAGTCGCGGGCGAAGCGCTGAGCCTGATCGCGGTAGTAGCCGGCGTTCTCCGGATCGAGACCGGCGAAACGATCGGCCAGAGCCGCGGCGACCGGCAGCAGCCGCCTGGGATCGAGATGCAGATGCGGATTGCCGGCCGCATGGATGTCTCCCTGCGAGCGATCAGGCGCCGATGGCACTTCCAGCAGGTCCACCTGGGATGCCGCCTCGAAATGCCCGGGCTGCCCCGGCCTGATGCGCGGATTACCCGACTCACGCTGCAGCAGGGGCAGCCAACCAGTCTCCAGCTCGGCGCCGGTGCAGACCAGCACGTCCGCCCGGCGCGCCGCGGCGATCAGTGACGGCCGGGCCTCGACCCGGTGCGGATCCTGCTGCGCGCTGGTGGCGACGTCCACCGTCACCAGCTCACCGCCGATCTCGCGCGCCAGCGCACCCCACTCCGGCTCACAGGCGAGCACCCGCATGGCGGCCTGGGCCGAGGACGCCGCGGCGATGACAAGCATCACCGCGATGAACCACCTCAGGAAGCCGGGACGCGCGCAGGACCATGTCCTCTCCATGTCGTGCCTCCTAGAACTTGTGAGCGCCGTGGGCGCCAAGGCTCATGATGTACTGCACCGTCGCGATCGTCTCCCGTTCCTCGGTCGCCGCATCACGGGCGAGCTGCAAGCGCAGGCGCGAGAATTCGCTGGGAGAAAAGTCCAGCATTACCGTATGCCGATCGGGATCGTGATCGGAATGCAGCCAGGCTGCAATGACCGCGCCGGCCGCCAGCGAGCCCGTGTTCAAACGATCATAGCGATAGCCGACGCGCCAGCGCGGCATGAACTGGTAGACCGCCTGAGCGTAGAAGCCGGACTGCGATGAACGCCAGCGCTCGCTCGCATCGTCACAGAGACCGCCATCCGCCGCATTGTCCTCGCAGGCGAGATCTCCACGCTCCCGCCGATGCATGTATTCGGCCTGCAGCTTCAGGTAGCGATGGCGCATGTCGCCACCGGGCGCCCACTTCCACACCAGGTCGGCCGCCCAGATGCGCGATTCGCCACTGAAGGCGACTTCGGTTTCCACATCCGCGGCATCATGGACATGCGCATGACGGTCGCGGGGAGATGCCTCGATCCAGGACAGACCGGCGCGCCAGCTATGGGAGCTGCCGAGATCGTCTCCCAGATGAACGAAGGCAGCCCGCGTGCCCGCGCCGCTGCGATCCCCATCGCCGTCGGCACCCGGGAAGAACTGGCCGCGCGCAGCCTCGAAACCGAACTCGAGGAATACCGGCGTCGGCGCCAGCCAGCGCAGCTGCACACCGTCCTGCACCAGCCGCCCGCCGAACATCGCCCGGTAGACGAAGTTCTGATCGGCGAAATCCCAGGCGTGGGCATGCTGCTCGTTGATATAGCCGATCTGCGACAGGAAGCGTCCGCCCTTCACGCTCAGGCCATGGCCGAGGCCGGTGGTCTGGAACCAGGCCTCCTCGACCTCCACCGCCTCGTCCTCGATGGCCAGCGTCGCGAGCCCGAACAGGCTGTGATCGATGTTGGCGGAGAGGATCAGCTCGCTGTGATCGAGCGAAAACCCTCGGCCGGAGGCTCCATGCTCGTGGCCATCTTCCTCCTCGTGACCACCCGATGCGGGAAAGAAACCCACCGGAAAGCCCCCCGCTTCGGCGTCGGAATGTATGTAGCGACCCTGCAGGATCAGCGAAATATCCGGGTTGAACTCGTTGCCTGCGGCCACGGCGGTCGACGCCAGGCAGACGCAGGCGCCCATCAGAGCAATGCGATTCATCGTTCATCTCCTGAAAGTTGCTGGAGCGCGCCCGGCCGATGGCGGCCGCCGCGCTGGGTGATGCGATTCAGGAGACGAAAGGCGGGGCGCGCGGACTCTGAACGCGGCGAAGAAGGAACGATGATGGGAGTGCGGCCTCAGCGACCGCCAGGATGCTGCCGGAAGCGAAGGCCGGCTGCATGGGCGCAGGACTCGGAGCCACGCCATGCCCCGAGCTGCCAGCGAACAGGCACACCTCGCAGACCGATCCATCATGAGCCGCGACATCGGCCATGTGCTCGCCTTCGAGCCATACCGCGAGCAGCAGCACCGCGGCCAGCATGGCGGCCAGCCGGCGACCGGCCACCGACGACGCATCAAGTATCGATCCCAATTTTCTACTTTTTATAAACAAATCAAGATCCGCCGAGGATTCCCGCTGACCATCCTGGAACAGCGCCCTATCTCTGAGACGTTCGGTCTTCGTCAAAGTGGACAAAAAAAAGCTCCGCCCTGTCCTCTTACCAATCCCTGAAACGTCATACCATTGCGGCGCAGTGCCGTGACATGAGAACAGAATGCGTTTCCTGGAAGCAATGGCTTTGCTGCTCATCGCCACTCTGGCGGGTGTCGCTCAGGCCGCAGAACGAGAAAGGGACTTCGACATACCGCCGCAGACACTCGCTGCGGCGCTGGAACGTTTCGTCGCTCAAACGGGGGTGGATCTATTGTATGACAGCAGTGTCATCGGGGCACTCGGCACGGAAGGTATCAGCGGACGCCACCTTCCGGGGGACGCTCTCGAACTCCTGCTGAGCGGAACCGGACTCCGGCTCGTTCCGCTGGGACCCGGCGCCTTCGCCATTCGCCCGCCGGGTCCGCCGCGAAGTGAACCCGAGGGCTTGCGTTTGCCCGGACTGGTGGTCACGGCCACGCGCGATGCCACCTCGCTGCGCGATACGCCCGCCGCGGTCAGCGTGATCGACCGGCGCGCGCTGCAGGCCAGAGCCGCGGCGACGCTCGATCAGGCCGTGCGCTCGACTCCCGGCTCCTTCGCCCGCCGCAGCCGCGGCCTCATGGACACCAACTCATCGCTGTCCTTCCGCGGCTTCCCGGGGCAACGGCGCACACTGATCATGCTCGACGGCCTCCCGCTCAACGATCCCTATACCGCGGAGGTCAACCTCTCCGCCATCGACATGGACACGGTGGAACGGATCGAGCTCGTGCGCGGCCCCTTCTCCAGTCTGTATGGGGGCAACGCCATGTCGGGGGTGGTCAATGTGATCACCGCGCCGATCGAAAGCTCAGGGGCGACGCTGCACGCAGGCTATGGCGACGCCTGGAATCAGGGAGAAGGCCCGGCCGATCACAGCGAGCTGTCCATCCACGGGCAACTCAAGCCAGCGCCCGCCTGGGGACTGAGCGCCAGCTACCGTCATCGCTCCACCGGTGGCTATCCCAGCTGGTACATTGTCCGTCCGTGGCGCCAGGAGGACGGCGCAAGCGCCGAACCCGATATTCCCGCCAGCATCACCGGCGCGATCGACAGCCGCAGCAACAGTGGCGCGCCGGTGAGCATCATCGGCGATGCCGGCGACAACGGCTACAGCGACGACACCCTGTCGCTGAAAGTCAGTTTCGATCCGTCGCCCGGGCACGGACTGGATCTGTACCACACCCGCACGCGCAACCAGTACACCTATGGCGCTGCGCATACCCGTCTGCGGGACGCCGATGGCACTCCGGTGTTCGCCTTTGCCCCCGGAGCGACGCTCTCGGGCGCGAGCAGCAGCGCGCTCACCGAGTCCGCCTTCCTCGTCGGCGGTCCCGGCGGCACCGCTCAGGACATCTGGCGCCTGGGCTGGCGCCATCGGATGGGGAGCGTCAACGGTCGACTGCTCCTCGGTCACATCGACAGCGGACGCAACTGGTTCGTGACCCCCGGCCTGCGCCCCCGCCCCGGCACGGGAGCGCTCTACGCGCCCGCCACCCGCGCAGGCGGCAGAGGACTGCTGAGCGAAGCCGAATCCCGGCAGGCGCATGCGGATTACCAGCTCACCGCGCCGCTGGGGGCCGGCCATACGGTGACGGTCGGCGCTGCCTGGCATGACGGTCGCGCGAAGAACCGCGAAACGGCTTTACGGAGCTGGCGCGACAGCGGCACCCGCGGCGAGATCAGAAGCCGCGCAGCCGGACGCATCACCAGTACCGCCCTTTTCATTCAGGACCGCTGGGATGCATCGGCCCGCTTCACCATCTATGCCGGTTTGCGTCACGACTGGTGGCGGACGCGCGATGGCAGTGCCTACTCCTATGCCACCGTCCCCGGCGCCGATGGCGACTTCGACGATATCGAGCTGAGCTATCCCGGTCGCACCGTCGGCCGCCTCAGTCCGCGCCTCTCCGCCATCTACCGGGCCGGCGAGGCAACGAGCTATCGCGCGGCCTACGGCCACGCCTTCCGCGGTCCGACCGTATTCGAGCTCTATCGGAGCTGGTTCTCCACCGTCAGCGGAACCGAGTTCCGCAGCAATCCGCAGCTCGCTCCCGAAACCTCCCGCTCCTGGGAAGTCGGCCTGGACCACCAGTTCGGCGGTATCGGCCTGTCGGCGACACTGTTTCACAACAACATGAAAGATTTCATCTATCGCCTTACGGTGATTGAAGATTCGCCGATATCTACTTTTCACAACGCGGCCCGCGCCAGCAGCCGCGGGATCGAGCTCGGCGCCCATGGCAGCCTGGGCATGAGCGTCGACTGGCATGTGAATTACACCTGGACAGATGCGCGGATCGACGAGTTCCGGCTCGCTCCCGAGCGCTCGCTGATCGAAGGCAAACAGATCGTCCAGTTTCCCCGGCGGCTCGCCAACCTCGGCGCGCGCTGGACGCACAAGCGCTTCAGCGCCGGCGGAGAAATCCGCTACTCGGATGAGCGCTACAACACCGATGCCAATACCGACGTGGTGCACGGCGTTTTTGGCAGCTACGACTCGCCGACCCTGGTCGATATGGATTTCGCCTGGCAGGCGAACCGTGCCCTGCGGCTGTCACTGACGGTCGAGAATCTGTTCGATCGCGAGTGGTACGACTTCTACCGTGCGCCGGGAAGAACCTGGCTGCTGCGGATGACGATGCAGCGCCAGGGCTGAAACGCTGATGCCCGGCG
>CAZOOF010000048.1:9801-17182 GCA_964581365.1 uncultured Chromatiales bacterium
GCCAAGGACAATCTGGTGCTGGTCGACGGCATTCCGCAGAACGATGCCAATAACGGTCAGGTCAACTGGACCATGATCGACACCGAGAACGTCGAACGCATCGAGGTGCTGCGCGGCCCCTACTCCAGCCTGTACGGCGGCAATGCCATGGGCGGCGTGGTCAGCATCTTCACCCGCATGCCCGAGCGCTCGGGAGCGAGACTCAAGATCGGTGTCGGCGGTTCGCTGGAAAGCACCGCGCCGGAAGACTTCCGCGACATTGCCTTCTCCGGCGACATCAAGGCGACGCCCTCACTCGCCCTGGGCCTCAACTATCGCCAGCGCAGCACCGCCGGCTACCCTAGCACCCACGCCAACGTGTCGGATGCCGTCGCCGCCGGATTGCCGGCCGACGTGAGCGGCGCGACACCCTACACCACCAATGTCGGCGCCAGTTCCAACCTCGTTGGCGACACCGGCAACAACTGGTTCGAGGACGATACCGTCGGGTTCTCGATCAAGTACGCTCCGTCCGAGCGCACCCGCCTCGACCTGACCATGGTCCGCTCCGAATCCGAATACGGCTACGACCAGCCGCACAGCAATCTGCGTCAGACGGTGGTTCATCCCGATCTCGGCACGATCGATGACATCTCCACGCTGAGTACCGTACCGATGACCACCTGGCTCAACGGCGCGGTCTTCGCCCGCGGCGGCATGGCCGAGCAGGACAACATCGGCCTGGCGCTGACCACGGCATGGCGGGATCTGGGCATCAAGCTCACCGTCGGTCACATCGACAAGCAGACCGAAACCTACATCGTGGGCGGCGCCAATCCGGCGATCAGCCCGGCGACCCTGGTCGGCGGCGACGGCCGCATCGCGCCGGCCACCGATTCGAACCGGACCCATGCCGACGTGCAGTTCGATCTGCCGCTGCTCGACCGTCATGTGCTCACCTTCGGCGGGGCCGGCACCTGGGGCGAGCTCAGCAACGAGCGCTGGAACCTGAGCAACTGGACCGATCCCTCATCCAGGGTACTGAAGGTCTCGGACGCCCACGGCAAGGACCAGACCTACGCCCTGTTCGTGCAGGATGCCTGGTTCATAAATGATGCGCTGACCGCCTACTTCGGCGGCCGCCAGACCTGGTGGAAGATGAAGGGCGGCGAGGCCAACTTCTACAATGCCTCGGGCCTGACCCGCACCGACAGCTATGGTGAGACGGATTCGTCCGACTTCAGCCCCAAAGCCTCGCTGGTCTACCGCCCGACGCCGGCGACGACCTACCGCACCTCGATCGGCCGTGCCTTCCGTGCACCGATGCTGTTCGAACTGATCCAGACCAGCGGTATCGCTGGCCAGACCTTCGTCGGCAACCCGGACCTGGAACCAGAGACCCTCACCTCCTGGGAGCTCGGCATCGACCACAGCTTCGCCAATGGCATCAATGCAATCGCCACCTATTACCAGAGCAAGGCCAAGGATCTGATCGAGACGGTAAACATCCCGGACACGACGCCGACCGAAATCTCGCCGCGCAACATCGGCGAAGCGGAAATCAAGGGTGTCGAACTCGAGCTGCGCGGACCTCTGCCGCTGGGCTTCTCCTGGTCGGCGAACTACACCTGGACCGACGCCGAGGTGACGAAAAACGAGCTGAACCCGGAGCTGGTCGGCAAACAGCTGACTCACACGCCGGAACACATGTACAACCTCGGTCTCGACTGGCGCAACGATGCCTGGACGGTCTCGGTGAACCACTACCGCCAGAGCAAGCGCTACACCCGGGCAGACAATCTCGACACCGTTACCAAAGTGCCGGGATCGACCGACGCGTTCTCGCTCACGGACGTCAAGGCGACCTACGCCTTCTCGGAGAACCACAGCGCCTCGCTCGGCATCAACAATGTGTTCGACGAGGAGTACCGCCAGTTCTATCTCAGCCCGGGCCGTTTCTGGTTCGTGGAACTGCGTTCGCGCTATTGAGCCGTACGGATGGGGCGCGGGTCACCGCCCCCATCCCTTTCCCTGCCCTGAGAGGTGTTCACACCCTTTCTTCACCGGCCCGTCCCGAGGTGACCACTGCCGGCCACCTGGAACGTCTTTACCCTAAAGCGCCGCAACCCGGGAAGCACCAGGCTTCAGTGCGGGATTCATACTGCCGATGCAAACCTGCCCGCTGGGAAGGCACCATCAGCGAACGGGATCAGACATGACGATAACGCTCAATTTCGCCCTGTGGACACTGCTGACACTGGGCGCAGCGGCCAGCGCCGGGCTGGTGATGGCCTCCCGCAGCGCCGCCGCGGGGGGCGCTCCCTGGCTGCCACTGGCAGCGGGCGCCGCTATCCTGGTGGCAACCGCCATCGGCGCCGACCCCCAGGCTCTGTTCAACCGCTCGCCTTACGGCATGTATCTGCTGCAAGCGTGCCTGCCGCTCGCCGGGCTGGCGCTTACCGCCTGGCTCGCCTGCCGCTGGTACATTTTCCGGCCGGGCTGCAGCGGCGCGGTCGCCGGGCTGACATCGGTGTTTCTCGCCATCTTCGTCGCTGCCGGCGCCACCGTGCTTTTTGTGATGCCCGAAACCGCTACCGGCCTGGCGGTGGCGCTGCTGACGGTGCTGATCCTGGGCGCACTAGCGGGCCGCTTGCCTGCGTGGGCGCTGCGCGCCGCCGGACTCACCACTGCCGTCTGCTCGCTGTGGGCCGCAGCCTTTCTCGTTTACCTGACCGTGTTCCCCGAACAGATCGCCGTCGGCATGGAACAGCCGACCGATGGCGCCGCTGCGCAGGTACCGCTGGCAGAGCTCGTGACCCTGACCGCGCTGGCCGCGGCTTTCATTCTTGGTTTCCTGAAGATACGACGAGGTTGATTCGATGAACATCATGCAGACCGCGGAAGGCTTTCTCTACGTCGTGAGCTCGGTGCTCTATTACCCGGTAATCCTGGGACTGGTCGCCTTGGTGTTCTACATCCTGATCCTGATCGGCAGTCTCGCCCGGGATCACCTCGACCGCCAGCGCGGCCAGCGCCCGGCCTTGGCGCGCTATCGCCATGAACTCGCCGAGCTGTTCGCCAATACCGACAAGGCGCACCTCGAACTCGAGATCGAAGCGCTGCTGCAGGAGACCGAGCGCCGCATCAGCAAGCCGATCGAACGCGCGCGCTTCATCGTCCGCGCCGGCCCGGGCATTGGGCTGATGGGCACGCTCATTCCCATGGGAGTATCGCTCGCCGCGCTCGCCCAGGGCAGCATGCCCGACATGGCCCAGCACATGGTTCATGCCTTCAACTCCGCCGTCGTCGGGCTCGGCGCCGGCGTCGTGTCCTTCGCCATCGCCCTGGTGCGCGAGCAGTGGGTGCGTCAGGACGTGATCGAGATCCGCCACTTCACCGAGCGCGCGGTCATCGATGGCCGCATCCCCGCCACCGCGAGCGGCGCGGCGACCATCGGCAGCCCGGCCGGAGAAACTGCATGAGCATGAAGTTCATGCGCCGCGAAGCGCCCGCCGCTCACCACAGCGACATGGATCCGCTCGCCGGCATCGCCAATCTGTTCGACGCCAGCATCGTGCTCATCGTCAGCATGATGATCGCGCTGTTCATGACCTTCAACATGCTGGAGATGTTCGACGAGAGCAGCAAGGTGACGATCACCAAGCAGGGCGCCGATGGCGAGATCGAGATCGTCACCAAGGAAGGCACCGAGATCAAGGTCCAGAAATCCACCGACCAGCAGCTCAGCGGGGCCGGCGTCCGACTCGGCACCGCCTTCCAGCTCGAAGACGGACGCGTGGTGTATGTTCCAGAGTAAGCTGCTGGGGGCACTCCTCGCCCTGGCGCTGTGTCTGCCTGTTGCCGCTGCGGCGGAGATAAAGGTCAGCCTGCTGCTCGGCGACATGGCCACCCGCCAGGCCATCGAGGTCGTCGATGCTCTCTCAGAACGGCCGGAACTCGCGGATGTCGACATCCGGGTCTATGCCAGCACGCGCATCCGCGAGCGGGATCTGGGACATCTGGCGAATTCGGACATCGTCGTGGTGCAGACGGTCGGCCGCACGCTGATCAGCAATGTCATGGACGAGCTGAAGCAGGCCATGGCCGGCGGCGGCACCGTCTACGCCTATGGCGGCAGCGCCAACGAGGATGACGAAGCCGCGGGCATCACGCTCGACGCCGGCATACAGCGCTACTTCGGCACCGGCGGCACCGAGAACATCCGCAACGGCATCCTCTATGCGCTGGCCAGGCATGGGGTAGAATCCAGCTACGCCGAGCCGCAGGAAGTGCCCGAAACCGGGCTCTATGAGGCAAGCAGCGGATCCTGGTTCACCGACTTCGATACCTTCCTGAAAGCCTATCGCAACCATCAACCCGGCAAGCCCTGGGTCGGCTTCGTGGTCTATCAGAGCAATGTCGTTGCCGGCACCACTGCGCACATCGACGATGTCATTGCTGCGCTGGAGAAGCGCGGGTTCAACGTGCTCACTGTGTTCGGCTACCCGCCGGAGGAGCCGATCGAACGCTATTTCTTTGACGATTCCGGCGCCTCCCGCGTCGAGGCCGTAATCGCAGCTGCGATCAAGATCGGCATCAATCCCGAGACGCTGACGCCGCTCCTCGCGCGCCTGGATGTGCCGGTCATCAATGCCATGTCGCTGTATTCGCTGTCCCGCGCCGAATGGGAAGCCTCACCGGTCGGCATGGATGTGATGGAACGCTCCTGGCAGCTCGCCATGCCGGAGATGGCGGGCATGATCCAGCCGACCGTCTTCGCCGCCAAGGAGCGCATCGTCGATCCGGAAACCGGCATGGAATACATCGAAGAGCGCGCCATTCCCGAGCGGGTCGAAATGCTGGTGCGGCGCGTCGCGCGCTGGGTGGAGCTGCGCCACAAGCCCAATGCCGAGAAGAAAGTGCTGCTGCAGTACTTCAACTTCCCGCCGGGAAGGGAGAGCATCGGCGCCTCCTATCTCAACGTGCTGCCGGACAGCCTGTGGAGCGTCATGCAACGCATGAAGGCTGAAGGCTACGATCTCAGCGGCATGCCCACGGACCCGGAAGCGCTGCGCGATGACATCATCCAGTACGGCGCCAACCTCCCCGGCTGGGAGCACGATGCGGTCGATCAGCTCGCGCGCAGCGGCGAAGCAGTGCTGCTGCCGGTGGAAACTTACAAGCAGTGGTTCGCCGAACTCCCGCAGAAGGCGCAGGACGAGGTTATCGCCACCTGGGGTCGCCCCGAGGTGAACACCATCATGGCGCACATCGACGATGACGGTAAGCGCTACTTCATCTTCCCGGTGCGCCGCTACGGCAATGTGCTGCTCGGACCGCAGCCCTCGCGCGGCAAGACCGAAGCCCCGGACAAGCTGTACCACGACATCAGCTTTCCGCCTTCGCACCAGTACATTGCGTTCTACCTGTGGCTGCACAAGGAGTTCGGTGCGGACGTGATGTTCCAGTTCGGCTCGCACGGCACGCATGAATGGCTGCCGGGCAAGGAAGCGGGTCTCGGCCCCGATGATCCGCCGGACTACACCGTGCAGGATCTGCCGAACCTCTACAACTTCATCATGGACAACACCGGCGAAGGCACGATCGCCATGCGTCGCGGCATGGCGGTGATGATCACGCACCTCACGCCGCCCTTCGACCAGGCCAGCCTCAACCCGGAGCTCAAGGAACTCGAAGCCCTCATCCAGGACTTCAGCCGCTCGGTGCAGCAGAGCCCGATGCTGGCGCGCGAGCAGCTCGTACAGATCCGTGAGATGGCCCAGCGCATGGGATTGCTCACCGATCTCGGATACGACGAAGACGGCAACCCGCCTCGCCCGCTCCCGGAGGAGGATGAGGAGGACGAAGTCAGCGAGCCGAGCGAGCCGGATGAGCAGGGACATATACATTTCGGCCGCGACGTCGACCCGGAAGGACTCGCCGACGCCCTCTTTCACTACCTGGAGGAGATGTCCGACCGCATCACGCCGTTCGGCATGCACACGTACGGTGTCGCCCCCGCGCCCGAACGCGTGCAATCCACGGCCGAGGCCATCGCTGCCGTCGACACCTCGCTGACGGATGAGCAGCGCAAGGCCCGCGTCGAAGAGCTGAAGGCGCTGATTCATCTCAGCGCCGAGCGCGAGCTCGACGCCGCGATCGCCGGGATGTCCGGACGCTATATTCCCGCCGGCATCGGCGGCGATCCCCTGCGCACGCCCTCGGCCCTGCCGACCGGCCGCAACTTCTATTCCTTCGATCCGCGCAAGATCCCCGGCGATGCGAGCTATCGCCTCGGCAGACGGCTGGCGATGGAACTGATCGACGACTATCACTTCCGTCACGGCGAGTACCCGGAGAAACTCACCTTCACCCTGTGGGGCGTCGAGACCATGCGTCACGAGGGCGTGCAGGAAGCGCAGATCATGTATCTGCTCGGCGTGCGCCCGGTCTATGACGGCCTCGGCGTCATCCGTGACCTGGAGGTCATCCCGCGCGAGGAGCTCGGCCGGCCGCGCATCGACGTCACCGTCATCCCGTCCGGGCTCTACCGCGATCTGTTCTCCAACGTCGTTGCCCTGCTCGACAAGGCGGTCACGCTCGCCCAGGCGCAGGACGAGGAGGACAACATCGTCCGGAACAATACGCTCAAGACCCGGCAGATGCTGGAAGAGCGCGGGGTCGATGCCGATCTCGCCGCGCGCATGGCGGCGGTCCGCCTGTTCTCGGTACCGCCCGGCTCCTATGGCACCAACATCGAGAGCATCGTCGATCGCTCGGACACCTGGGAAGATGAAGAAGCGATTGCCGACGTCTATTTCATGCGCATGAGCCACATGTACGGCCAGGGCTTCTGGGGAGATACCGGCGAGGCCAGCGGCGTCAGCGGCATGGGCCGCGATCTGTTGAAGAACGCCCTTGCCGGAACCAACGTCACCGTGCACGCCCGCTCCAGCCATGTGTTTGGCGTGCTCGACGGCGATGACCCGTTCGCCTCATTCGGCGGCGTGTCACTCGCAGTGCGCGCCGTGAATGGCGACACTCCCGAGGTGATGATCAGCAACATCGCCAATCCCTCGACTGCCAGTCAGGACACGCTGGAACGCTACATGGGCAGGGAAATGCGCTCCCGCTACCTGAATCCGCAGTGGATCGAGGCGATGCAGCAGGAGGGCTACGCCGGCGCGAAGATGATCAACCAAGTGGTCGGCAACATGTGGGGCTGGCAGGTAACCGTCCCGGAAGCGGTGGACGCCGCCAAGTGGAACGAAATGTACGCCACCTATGTGCAGGACCGCCACGATCTCGGCATGGAAGAATTCTTCCGTGAAGCCGGCAACCTGTGGGCCTACCAGGCACTGATGACACGCATGCTGGAAGCGGTCCGCAAGGGCTACTGGGA
>CAZOOF010000049.1:0-15956 GCA_964581365.1 uncultured Chromatiales bacterium
AAGATCAAGTATTCCACTGTGCAGAACTGGTATCCGGGTGACGAGGAAGGTCGCGGCGGGATCTACAATTTCGTTACCAAGCGCGGTGTCTGCCGCGGCACCGGCTCGCACATCTCGTGGACCCAGGTGGAAACCGGTTCGGCGATCACCTGGAAGTATCCTAGCGTGATCCTCGAGGGCGACGATTCGGTCGGCGAGTTTTATTCGGTGGCTTTGACCAGCAACCGCCAGCAGGCCGATACCGGCACAAAGATGGTCCATATCGGCCGCAATACGCGCAGCACCATCGTGTCGAAGGGGATCTCTGCGAAACAGGGGCAGAATGCCTATCGTGGTCTGGTGCATGTGGCCAGAAGCGCGGCAGGCGCGCGCAATTTCACTCAGTGCGATTCGCTGCTGTTCGGTGATCGTTGCGGTGCGCACACCTATCCCTATATCGAAGTCAAGAACCGGTCCGCCCAGGTAGAACACGAGGCGACCACTTCGCGTATCAGCGAGGACCAGCTTTTTTATTGCATGCAGCGCGGCCTGTCGCGTGAAGATGCGGTTTCCATGATCGTCAACGGTTTCTGCAAGGCCGTGTTCCGCGAACTGCCGATGGAGTTCGCCGTAGAAGCGCAGAAACTGCTGGGAGTCAGTCTCGAGGGAGCAGTAGGATGAAGGATGACAAGGGCGGAGAGTCCCTGCTGCGGATACGCAATCTGGTGGCCGCGAGCGGCGGCACGCGTATTCTCAACGGTATCGATCTCGACCTCCATGCAGGCGAGGTGCACGTCATCATGGGGCCGAACGGTTCGGGCAAGAGCACGCTGGCGCAGGTGCTTGCCGGGCGGGAGTCCTATGAGGTCACGGCTGATGAGTTCACCTTCGCCGGGCGCAACATGCTTGAGCTCGGAGTCGAAGAGCGGGCGCGCGAGGGCGTGTTCCTGGCGTTTCAGTATCCCGTCGAGATTCCCGGTGTCAGCACTGTCAACCTGCTCAAGGAGTCGCTGAACGCAATCCGCAAGCATCGCGGTCAGGATCCGCTCGATGCCATGGACTTCCTCACGCTGGCGAAGCAGAAGATCCGCCAGGTCGATATGAGCGACGATTTCCTCTATCGCTCGGTCAACGAGGCCTTCTCCGGCGGAGAGAAGAAGCGCAGCGAAATGCTGCAGATGGCCCTGCTCGAGCCGCGCCTCGCCATCCTCGACGAAACCGATTCCGGTCTCGACGTCGATGCGCTGCGCCTGCTCGCCGACAGTATCAACAGCATGCGGGGGCCGGATCGCGCCTTCCTGGTGATCACGCATTACCAGCGGCTGCTCGAGCATATTCGCGCCGATCACGTCCACATTCTGGCTGGCGGCCGGATCGTGAAATCCGGCGGTCACGATCTGTCGCTGGACATCGAGCGCGAAGGTTTTGCCGCCTACGAACGGGGAGCGACGGCTGGCGTGGCGCGTGATGGCGCCGCCCGCCCGTGACCGCGGCCGGAGTGGATATGTCGGCGGTTATCAACCGATCCATGGCCGATTTCGAGCGGCTCTCCACAACCCTGCCCGGACAGGAACTGCCCTGGCTGGCCGCCTTGCGCAAGAGCGGCCTGCAACGCTTTCGCAATGAGGGTCTGCCGACGCCTCGCGATGAGGCCTGGCGTCACACCAGCTTGATGGCGCTGGCTGGCAAGCCGTTTGAGCCGGTGGCCAGCGAGCCGGGCGATGATATCGCGATCAATGCATCGCGCCTGTTGCCGGCAGACGAGCTGCCGCACCTGGTTTTCATCGATGGACATTACTCTGCCGCGTTGTCCCGCCTGCCGGATCTGCCCGAAGGGGTGCGCATCGACAGCCTGGCGACGTTGCTGCGCGAAGACCCGGCGGCGCTCGAATCGATGCTCGGCGACATTCCCGCTGAACCGCTCGGCTTCGCTGCGCTGAACACGGCGTTCATGAGCGATGGTCTGTGCTTGCGCCTGGCCGCGGGCGCCACACTGGCGCAGCCGCTGTACGTGGTCCATGTGACGCGCGCTGGCGAACGTCCGACCGCGATCCATCTGCGTCACCTCATTCAGGCCGGCCGTGGCGCAAGGGCGACGGTGATCGAGCACTACCTCGGTGAGCCCGGCACGCAGGCGCTGATCAGCGCCATGACCCGCTGCGATCTGGATGAGGGCGCGGCCATCGAGCATTACCGGCTCAATGAGCAGGAATCCGGCGTCTACCTGTTCGCTGCCACTCACGCGCACCAGGCGCGGGATTCCCGGTACACCGGGCATGTGGTACACGCAGGCGGACGTATCGCTCGCAATGAACTGCACGCGTTTCTCGAGGCTCCCGGCGCCGAGTGCGTGGCCAACGGGCTCTATCTGGGTAACGAGCGCCAGACGGTGGACAATTATGTCTCGGTCGAGCACCTCGCCCCCGACTGCTCCAGTCGCCAGCTCTTTCGCGGTGTTCTCGACGACCGTTCGCGCGGCGTATTCAACGGCAAGGTCACGGTTGCCCGCGAAGCCCAGCATACCGATGCGCAGCAGATGAACAATAATCTGCTGCTGTCCGAGGATGCGGAGGCCGACAGCAGACCGCAGCTCACCATCAACGCCGATGATGTCAAGTGCAGCCATGGCTCCACGGTCGGGCAGATCGATGCCGACGCGCTGTTCTATCTGCGCACACGTGGCCTCAGTGAGCCGGTTGCCCGCGCCATACTGGTGCGCGCATTCGCACAAGAGGTGCTCGCGCACATGGGCGAGGAGATGGTGCGGCAGCGAATCGGAGAGATAGTCGACGCGCGGCTCGGCGCGAGGACGGAGGCATGAGCAGCACATCTGCAGTGAGTGAGAAGAGCGGGACCGGCTACGACGTCGAAGCCGTGCGCCGCGATTTTCCCGCGCTGCATCAGCAGGTGCACGGCAGGCAGCTGGTGTATCTCGATAACGCGGCCTCGGCTCACAAGCCGCAGGCGGTGATCGATGCCGTCGTTCATCACTATGCGCGTGACTATTCCAATGTGCATCGCGGTCTCCACTGCCTGAGCGAGCGCTGCAGCCAGGCATACGAGGATGCCCGCACGCGGATAGCGAAGTTCATCAATGCCGGCGCTGATCGGGAGCTGGTGTTCGTACGCGGCACCACCGAAGCCATCAATCTGGTCGCCAACACCTGGGGGCGGCAGAACATAGGCGCCGGCGACGAGATTCTGATCACAGCCCTGGAGCACCACTCCAACATCGTGCCCTGGCAGCTGCTGTGCGAGCAGACCGGTGGCGTGCTGAGGGTGGCGCCGGTGAGCGATGCCGGCGAAGTCGACATGGACGCCTTCGAGCGTCTGCTGACGCCGCGTACGCGGCTCGTGGCGGTGACGCATGTCTCCAATGCGCTGGGCACGATCAATCCGGTCGAACGGATGACCGCGGCCGCGCGCGCGGTTGGCGCAAGGGTGCTGATCGACGGTGCGCAGGCGGTCCAGCACATGCCGGTGGATGTCCGCGCGCTCGATTGTGATTTCTACGCCTTCTCGGGCCACAAGATGTACGGCCCGACCGGCATCGGGGTGCTTTATGGCAAGGCTGAGCTGCTGGAGGCGATGCCGCCCTGGCAGGGAGGCGGCGAAATGATCCGCGAAGTGACCTTCGAGCGCTCCACCTGGGCCGAGCTGCCGCACAAGTTCGAGGCCGGCACTCCGCACATCGTCGGCGCCATCGCGCTGGGCGCGGCGGTCGATTATCTGGCGGCGATCGGTCGCGACGCGATCGCGCGACATGAAGTCGATCTGCTCGAATACGCCACCCGCAGCCTGGAGGGAATCCCGGGCCTGCGTATCATCGGCACGGCCGCCCGCAAGGCCAGCGTCGTGTCGTTCGTGCTCGACGGCGTGCACACCCATGACGTGGGCACCATCCTGGATCGCCAGGGGATTGCCGTGCGGGCCGGACACCACTGCACCATGCCGCTGATGACCCGTCTTGGCCTCAGCGGCACCACCCGTGCCTCCTTCGCCATGTACAATACCCGGCATGAGATCGACCGGCTTGCCGAAGGCATCGGCAAGGTCATGGAGATGTTCAGGCGATGAATGAATTGCATGATCTCTATCAGGAGGTCATTTTCGACCACAACCGGAATCCGCGGCATTGCGGCAAGCCGGATGATGCCAATCGCTGCGCAAAGGGGTTCAATCCGCTGTGCGGTGACCGCGTCACCCTCTATCTGAAGGTCGACGAAGGCGGCGTGATCCGCGATGTCGGCTTCGATGGATCCGGGTGCGCGATTTCGGTTGCATCGGCATCACTGATGACCGAGCACCTGATCGGCAAGACCGAGGCCGAGGCCGAGGCTCTGTTTGCCCGTTTCCATGACATGCTGGTCGCCGGTGGGGACGAGTCCGAACTGGGGAAACTGCAGGCGCTGGCGGGTGTCAAGGAGTTTCCCTCACGGATCAAGTGCGCGACCCTTGCATGGCACGCGCTTCACGCCGCACTCAGTGGCGAGGGCGCGGTGTCGACGGAATGAGCATGGGGGATTCGCTGAATCGGATCGGCGTTGTGGTCGAGTCCGCTGCCGGTTCCGCCCGGCAGGAAGCCGGTGACACCCCGGAGGTCCGGGCGATGACCGATCATGTACCGGATGCCAGTCTGGAAGAGCGTGCCATCGCGACGCTGAAGACGGTTTACGATCCGGAGATCCCGGTCAACATCTACGAGCTCGGCCTGATCTATGCGCTCGATGTGGACGAGGCGGAAGGCCGGATACACGTCGACATGACGCTGACCGCGCCTGGATGCCCGGTGGCGCAGACTTTCCCGGGCGAAATCGAAGCGCGGCTGCGCGAGATCGAAGGAGTCGAGGAAGTTACGGTGCGTCTCGTGTGGGAGCCGCCCTGGACGCAGGACCGGATGACCGAAGCGGCCCGCCTGCAGCTTGGTCTGTTATAACGAGGCTGGTATGAGCGACTGGATGGAAGTGGCCAGGCGTGATGAGATTGCGCCGGGACAGGCGAAGGCCGTCACCGTCGACGATCTCATGATCGCCATCGTCAATCTCGATGGCGAAATCTTCGCGGTCGACAATATCTGCACCCACGCGTTTGCGGTGCTCACCGAAGGCCCCCTGGTCGATGGCCAGCTGCAGTGCCCGCTTCATGGCGCCCGTTTCGATGTGCGCACCGGCGCGGTAACCGCGCCGCCGGCCTGGGAGCCCTTGCGGACCTACGAGGTCCGTCTGGAGGGCGATGCGATCCTGGTGAAGCTCTAGAACGATCCCGGGGATGACGGCCGCGTCCAGCGCCGATCGATCCCGTACTGTCTATATCCTCACCGTCTCCAGCGGTTCCGCGATGCTGACCTCGATGTCGGCGTCTACCTCCCTGATCTTTTCCGCGAGCGCCTCCGACTTTTCCGGTTCGCCATGAACCAGGTGGACGCGCGGCGCCGGCGCGCGAAAGTGCTTTAGCCAATCGAGCAGCTGGGTCTGGCCGGCATGCGCGGAGAATCCGCCGAGGGTGTGAATGTGCGCCTTCACTGCGACCTCATTACCGAGCAGCCGGATGCTCGAGGCGCCATCGACCAGCGTTCGGCCGGGCGTGCCGCGAGCCTGGAACCCGACGATGACCACATGGGCCTCGGGGCGCCACAGATTGTGTTTCAGATGATGGCGGATACGGCCACCGTTGCACATGCCGCTGCCGGCGATGATGACGGCGCCGCCGGTGATCTTGTTGATCGACATCGACTCATCCGGCGTCCGCGACATGCGCAGGGTTGGCAGCCAGGCGTGGAGGTTGGCGGCATGGAAGTCTTCCATGCGACGGGCATCGCGATTGTTGAACAGCTCCATGTGACGATGATGGATCTCAGTGGCCGCGATGGCCATCGGGCTGTCCAGAAACACCGCCCGCTGGGGCAGGCGGTCCTCGTGATAGAACTGCCCGAGCAGATACAGAATTTCCTGGGTCCGTCCGACCGCGAACGAGGGAATCAGCACGTTGCCCCCGCTTGCATGCGCCTCCTGCAGGATGCTGGCGAACTCCTCGATGGTGTCCTCCAGCGGCCGATGATCGCGATCGCCGTAGGTCGACTCCATCAGCAGGACATCGGCGCCGTCCAGCGCTTTAGGGGGACGCAGCAGCAGCGCGTCATCGTTACCGAGATCGCCTGAATAGACGAGGCGCCGGTGCCTGCCCTGCTCATCGATACGCAGATCGACCGAGGCCGCGCCGAGTATGTGTCCAGCCTCGATGAATCTGAAGCTCAGATCCTTGCCTATCGAGGTCGGCTTGTCGAAATCGATCGTCCTGACCCTGGTCATGGTCTCGACGACGTCCTGAGCTGTGTAGATCGGCTCCAGCAGCGGACGTCCGGCACGCCGCCGCAGCTTGTTTTCCCATTCGATGTCCCGCTCTTCAAGGAAGGCGGCATCTTTCAGCAGCAGCTCCAGCAGATCGCGTGTCGCCGGCGTGGCATAAATCGGACCCTTGAATCCGCTGTTCACCAGGCGAGGCAGCAGCCCGCTGTGATCGAGATGGGCGTGCGAAAGCACAACGGCATCGATGGTGTGAGGATCGAACGGGAACCGGCGCCGGTTGTTGGCCTCGGTTCCCGCTGAGCCCTGAAACATGCCGCAGTCGAGCAGGATTCTGGTGGAGGAAGTGGACAGCAAATGACAGGATCCGGTGACCTCATGCGCGGCACCGATGAATTGTAGGCTTGCCATGAACTCTTCCACCTCCGGAGTGCGGGATTTGTGCATGATACTGTAAATTTGCCGAGGCATGCGGCGCGTTGAGAGTGAATGACCGCGCGGGTTATATTGTGAGGCCGCAGCGCGGTATCCTCCCGGGCGCCTCGCCGCAGGACGGATGTTAGAAGGCACGATGCGGAACTGTCGAACGATTGCAGGAGAAAGCATGAAAAGAATGATGATGACCGCGGCTGCCCTGGCGGTATCGACCGCAGCCTGGGCTCAGGAGCCGGAAGCACCGGAAAAGCCATGGAGCGCTGAGCTGGGTCTCGGCATCGTGATCACCGATGGCAACAGCGACACCAGCAGCGTCAACGGTTCCGGTGAAGTCGTATACCAGAGGGATCAGTGGCGTCACAGCGCTCGCGCGGAGGCGTTCCGCAGCAGCACCGATGGCGAGAAGACCGCCGAACGCTACCTGATGACCGGCAAGAGCGATTATCGCCTCGACGATCGCAATTACCTCTTCGGTCTGCTCGGCTACGAAGACGACCGCTTCAGCGGCTACGACTATCAGGGCAATGCTGCGGTCGGTTACGGCCGCGACGTGCTGCGCGGTGACAGGGTCAACGCCTTCCTCGAAGCTGGCGTCGGTGTGCGTCACTACAAGGTAACGGACGCTGGCGACAGCGAAAGCGAAGGGACGATCCGGCTGGCCGGCGGTCTGGAGTGGAAGATCAGCGAGACGGCCACCTTTACCCAGGAAGCGGATACGACCATCGGTGAAGACGTCACGGTGACGAATTCGATCACCTCGCTCAGCTCGCAGGTGGTGGGCAACTTGGCGGCCAAGCTGAGCCTGCATATCCGCCATATTTCCGATGTGCCGCCCGACACCGAAAAGCGGGACACCAAGTTCACCGCAAACCTGGTGTATTCGTTCTGACGACGAGCTCTCCGCGCCTCTCAGGGAAGCGCGGAGAGCGCGCGGGGATTGTGCCGGGCCGCAATACAGCCCGGTTTTGCAGCCGAAGCTCGCATGCCGCTTGTCCGGAGGGATATTCCGAGAGCGGCTGCCAGACGCCATTCGCGGCGCGGGATCAGAGTGATGAAGCTCCTCCCTGACACCGATCCACATGTTCCCGAGAATCATCTCTCGGTGCGCAGCGGCTGGTTGCGCGCAGCGGTACTGGGAGCTAACGATGGGATCGTGTCCACCGCCAGCCTCCTGGTCGGTGTGGCGTCTTACGGGGCTTCGAATGAGTACATCCTTATCGCCGGCACCGCCTCTCTGGTCGCGGGAGCGATGTCGATGGCGGCGGGGGAGTATGTGTCGGTCAGCTCGCAACTGGATGCCGAGCGCGCTGATCTCGAGATCGAACGCCGCGAGCTGCGCGAAAACCCCGACTATGAAACCGCGGAACTGACCGCCATCTACGTCCGGCGCGGACTCGACTCACAGCTCGCGCGGCAGGTGGCTGAGCAGCTGATGGCGGTCGACCCGCTCTCCGCTCACGCGCGTGATGAACTCGGCATCTCGCGCCTGCGGCGCCCGCGGCCGGTACAGGCGGCCTTCGCGTCGATGACCGCATTTGCCAGCGGCGCGATCGTTCCGCTGCTGGTTGCCGTTTTCGCCTCGCCCGGTCACACCGGAGCGGCGGTGGCGGTTGCCACGATGCTCTCGCTCGCCGGTCTGGGCATGATCTCCAGCCGTCTGGGCGGCGCTTCGATGTTGCGCGGAGCCCTGCGCGTCAGTTTCTGGGGCGCGCTGGCAATGGTTCTGACCAGCGCCATCGGTGCTCTGGCGGGACTGGCCTTCTAACCGGGGTCCCGAACTGGAATGAACTCGGGCAGGTCGATCTGATGCCGCCGGGCGGATGCGCTGCATCGGCGTCGCGCAGGGTGGTTACGGGGCGAAGCCAGCAGCCGCGGCGATGGGGCTTGCTCCCGTGTCCTTGTCTTCAGTGCGCAGGAGCGCAGACCTCAGTTTCCATTCCAGGTCTGGCGCCGGCGGCTGGGCGAAGCGCACCTCGCCGGCGACCAGAAAGGCGGTCGGCACGCCGTCTTCATACAACACCCGATTGGCGATCTGGGCCGGGATGCGCTCGCCGGGGGTGACGCTCCCGGTGAGATTCAGCGGATCGGCAGCGCTGATGCTGAAAAGCTCGCCGCGCCCCGTGTCGCGCCGGATCTCGCGCAGTGCAATCACCGCCTCGGGCAAAGCGTACTGTTCACCGCTGAAGCCTTCCACGAAACGTCCGCCGCGAATCTCACCACGGGCCTCGAGACGCCGGTAGCAGTGCACCAGTTCACGCCACGGCGGAGCGGCAGGCTCCCGGGCGAGGAGGGCGCGAAACACCACGCCATAGCGGGAGAGAAGAACGCGCGCCACATGTTCGATTGCCGTAGCCTCTGTGCCATGCGCAGGCGAGGGCCGCAGCCACACCCAGCGTCCGGCATCGGCCACCGCGGGAGCTCGTGCGCGTCGCCGCCGCGCGCCACTGTAACCGGGGCGCCGATGCTGCGGGGCAAGCAGCGCGCGCAGGCCGGCGAAGCTGTCGGCAGTGACCAGACCGCGGGCGACCAGTTCGGCGAGCGCGGTTTCGAGACGCGTGTGCAGCAGGCCGCTTGCATCCAGCAGTTCCTCAAAGAAGGCGGCAGGGTGCAGCGAAAATGCGTCGATCAGGGCGCGGGCGTCGGCCGTCAGCTGCAGGCCATCCTCCGCGGGCGGAGGAACGATGCTGCGCCAGTGGCGCAGCTCGCGCCGCGGGAGAAAGGTGATCGGCGTGCTGCGCAGGGGGGCCGGGCGGCGGGAGCTTTCGTTGCCGTTATCCGTCTGTCTGGCGGTGAGGCGCAGCCAGGCGAAACGTCCGCTGGCGCAGAGGCGATCCAGATCCTCCGGCGCGTAGCCGCGCAGCCGGGCGGGAAGAATATGGGCTTCCCAGGCCGCGGCGGGCGCGGCATAGCCTTCGAGGCGTGTCAGCACGCCGGCCGTGGCCTCCATCCCCTCGCCGCGATCGAAGAAGCCATGCCAGCGGAACAGGAAACGCATGAAGTCGGCCGGTGCAACCGGTTCGATTTCCCGGCGCAGGCGCTTCAGCGTCAGTGCATGGATGCGTGCGAGCAGGCGGCGTTCGCACCACTGAATTTCGTTGGCGGCATCAGGAGGATCGAAGCGGCCGCGGATGACGAAGCCCTCTCCTTCCAGCCGCAGCAGAGCGGCGTCGATCGATCGGAACTCGCAGCCGAGCTGTGCCGACAGCTCGGTGGCGGTCACCGGCCCCAGGGCTTCGAGACGGCTGCGCACCAGCTCGGTGACGGCGTCTTCGGCGGTCGGTGTCGCCGACAGCGCCAGCGGCAGCTCCAGCTCGGGCGACTCGCTCGCAGCGGGATGCGCCACGCGCAGTTCGGCCAGGCGTTCGGCGGCTGCGCGCAGCGTCACGCCGCTGCCGGTGGTGAAGCGCAGCGCGCGGCCTTCCGCTACCAGCCTATCGAACAGCGGTTCCCAGTTTGGATTGCGCGCCATGTCGGGCTCGGTAAGGAAGCCGCTCAGCACGAGCGCATCGTGCAATTCGTCGGGATTGCTCGCTTCCGGCCAGGCCTCCGCTCTGACCGTGGCAATGGCCTCTGAATCCAGTCGCCCGAGATCGGCGGCGCTCTGCGGGTCGATGACGCGGCGCTGCTGGATGGCGAGGGTGCGGCGCTCCTCGGCGGGCGCATCGTCCAGGAAAGCATAAGGCCGTGCCGCGAGCACTTCGCAGGCGAGCGGGGAGGGGGCGGTCAGATCGCGGGCAAGCACCTCGATCTCGCCGCTGACGATGCCTGCGAGCACCCGCTCCAGTCCGTCGATGTCCATCACATCGTGCAGGCAGTCGGATATGGCCTGATGCACCAGCGGATGATCGGGAATCTCCCGGTCCCCGGCGATGTTCTCCAGGCAGGCGAGCTGGTCGGGGAAGACCACCGCCACCAGGTCCTCGGCGTCGGAGCGCTGGAACTGGGGCGGCACGCGTCTGCCGTTGCGGTTGCGCGGCACCGCCAGCGCAATGTTGGTGACCCAGCGCCAGCGCGTGCCGAACATGGGCGCGGCGAGCAGCGCCTGGACCAGCAGATCGCGCACCGTCGCCGCGCGCAGATAACCCGCGACTTCGACCAGCGGGAAGCTGTGCGTCGGGCCGAGCGACAGCACGATGTTGTCCTCGGTGGCTGCCGCCTGCAGTTCGAAGTTGAATTTGCGGCAGAAGCGCTTGCGCAGCGCCAGTCCCCAGGCGCGATTGATGCGCGCGCCGAAGGGCGCGTGAATCACGAGGTGCATGTCGCCGACTTCGTCGAAGAAGCGTTCGAAGATGACGAGATGCGCATGCGGCAGGGCGCCGAGCGCGGCGTGGCCGGCGGCCAGGTAATCCGCCAGTTGTCGCGCCGCGGCGGGCGAGAGGGCGTGTTCCTGTGCCAGCCAGGCGGCAAGAGCGGCGGCATCGTCGCCTTCGCGCAGCCGCGCCATGGCCGTTTCCCGCAGTCGGGACACGGCCTGCGACAGCTCATCGCTGCGTCCGGGGGCCTCGCCGATCCAGAAAGGGATGTTCGGTGGCTGCCCGCGCGCGTCCTCGACCAGCACCTTCCCCTGCTCGATCTTGAGGATGCGGTACGAGGTGTTGCCGAGCTGGAAGATGTCGCCGGGCAGGCTTTCGAAGGCGAAGTCCTCGTTCAGGTTGCCCACGAAATAGCCCTGGGGCTGCAGGATCACGTCGTAGTCAAACAGGTCCGGAATGGCGCCGGCATTGGTGAGCGCAGTGAGGCGGGCTCCACGGCGCGCGCGCAGCTTCCCGTTGACGATGTCCCGATGCAGCCAGGCTCCGCGTCGCCCGCGCCGCGTGGTGTAGCCCTCGGCGAGCATGCGCAGGGTCGCGCCCCAGGTTTCCGCGTCGAGAGCGGCATAGGAATGCGCCCGGCGAACGACGCCGAACAGCGCGTCTTCTTCCCATTCCCGGCTCGCCACCTCGGCTACCAGATGCTGGGCGAGCACATCGAGCGGCGCCGGAGGTATGCGGATACGATCCAGTTCGTCGCGGCGCACCGCTTCGAGCAGTGCGGTGCATTCGAGCAGTTCGTCGCGGGAGAGCGGAAACAGCCTGCCGCGCGGCAGGGCGCCCACCGAGTGGCCAGAGCGCCCGACGCGCTGCAGGAACGCCGAGATCGAGCGCGGCGAGCCGATCTGGCACACCAGGTCGATGTCGCCCACATCGATGCCGAGTTCCAGAGACGCGGTGGCGACCAGGGCGCTCAGGCGCCCCGCCTTGAGGCGCTGTTCGGCGTCCAGGCGCTGTTCCCGCGCCAGGCTTCCATGGTGAGCGGCGACGCGGTCTTCACCGATCCGCTCGGCGAGGTGGCGCGCGACGCGTTCGGCGAGGCGGCGGGTATTGACGAAAATGAGGGTGGTGCGATGCGCCTCGACCAGGGCGGCGAGCCGGTCATAGATCTCCGCCCAGACTTCGGCCGCCATCACCGCCTCCAGCGGCGATCCGGGCACTTCGATCGCTAGATCCCGCTCGCGGCCATGGCCGGTGTCGACGATAGTGCAGTCGCCGCGTCCGTGGCCGACCAGGAAGCGTGCCACCTCCGCGATGGGTTTCTGGGTCGCCGAGAGACCGATGCGCAGCGGGTCGCGCGCGCACAGGGCGGCGAGCCGTTCCAGCGACAGGGCAAGATGGGCGCCGCGCTTGTTGCCGGCCAGGGCGTGGATCTCGTCGACGATGACCGTCCGCACCGTGGACAGCATCGCCCGGCCCGATTCTGAGGTGAGCATGATGTACAGCGATTCGGGAGTGGTCACCAGGATGTGCGGCGGCTTGCGACGCATGCGTTCGCGCTCGCCCGCCGGAGTGTCGCCGGTGCGGACCCAGCTGGTGATCGGCGCCGCAGGCAGCCCGTCGGCCTCCAGACCGGCGGCTATGGCGGACAGCGGAACTTCCAGGTTTCTGTGAATATCGTTAGATAAGGCCTTGAGCGGAGTGACATAGAGGATTCTCGTCTCGTCCGGCAGTCCGCCCGAGGCGAGGCTCTCCCGCAGCAGCTCGTCGATCGCGGCGAGGAAGGCGGCCAGCGTTTTTCCCGAGCCGGTGGGGGCAGCGATCAGGGCATGCCGTCCGGCGCGAACGGCCGGCCAGGCGCGCTGCTGTACCTCGGTCGGGGCGCCGAACGCCGCAGCGAACCAGCGCGCAATCGCCGGATGGAATTCCTGCAGAGGCATGGGGTCATGATAGCGCATATCGGGATCATTGGATTTGACAACGAGGCGAATCGACCGGACCCTTGGCGCTGATGGAAAAACGCTTGTTGATCGGTGTGAGTAGCTGCCTGCTCGGCCAGCCGGTGCGGTACGATGGGCGTGACAAACGGGACGAGTGGGTCTGCGCCCACCTGGCGGACGAGTTCGATCTGGAGCCGGTCTGTCCCGAGGTGGCGATCGGGATGGGGGTCCCACGGCCGCCCATCCGTCTGGTTGCCGGCGCTGAGGGAACCCGAGCGCAGCGGGTGGAGGACCCGGCAGTGGATGTCACCGAGGCGCTGCAGGGCTATGCCGCCGAGGTGGCGCGGCGGCTGGGCGGGGAACTCGCCGGTTACGTGTTCAAGAGCCGCTCTCCGAGCTGTGGCACCAGCGGTGTTCCTCGATTTTTACCTGGCGGGGAGGGCGCCGGCGACTCCGCAGGGGTGTTCGCCGCCGCGCTGTGCACCCTGCTGCCTGGCCTGCCGGTGGTCGAGGAAACGGAACTGTCGACCGCCGAGGGCCGTCTGAATTTCAAAGCGCGGGCCGAGGCTTATGCCCGCCAGCGGAGGAGTGCCGTCGCGCCCCCTACTCAAGGCGGCGCGCGCGTAGCAGAATGAATGGACCGGCTTGTGCGGCCGGAAGCATTATTCATTGCGGGAGGCTTTCAGCATGAGGGGAATGGTCAGGGCGGCGGTGCCGCTCGTGGTGCTGCTCGCTGCGGCGTTGGCGACGGGTTGCGCCACTCGGGTGGAGCGCATCGATGTCGAGGAGACGCGCGATCTCAGCGGCAACTGGAACGATACCGACTCGCGTCTGGTGTCTGAGGAGATGATTCGCGATGTGCTGTCGCGGCCCTGGATCGGCGACTTCCGCCAGACCGAAGGGGCTAAGCCTACGGTGATCGTCGGCGAGGTGCGGAACCTGAGCCACGAGCACATCAACGTCAACACCTTCGTCAACGACCTCGCCCGTGAGCTGATCAATTCCGGTCAAGTGAACTTCGTTGCCTCGCGTGTCGAGCGCGAAGACATTCGCGCGGAACGCCAGGATCAGGCGCGCCATGCCACTGAGGAATCGCGCAAGGCGATGGGGCGCGAACTCGGGGCGGATTTCATGCTACAGGGCAGCATCAACACCATTCTCGACGTCGAAGGCCGGCGTCAGGTGCGGTACTACCAGGTCGATCTCGACCTGATCAGCTTGGCCGACAATCGCAAGGTCTGGATCGGACAGAAGAAAATCAAGAAGTTCGTGGTCAAGGCCGGAGTGCGGCCGTGATCAGGCGCTGACTGCCCGCCCCGCGCGCCGGGGCGGCGCAGTCGCGCGCGGCGAAGATGCGCTTTCTCCAGAAATCTCCTGTCGGGATGCCGCGTCCTTCGGGCGCCGGACTCGCCCGTCTGCTGATGCCGGCGCTACTGGCGACGATCTCCGGCTGCGCCAGCTATGGCGACTGGGTCGGCCAGATGGAGCGGCAGATCGCGGCCGGCAACGCCGAGGGCGCCATGCAGGTGCTGGAGCAGCATTCCGCGGAGCAGGGGAGGGACGCTGTCCTGTATCGCCTGAACCGCGGAATGCTGCTGCGCCTGCAGGACGATCCTGCTGCCAGTGTCGTCGCATTCCAGGGCGCAAAGGCACTGATCGATGACCTGCTCGCGGTCAGTGTCAGCGAGCAGGCCGGTGCGCTTGCCATCAACGATGCCCGGCGCAGCTACATCGGCGCGCCCTACGAGCGTGCCTTCCTTCACTTTTATGCGGCGCTCGGTTTCCTCGAACAGGGGGATCGTGCTTCCGCCCGCGTTGAAATGCTGCAGCTCGATGTGCTGCTGCGTGGGCTGGAGCGGGACGGCGTCATCGTCGGTACAGCCCTGCCTCGTTATCTGAGCGCTCTGGTCTTCGAAGCGAATGGGGAGTGGAGCGATGCGCTGATCGCCGCACGCAAGGCCTACGAGGGCTACAGGGCCTATCCCGCCGGCTGGTCGCTGCAACCGCCGCGCGCTCTGGGCCGTGATCTCGTCCGGCTCTCCGCCCGGCTGGGGTTGGATGAGGAGGCGGCCCGGTACCGCGCCGAATTCGGTCTCGATGATGAGGCAGGGCGTCGATCAGGAAGCAGCGCTTCGCTGGTCCTGCTGCTGCACAGTGGGCTGGCGCCGGTTAAGCAGGAAGGCGGCGTGACCGTACCGACCGCCGCGGGACGCCTTGTATCGGTGTCGATGCCTCATTACCCGCCGCCGCGCCGGCCCCGCATCGCCGGGGCGCGCGTGGTGTTGGATGGCGCATCGGCGCGCCTGGATGCCGCGGAGAACATAGACGCCGCGGCGCGTGCAGCGCTCGAGACACAGCGCGGCGCTGTCCTGGCGCGCACCGTGGCCCGCGCCGCGCTCAAGCATGAAGCATCGCGTCAGGCCGGACAGGAAAACGAGCTCGCCGGCTTCATCATCAATATCGCGGGTCTGGTGAGTGAGCGGGCGGATACCCGCAGCTGGACCACGCTTCCGCACGCTATCTACCTGGCGAGGCTGGAGGTCCCTTCCGGGCAGCACACGGCCCGTATCGAGCTCCTCGATGCGTCAGGCGCGGCCGTCGAAGTCGTCGACCATCCAATCGATCTCATGCCGGGAGAGTTGCGCATGCTCTCAGTGCATCGGATCCATCCGGCGGACGTGGCTTCGAACTGAACCTTCGAAGGCACTGTCATCATCGTTTCGCATTCCTGGTTGAGAATTCGCAATGACGCCCCCATTGTCGAAGCATAAAGTGCATTTCATGACGGAGCGATCGTTGGCAGCATTCGGTCCGACACGCTTTCTCCGTTTGGCGGTGCACGCTATGTATCGGATATGCTTTGTTTTTGGGTGTCGCCGATTGCCGGCAGACGAAATTCTTTACATGTTGGGGAACTCTTTCCACCAGTCCCGCGTCTTAATGGGTACGGTGGCGGTGCTGAACCCCCCGAATTGAAAAAATAGGCCGGCAGCCGACTGAACCTTCGAAGGCACTGTCATCATCGTTTCGCATTCCTGGTTGAGAATTCG
>CAZOOF010000050.1:0-15457 GCA_964581365.1 uncultured Chromatiales bacterium
GCCTTTATCGGTCGTGCCCGCGTGGTGCCGCTGCGCAACATGGGTGCGGCGCTGTCGCCGATGAGCGCCTTCAATTTCATGCAGGGCCTGGAGACGCTGGGCCTGCGCATGGAGCGGCATTGCGAGAACGCGCAGCGGGTGGCGGAGTACCTGGCGGCCCACGAGCAGGTGGAATGGGTCAACTATGCCGGTTTGCCGTCGAGCCCGTATCACGCGCTGTGCCGCAAGATCCTCGGTGGCCGCGCGTCCGGCATTCTGAGCTTTGGTATCAAGGGCGGCGAGGAGGCGGGTGCCCGCTTCATCGATGCGCTGAAGATGATCCTGCGCCTAGTCAACATCGGTGATGCCAAGTCGCTGGCCTGTCATCCCGCATCGACCACGCATCGTCAGCTCAGTCCCGAGGAGCTGGCGAAGGCGGGAGTCAGGCCGGAGATGGTGCGCCTGTCGATCGGTATCGAGCACATCGACGACATCCTCGCCGACATCGAGCAGGCGCTCAGGGCCGCGCGCTGAGCAGCTGCGAATCAGGTCCGCTCGATCTCGAGCGGGCTTCTTCTCCGCCTCAATCCAGTCCCAGTTTCTTCAGACGATAGCGCAGCGCGCCGAAGGAAATGCCCAGCAGCCGTGCGGCCGCGGTCTTGTTGTGGTCGGCCTGGTCCAGGGCGCGCAGGATGGTTTCGCGTTCCACGTTGCCGAGGAGGGGGTCGAGCGGTAGCGCGCCTGCCGTTCCGGCGCCCTCGTTTCCGGTTCGATGCGCTGCTCCCGCGTCGGTGCCCAGGGCAGTCTTTTCCTTGAGCTGCAGATCGCTGGCGCGGATGAGCCGGTCTTCGCACAGGGTCATCGCGCGTTCCAGGATGTTTTCCAGTTCGCGTACGTTGCCGGGAAAGTGATAGGCGCACAAGGCGGAAAGCGCATCGTCGCCGATCTCTGGCGGCGTCGTTCCATGCCCGGCGGCGAGTTGCGCGAGCAGACGGCGAGCGAGCTCGGGGATGTCTTCCCGCCGCTCGCGCAGCGCCGGCATGCGCAGATCGATGACATTGATACGATAGAACAGATCCTGCCGGAAGGTGCCACGCTGCACCAGTTCGTGCAGATCCTTGTGGGTGGCGCTCAGCACCCGTACGTCGGTCGGGATCTCGTGCGCGGCGCCGACCGGACGGATCGCCTTTTCCTGCAGCGCGCGCAGCAGTTTCACCTGCATGTGCAGCGGCAGATCCGCGACTTCGTCCAGAAACAGAGTGCCGCCGGCAGCGGCCTGAAACAGGCCGTCCTTGTTGCTGGTGGCGCCGGTGAAGCTGCCCTTGATATGACCGAAGAATTCGCTTTCCATCAGGGCCTCGGGAATGGCGCCGCAATTGACCGGTACGATCGGCCCCTCGGCGCGCTGCCCCTGTTCATGGATCAGGCGGGCGGCGAGTTCCTTGCCGGTGCCCGATTCGCCGCTGATATGTACCGGCGCCTGGCTGCGGGCCAGCTTGGCAATGGTGGCGCGCGTCGCCTGCATCACCGGCGAATCGCCGAGCAAGCCGCAGCCGCGTTCCGTGCTGCCGCGGCTGTCGCGCAGGCGCAGAGCGGAGCTCACCAGCCGGCGCAGCACGTTGAGGTCGACGGGCTTGGATACGAAGTCGAACGCTCCGGACTTCAGGGCCTGGATCGCGGATTCCATGTTGCCGTGTGCCGTAATCACCGCCACTGGAACTTCGGCATGGTTGGCCTGGATGTGGTCCACCAGCTCGAGGCCGTTGCCGTCCGGAAGGCGCATGTCCGTGAGGCAAAGATCGAAGCGCTCGTTGCGGAGCAACGTGCGTGCCGCGCGCAGATCCGTGGCGGTCCGGCTATCGATGTCCATGCGCGACAGCGTGAGGGCGAGCAGCTCGAGGATATCGGGCTCGTCATCGACCAGCAGGGCGAGCGGTCTTTCCATCAGGCCGCCTGGCGCCGCCGCGGATCGGCGAAGGTGATGCGGAAGCAGGCGCCGCCTCGGCCCGGCACATGGCTGATTCGCGCCTGGTTTGCGAGGCAGAGTTCACGCGCGATATACAGTCCGAGGCCGGTGCCTGCGGACGAGGTGGTAAAGAATGGCTCGAAGATCTGCTGGGCGCAGGCCTGGTCGATGCCCGGGCCATCATCGATCACGTCCAGCCATGCGCGTCCGCTGGACTCGAGGCCGGCGCGCAGCAGCAGATTCCTGCCGCCATGACGCAGCCCGTTGTGACACAGATTGGAAAGGATCTGATGAAGCTGGTCCGGATCGATCTGTGCGTGCAGGTCGGGCGGTTCGATCACGGCGCGCACGCGGCCCGGCTCCAGTTCCTCGCTGCTCACGAACTCGGCGACGAAGCGCTCGAGCCAGGGACGCAGCATCAGTGATTCGGGCTCTGCCTGCTGCCCGCGGCTGAGCTGCATGATGTTTTCTACGATGGCGTTTACGCGCAGCGATTGATTGCGGATGATCTCGGTCAGCCGCTGGTCGCCGGCGTCGAGGCTGGGGGATTCGGCGAGCAGCTGTGCCGCGTGACTGATGGCGCCGAGCGGATTGCGGATCTCATGGGCGATGCCGGCGGTCAGACGCCCGAGGGAGGCGAGCTTGAGCTGCTGGGCCTGTTGGGTGATCGCCGCCATGTCTTCGAGAAAAATCAGCGTACCCGCGCGATGATCATCGCCCAGGCGCGCGAATCGCGGCATGAGTTCCGCTGCGCCTGCATCGGTGCGGAAAGCGGAGGGTTGATGTCCGTGGCGCCACCATGCCTGCAGGTTTTCGGCCAGCGGTGGACACAGCGCGGCCAACGGTAACCCGGCCGCCGGTTCAGGGATATCGAGCAGACGCAGCGCCGACTCATTGCCCAGGCGTACGGCGAAGCGTTCATCGACCACCAGGACGCCGGTCTGCATGCGCTGGATGACGTATTGGGTCAGGCGCGCCTGCTCGGCCAGATCGAGGCCTCGCCGCGCTGCCAGCGCTTCGCTTTCGCGCAAGCGGCGCGCCAGGCTGTAGCCGAGCACAGCGGTAGCGAAGAAGGAGGCGCCGAGCAGTCCGGCATGAGTGTAATCGGTGGGCGGCCCATTCTTCAGCCATGCCCCTGCCTGCTGCAGCAGCACGGCGAGTGTCGCCAATGCGGCGAACAGGCGGGAGGTGCGGCCCTCCATCAGCAGACTGCCTCCGGCCACGCTGATGATCAGCAGCATGCCGAGGCCGCTGCGCACCCCGCCGCTGGCGTGCATCAGCAGAGTGATCGCGAGGAGGTCGACGGCGATGTGCAGTGGAACCTGGAGGGTGAAACCGGGGCGACGCAGGCGGATGGCGGCGAGCGCGAGCAGCGTGGTGCCGAAATAGGCCATTGCCACCCGAGAGAAAAGGCCGGCGTCGAAGCTGCCGAGCGGCGCCGGCAGATCGCCTTTCAGGGCCAGTCCGGCGAAAAGGCCGGCCAGCGCCACGCGATAGTAGTTCAGAATGCGGAGCTGCTTCCAGGCCCGCTCCCCGCTCGCCTCTATCATCTCCCGTATGTCCCGGTCCGCTTGCTTATCCGCAAGTTAATCGGCAGGGTGGCGCGGGAGTTTATGCGGCTGTGCTTTTTGCCGTCCTGCCTCAGGCGCGCTTGCGCTGCTCCGTCGGAGGAGATTCGGCGACGGGCCGGGCGCGGGTCCTGGTCATGGCGCGCTCCAGGGCGAGTTCATAGACGTCCATCAGATCCTCCCGGGTCGCGGCGACGATGCTATCCATCTGGCCGAGCGCCCAGTCGATGTCCTCCTCTCCGAGACGCAGCGGATCCTCGGCGTGCTCGCGCTGGAAGCGCTCATGGTGCGGATGATGGCTGTGCTGCATGGGATAGCGCCGCTTCAGCAGCAGATGGTTTATCGCCACCGCGATCGCCAGCAGCAGTACTGCGCCGCCGAGCACGGAGTAGGTGACGCTGTAGACCAGCTGCGGGGTCAGCGGCGCTTCGATGATGGCGACCGCCAGCGCTGTCGCCGCCGCGGGCGGATGCAGGCAGTGCAGCAACTGCATGGCCAGTACCGAGGCGCCGACGGCGATGGCGACCGCCAGGACCGCATGATCGATGAACTGTCCGCAGGCCAGAGCGATCATCGCCGCGATCGCATGTCCGCCGAGCAGGGGCCAGGGTTGCGCCATCGGGCTGTGGGGCAGCACGAACAGCAGGAAGGCGGACGCGCCCATCGACGCCATCAGCGGTAGCCCGACTCCCGGATGCGGCAGTCCCTGGAGCAGCAGACCGAGGACCAGCATTGCCAGCGCCGCCGCCAGGGCATTGATCAGCTTCTCGCGCAGGGAGAGCGGATCGACATAGGACGTGATGCGCGAAAGCATGGGCAATGAAGGGCGGGGATGCGGGCGGCGTTAAAGAGGCAACAAAAATACATCTAACGCTGTCGTGGCGTCAAATGGCCATCCCCTGTGACAGACAGGCGCGCATGGGTCTCGCCCCCCGCGGCCTTCAGCGCAGCTGGCTGTCCTTGCTGCCGCGGCGGTTGTAGCCGGCGAAAGTGGTCTGCTCGCGATCGCGTTCGGATTGGCAGGGCACGCACAGGCGGACGCCGGGGACCGCCTGGCGGCGGGCTTCGGGTATCGCGGCGGCGCATTCCTCGCACTGCGACAGGCTTTCCCCGGCCGGAAGCCGGCTGCGCGCGCGCTCGACGGCATCCGCGACGCTCGCATCGATCTGATCCTGCACCGCCCCGTCCTTTGACCAGCCGCCAGCCATCGTCATCCCTCCCGCACAGCCCGCGCAAACCCGGGCCATGCGGACATCATGCGGGCGAGGGGGTGGATTGCAAAGCGGACGGTCGGGTGGCGGGAAGGAGGAGCTGCTAAATATTGTCGAATCAGCAGTTCATGGCAGTTCGCCGAATCCTGCCTGCTGTTCCGATCGGTTTTTTGGAAATTGCATGGCGCATGGGGCATTGGCGGCGGACGACCGGCATGGCGAGCGCTCGAACACCGCTGGCGCGGCTCGATATGCTTCCATGGGCTGGGGATGTGATGGTCGGGGTGACACGATTTGAACGTGCGACTCCTGCCTCCCGAACGCGTTTTCACACCCGTTCTGTTACAGGGGCTTGGAGAATAACAAAAACCTGAACAGTCACATAGCGTCGTGATGGGTCATGCCGAATTTCGTTCGCGGTGTGACATGAGTGTGACAAGGAATTTCTTGCTGCGACTGCTACCTCAACTGCTCATCATGATGTGTCCACAGCATCGACAATCCGCTCGCGCAGGTCATACGGCGCGCTGAATATGAACGCGCGGCCACGCTTGTGCTGCTCAAGAAGGCCGCGTTCAGCCAGGCGTAGCAGATCCGTGCGAGCAGTCTGAACGGTGACCCGGTGCGAGCGGCGATGGCTCTCGACGGTGTAATCGTGACCAGGGTGGCGCAGGGCATGGCTGAGCAGCGCTACTTGGCGGTGGTTGAGCTCCGCTGACAGGACAGTTGATCGGCGCAGGAGATTTTCGGCGCTGCGTTGCTCTGCGGCCTTTCTTTCAAGATATTCGTAGAGAGCCGCGATGGCTCGCTCGATTATGCCGAGCTGGTGAATGATGAAATAGGTCGTGTCATTGGAGTCGGTCTCGGTGTGCAAATAGGCGCGATTGTATTGCGCCGGCGCCTGTTTCAGCAGATGCGAGATAGAGACGTATTCCATCAGCCAGTAACCCGACCGCGCCATGCTCCAGTAGAACAAGGCGCGCGCCGTCCGTCCGTTGCCATCCACAAAGGGATGATCGTAGCCCAGCATGAAATGTACGAGGATCGCGCGGATCACCGGGTGCACGAAGGGGGTCGCGTCTTCGCCGCGGTTTGCGAAGTCGCATAACTGCTGCATGCGATCCGGCAGGCTCGCGGCTGGCGGTGGATCGTGCAGAACGTTGACGTGTTGGGCATCCACGACCTGCACACTCTCACCTTCCCGGCGCAATCTGCCGGCGGCGTTCGGATTATCCAGGGCGTCTTCGGTGACGATCCGATGCAATTCCAGGATGCGCTCCGGCGTGAACGGTTCGTTACGCAGCTCGCGGATCTGCTCCATCGCGTGGTAGTTGTTGAGGATCATCTGCTCGCTGCGATCGCGTGGTTTGCGTCCCGATCGCAGCATGGCCTTGGCCACCTCGCGGGTGGTCGCTGCGCCTTCGAGTTGGCTGGAGGTGATGGCCTCTTCGATCAACGAACTGACCAGATAGCGGTCGCGATCCTCGCCCGAGACGATCGGCGAGTCCATATTCAGGCTGCCGGCGGCGCGACGGTCGATGTTGTGTAGGGCCTGCAGCACCGGGTCGGGCATGCCGAAGAGGATTGGCGCGCCCTGCTTGTCGCGGAATGGCAGTGGCTTGAGCAGGCCCTGACGCACCAGCTTGATACCCGCCCACCAGTCCTCATGGCTCAGCCCTTCCGGCGGGGTACGGTGGCGCAATTCGTCCCAGTGCAGGTAACGCCCAGCCACCAGTGGCCCGGCGGCGCGCAGGATCTGGTCCCGGTTGCCGCGCTCCAGCAAATCGGTCAGCAACCGTCCCAACGGTGGGGGTGAGAGGGGTATCTTCATGGCTTTGGCATATTACTGCTAAATCTTGTCAAATTAGCAATTAATTGGCAGCTTGGAGCTAACTGCTAATTCTTGTCAACTTAGCAATTAGTTAGCAGTTCGTGGGGCTGGCTTTGGTTAGTGAACGTCCTAGCCCAGTGAACGGCGGGTCACCACAAAAGTTCGCGCACACGGGAAGAATAGGGTGTTTTTCGACATCGGACGTATTAATCTTGCATCTGTCGACGGGCATGAGTAGTTTTCGACAAAAGTGTTTCGACAGAATTTGTATGAATATAGCTGTTTTCGACAATAACAAGAGATTTTCGACCGGTGCGCCTGGAGTTTGAAACGCCCATCATCTTTCAGGGCGAGTCCGTCCCGACGGGGGCGCGCCTCGCTGGCTGGGCTGCGCTCGTTCGGGCCCTGGATCTACAGGCGCCGGTTCGGCAGCCTAGCTGTATTTCGGAGAAGCATGTCCGGGGGAGTCGCCGCGAGGAGGGCGGTTGGCGCATCTTCGATAAACGCTACCAGCCCGGCGACCGGTTTGAAGACCATCTGACCTTTGCCCTGCGCCACGAAGCGATCGATCTGCTGATCTTGAAGCGCGCTCTTGAAGCAGTGCCCAAGACCGTCTTGGAAGAGTACGTCAGGTCAGCTCCAGGCGGCACGCAGACCCGCCGCGCCTGGTTTTTCTATGAAACCCTGACCGGGCAGACGCTGGATGTGGAAGACGCTCCCAACGTTACGGCGGTTGATGCGCTCGATGCAACGGCCTATTACACGGGAAAACCCCGGATGTCCCGGCGTCACCGGGTCAGGGACAACCTGCTGGGTAGCGGTGACTGGTGTCCGGTCATCCGCAGAACGTCGCGGCTGGAGGCCTTCGCCGCACTGGGTCTTGCGGAGCGTGCCGCGGAGACGGTCGGGCGCACCGGGCGCCACTTGGTCACGCGGGCCGCCAGTTTCCTGTTGCTCGCCGACAGCCGCGCGAGCTTCGAGATCGAAGGTGAACGTGCACCGCGCAACCGGCTGGAACGCTGGGGCCGGGCGGTCCTTCAGGCAGGCAAGCATGAGCTCACGCTTGAAGAGATCGTCCGTCTTCACAGCGTGCTGATAGAGGATACCCGGTTTATCTTTCCCGGCCTGCGCCCCGACGGCGTCTATCTCGGCGAGCGCGATCACCTGGGTGATCCGTTGCCGGAATTCATCGGCGCCCGTCCGCAGGACCTGGAGCATCTGTGCGCCGGCCTGCTGACCGCCAACACACGCATGCGCGAGGATCAAGTCGATCCCATCCTGCAAGCGACGGCGACCGCCTTCGGCTTTGTGTACATCCACCCGTTCCAGGACGGCAACGGGCGGGTGCACCGTTGCCTGATTCATCATGTGCTGGCGGAGCGCAAATACACGCCGCCCGGCATGGTCTTCCCGGTGTCGTCCGTCATGCTGGATCGGATCGACGACTATCGCACGACCCTGCAGGGGCACTCGGGGCCGCTGATGGACTTCATCGAATGGCGCCCGACGATCGACCACAACGTCGAAGTATTGAACGACACCGCCGACCTTTATCGTTATTTTGATTGCACGGAGGCGGCGGAATTTTTCTATGCCTGTGTTCAGCGCACCGTAGAGCATGACCTTCCCAGGGAGATTGATTACATTCGCCGGCATGATGAAGCGATGACCCGCATCATGGGCATGGTCGAGATGCCGGACCGGCTAGCGCAGAACCTGATCCTGTCTATTCGCCAGAATGGCAGCACGCTATCCAAGAGGAAACGGGAAAAGGATTTTCCTGCCCTGACGGATGAGGAGGTTCATGGCTTGGAAGACATTGTCCGGGATGTGTTTGAAGGTTTCGATGACACCGAAACTCGAGGTCGATAAACGAGCGGCCCAACCGTAGTGCGCGGTATATCGCGGCATCCTGGCAGTCGACTGTATGCGCGTGCAGCACCGCAAGGACGCGGATCATGCCTCTCACCGCTGCGGCAGGGAATGGAATGCCGCGCCCGGTTCGGACGTTGGCCGTTACCAGCGTCACCGGCCCGAGCAAACCCTGCTCTACCGGATCGTCGAACAGCACTGCCCGGTCTTCGCCGCCTATTATGCGGCGCAGGGCAGGGGCCTGCCGGCCTATGTCCAGCGCGAATTCGAGGATTACCTCAGGTGCGGTCGCCTGGAGCACGGCTTCCTGCGGGTGCGTTGCGAGTCTTGCCATGCCGAGCAGCTGGTCGCGTTCAGCTGTAAACGCCGCGGCTTTTGCCCCAGCTGCGGGGCGCGGCGCATGGCGGAAAGCGCGGCACTGCTCGTTGACGACCCCTCAGGAGCTCACGCAACTCGCGCATGCCATCGCCCGCCGTGTCGGGAGCTATTTGGAGCGGCTATGACAAACCGTCACTCTGAAATCGTATCGGCGACCCGATAACGTTTTAAGTGATTGGTTTGATTGGTCGGGGTGACACGATTTGAACGTGCGACTCCTGCCTCCCGAAGGCAGTGCTCTACCAGGCTGAGCTACACCCCGATGGTGTGTTTCAGTAGCTGCGGGTGACCGAGAATTCGGCCAGGGCGTACAGCGCATCCCTGCATTGCGAGGGCGGGATCGGTGCCAGGGCATCGGCTGCCTTCCTCGCTTCGGCTTGCGCCGAGCGCGCAGTGTAAGCCAAGGCGTCCGTCGATTCAATGGCCGCGAGCACCTCGTGGATATGTTCGCGCCCGCCTTCCTCGATGGAGCGGCGGATCAGCGCCACCTGGCTGGGGGTGCCGTGGCGCATGGCATGGATGAGCGGCAGGGTTGGTTTGCCGGCCGCCAGATCATCGCCGATGTTCTTGCCGATATGGTCGGCGGAGGCCGAGTAGTCCAATACGTCATCGATGAGCTGGAAGGCCGCGCCCAGGTGCATGCCGTAGGCGGCCATGGCTCGTTCCTCGCTTCCGCCGCAGCCGGCGAGCACGGCGCCGACCTGGGCGGCGGCCTCGAACAGCTTGGCGGTTTTGCAGTGGATGACTTCCAGGTACCGCTCTTCGGTGGTATCGGCGTCGTTGCTGTTCAGCAACTGCATGACCTCGCCCTCGGCGATGACGTTGGTCGCGCGCGCCATGATTTCCATGATGCGCATGCTGCCGACCTCGACCATCATTTCGAAGGCCCGGGAGTACAGGTAGTCGCCGACCAGGACGCTGGCCTCGTTGCCCCAGACGGTATTGGCGGTCTCGCGGCCGCGGCGCAGTTCGGAGGCGTCGACCACGTCATCGTGGAGCAGGGTGGCGGTATGGATGAATTCGATGATCGCCGAGGCGTCGAGATGCTGCGCGCCCTCGTAGCCCAACGCGCGGGCGCTGAGCAGCACCAGCAGCGGGCGCAGACGCTTGCCGCCGCTGTTGATGATGTAATAGCTCAGCTGGTTGATCAGGCTGACTTCGGAATGCAGCCGGCGCTGGATGAGCGTGTCGACCGCCCGCATGTCGTCCGCCACCAGAGACTGGATTTCGGCCAGGTCCATGGACCGGCGGGCCAGACTGGGGGGGGCACTCACGTTTCGGCAACTCCTGGGGTAATCGGAACCGTCTGAGTTTAGTGGCCATTCCCGGTCGTGACAAGGGGAGGGTAATTGACCGCGGCGCGGGAGGCCGCTAAAATGGCGCGTTTCCGAATTCCGCCTGTTCCGGCCTCCTGCCGGGACCGGGCATCAGATGGGAGCAGGACTCATGTACGCCGTATTCCAGACGGGCGGTAAGCAGTATCGCGCCAGCAAGGGCGACGTCATTCGTGTCGAGAAGATCGATGCGGAAGAGGGCGCTGTCGTCAGCATCGATCGTGTGCTCATGATCGCTGACGGTGAAGACGTCAAGGTCGGGGCGCCCCTCATCGAAGGCGGCTCGGTGAGCGCCAAGGTGCGTTCGCAGGGGCGCGCGGCGAAGATCCGCATCATCAAGCACCGCCGGCGCAAGCACTATCATAAGGAACAGGGTCATCGGCAGTACTACACTGAGCTGCAGATCACCGATATTTCGACGGGAGCATAAGCAATGGCTCATAAAAAGGCTGGCGGCAGCAGCCGCAACGGACGCGACTCCGAATCGAAACGCCTTGGCGTGAAGCGCTTCGGCGGTCAGAGTGTGCTGGCGGGCAACATCATCGTGCGTCAGCGTGGCACGCGCTTCCATGCCGGCCCCAACGTGGGTTGCGGCACTGATCACACGCTGTTCGCCAAGGTCGACGGCACGGTGCTCTTTGAAACCAAGGGTCCGAAGAAGCGGCGGTATGTGACGATCATTCCCGCGGCTGTGGCCTGAGCCGGGCTGGATCGTGATGAAGAAACCCCGTCCCCGGACGGGGTTTCTTTTTTGAGCCGCCAGGTGGCTGGCACCGCGGATCGTGCTCAGGGCCGCTTCCAACCCGGCCCGTTTTGCCTTTTACTGTCGTATATCACTCGTTGTCTTTCCTTTCCCGATGAAATTCGTCGACGAAGCATCCATTCAGGTCAAGGCTGGCGACGGCGGCAACGGCTGCGTGAGCTTTCGCCGCGAAAAGTTCATTCCGTTCGGGGGCCCGGACGGCGGTGACGGCGGTGATGGCGGCAGCATCTGGCTGATCGGCGACAGCAACGTCAACACCCTGGTCGATTTCCGCTATACCCGCAGCTTCCGCGCCCAGCGCGGCGATAACGGCGCGGGAAACAACTGTACTGGCCGCAGCGGCGAGGATCTGGTGATCCCGGTGCCGGTCGGGACGATGGTTCACGACGAGGACACCGGAGAGCTGCTTGGCGAGGTGCTGGAGGCAGGGCAGCGCCTGCTCGTCGCCAAGGGCGGCTTTCACGGGATCGGCAATACGCGCTTCAAGAGCAGCGTCAATCGCGCGCCGCGGCAATCGACGCCAGGGACGCCCGGCGAGGCGCGCCGCCTGCGGCTGGAGCTGCGCCTGCTCGCCGATGTTGGACTGCTCGGTCTGCCCAATGCCGGCAAGTCGACTTTCATCCGGGCGGTGTCGGCGGCACGTCCCAAGGTGGCGGACTATCCCTTCACTACGCTGCATCCCCAGCTCGGCGTGGTCAGCGTCGGAGAATTCCGCAGTTTCGTGCTCGCCGACATCCCCGGCCTGATCGAGGGCGCCTCGGAGGGCAGCGGCCTCGGTACCCGCTTCCTCCGTCATCTGTCACGCACGCGCCTGCTGCTGCATCTGGTCGATGCCCATCCGATGGATCCGGACCAGGAGCCGGTTCATGCGGTGCGGGTGATCGAAGAGGAGCTGCGCAAGTTCAGCGAGGAGCTGTGGCAGCGCGAGCGCTGGCTGGTCATCAACAAGCTGGATCTGCTCCCGGAGGATGAGCGCGATGACTGGTGTCGCCGGCTGGTGGCCGAACTCGGCTGGACCGGGCGCTGGTTCGGCGTCTCGGCGATCAGCGGAGAAGGCGTGCGCCCCCTGTGCGAACAGGTCATGACGCGCCTTGAAGAGATCGACGCTGAAACGCAGCAATCCTGAGGCTCGTCACGCGGGCCGGCATTCTGCTAGATTCCTGTCTTCATCAGCATGGGGCGGTCATGAGTGAATCGCGGGTTCTGGATCATGGGAATGAGGCAGGGATGACGACGCGTGCGCGCCTGGGGAACTCCCGTCGCTGGGTGGTCAAGGTCGGCAGCTCCCTGCTCACCAATGATGGTCGCGGTCTGGATCGCGAACTGATGGACGGCTGGGTAAGGCAGGTCGCCGAGCTGGCCCGCGCCGGCATCGAGGTGGTGCTGGTGTCCTCGGGGGCGGTGTCGGAGGGAGTGAAGCGTCTGGGCTGGCCGCGCCGTCCGCAGGCCCTGCACGAACTCCAGGCAGCGGCTGCTGTTGGCCAGATGGGGCTGATCCAGGCTTACGAAACCAGTTTCAAGCGTTTCGATCTGCACACCGCGCAGATCCTGCTCACTCACGACGACCTTTCGGACCGTCGCCGCTATCTCAATGCGCGCAGCACCCTGCGCACTCTGCTGGGACTGCGCGTGGTGCCGGTTGTCAACGAGAATGACACCGTCGCGGTGGAGGAAATCCGGTTCGGCGACAATGACACGCTGGCGGCATTGGTTGCCAATCTGGTCGAGGCCGAACTGCTGGTGATCCTCACCGATCAGGAGGGGATGTACGACATGGATCCGCGCAGCCATCCGGAGGCGAAACTGATCCGCGAGGCGCGTGCTGCCGATCCCGAGCTCGATCACATGGCCGGCGCCGGCGGCGTGGGCCAGTGGGGTCGCGGCGGGATGCTGAGCAAGGTGCGGGCGGCGGCGCGGGCGGCCAGATCAGGGGCCGCCACCCTGATCGCATCCGGACGGCGTCCGGATGTGCTACGGGAAGTGCGCGATGGCGTCGAAGTGGGAACGCTCATCCTGCCGGCCCAGGAGCCGGTTGCGGCGCGCAAACAGTGGCTCGCCGGCCAGCTGCAACTGCGCGGTCAGTTGGTGATCGACGACGGCGCGGTGCGGGTGCTGCGGGACTCGGGGCGCAGTCTGCTTCCGGTAGGCGTGACCGAAGTGCGCGGCTCCTTCGTGCGCGGCGAGCTGGTTGCCTGCCTGGACGCCTCTGGACGCGAGGTGGCGCGCGGTCTGGTGAACTACGGGGCCGATGATGCGCGCAAACTGCTGCGGCAGCCGAGCGAGCGCATCCGTGAGATCCTTGGCTATGTGGACGAGCCCGAACTCATCCACCGCGACAACCTGGTGCTGATGTAAGAGGGGATGGCTGCGGCGCCGGGCGGATCGAGGACGCAGCAGCCAATAAAAAAGCCGGGCAATGCCCGGCTTTTCTGCGGATCCCGACTAGCCGATCAGGCCTGCATCGCCTTGAGTTGGCGGTTCAGCCGGCTCTTCTGGCGGGCGGCCTTGTTCTTGTGGATGATGCCCTTGCGCGCCATGCGGTCGAGCGTGGGCACGGCAGCCTGGTAGGCGGCATCAGCCTGAGCCTTGTCGCTGCCAGACAGCGCCTTGACGACCTTCTTGCAGGCGGTGCGCATGGCCGAACGCATGGAAGCGTTTTGCTGACGGCTCTTTTCTGCCTGCCGGATGCGCTTTCTGGCTTGTGCTGTGTTTGCCAAGACGGAACTCCCGTACTGTGATCTGTTGCGAAGGCGGACAACTATGCAGCTCTTTACCCTTTTTGTCAATCGCGGCCCTTGTAATACAATCGGCGTCCAATCTCATCAGATGAGCGCCGCGCTGACTTGAATACCGGATCCCGCATGAGCGGCCTGCTGCGTTCGACCGCGGTCGTCAGCGGGATGACCTTCCTGTCGCGGGTGCTGGGGCTGGTTCGCGACATCGTCATCGCCCGCGTCTTCGGCGCCGGCACCGGCGCCGACGCCTTCTTCGTCGCCTTCCGCATCCCGAACTTCCTGCGCCGGCTTTTCGCCGAAGGAGCCTTTTCCCAGGCTTTCGTGCCTGTGCTGTCCGATTACCGGACGAATCGCGACCATGAGGTCCGCGATCTCGTCGACCACACCGTGGGTGCGCTGGGCGGCATCCTGCTGCTGGTCACCGCCATCGGGGTGCTGGCGGCGCCGCTGCTGGTGCTCGTTTTTGCGCCCGGTTTCGTGGGCGATGGTGACAAGTTCGACCTCACGGTCGACATGCTGCGCATCACCTTCCCCTATATCCTGTTCATCTCACTGACCGCGCTGGCGGGGGGCATCCTCAACGCCTGGGGCCGCTTCGCCGTGCCGGCCTTCACCCCAGTGCTGCTCAATCTGTCGATGATCGGCGCCGCGGTGTGGCTGGCGCCGCGGCTGGACGAGCCGGTGACCGCTCTCGCCTGGGGCGTGCTGCTCGCCGGCCTGCTGCAGCTCGCCTTCCAGCTGCCGTTCCTGGCCCGCCTGCGCCTGCTGCCGCGGCCGCGCCTGAAGCGGGCGCACGAGGGCGTGCGCCGCATCGGTTCCCTCATGCTGCCCGGCATCTTCGGGTCTTCGGTGGCCCAGATCAACCTGCTCATCGACACCCTGATAGCGTCCTTTCTGGTCACCGGCAGCGTGAGCTGGCTCTACTATTCCGATCGCCTGGTCGAGTTTCCGCTCGGTGTATTCGGAGTCGCGCTGGCGACCGTCATCCTGCCGCGCCTGTCGCGACACCATGCCGCCACCGACCCGGATGCGCACGCGCGTACCGTGGACTGGGCTCTGCGCATGACGGTGCTGGTGGCTACGCCGGCCACGTTCGCGCTGATCCTGCTGGCCGGACCCATGCTGGTGACGATGTTTCACTACGGCGAATTCGATGCCGGCGATGTCGCCATGTCGCGTCTGAGCCTGATGGCGTACGCCCTCGGCCTCACCGGCTTCATCCTGGTCAAGGTGCTGGCGGCAGCCTTCTTTTCCCGCCAGGACATGCGCACGCCGGTGCGCATCGCGGTTATCGCGATGATCGCCAATATGATTCTCAATGTCGCCCTGGTCGCGCCGATGGTGATGCTCGACATCCCGGGGCCGCACGCCGGGCTCGCTCTGGCCACTGCGCTGGCATCTTTCCTCAATGCCGCGCTGCTGTACCGGGGGCTGAGAAAAAGCGGGTTCAGTCTCTTTGCCGGCTGGAAGGTGTTCAGCCTGCGCATCGTGATCGCCTGTCTGGTCATGGCTGCGGTGCTGTTGCCCCTCGCCGGCGACATCGGTGCCTGGCTCGAGGCCGGATGGCATTCGCGCGCAGCGCGGCTGGCGCTGTGTGTGGTGGCCGGGGCAGCGGCTTATTTCGCCACCCTGTGGCTCATCGGGATGCGTTGGCGCCATTGCGCTGCTCCCGCGAAATCCGCGTCCTGAGCCAGCCGCAGGACAAAATCCTGTATCATGCTGGCTTTGGCGACGCCTGATGGAACTGATCAGAGGACACTACAACCTGCGGCCCCGCCATCGCGGCTGCGTTGCGACCATCGGCAATTTCGATGGCCTGC
>CAZOOF010000051.1:0-15141 GCA_964581365.1 uncultured Chromatiales bacterium
ATGTCGATGAAATCGATGATGATGATTCCACCGAGATTGCGCAGCCTCAGCTGGCGCGCGATCGCCTGCGCCGCTTCCAGATTGGTCTTGAAGATCGTCTCTTCGAGGTTGCGGTGGCCAACGAAAGCGCCGGTATTGACGTCGATGGTGGTCATCGCCTCGGTCTGATCGATGAAGAGATGCCCGCCGGACTTGAGCTGAACCTTGCGTTCGAGCGCCTTGCGTATCTCGTCCTCGATCGAATAGAGGTCGAAGATCGGCCGCTCGCCCGGATAATGCTCGATCCGGTCGACGAGTTCGGGAACGAATGCGCGGGCAAATTCGACGACCGCCTGCAGCGTTTCGCGCGAATCGATGCGCACCGTCTCCACGCGTCCGCGGCGCAGATCACGCAGCACCCGCTGCACCAGCGGCAGCGCGCGGTAGACCAGCCGTTCGCCATCCCCCGATGCGGTGGCGGCACGCTCCTGAACCTTGCTCCACAGCTTGCGCAGGAAGCGCTCGTCCTCCTCCAGATCCTCACGCGTGGCGCCTTCGGCGGCGGTGCGAATGATATAGCCGCCGCTGGCGTCGGTACGGATTTCGGCGAGCAGATCGCGCAGCCGGGTACGTTCCGCCTCGTCCTCGATCTTCTGCGAGATGCCGATGTTGCTCATCGCTGGCATGAAGACCAGATAGCGTGATGGAATGCTGATATGCATGGTGAGGCGCGCCCCCTTGCTGCCGAGGGGATCCTTGATCACCTGCACCAGAACGTCCTGTCCTTCCCGCAACAGCAAGGTGATGTTGTCGGGGGAACGCCGTTCGCCCTGGTTGCCGTCCGTCTCGCCGGGCGGCAGTATGTCCTGGGCGTGGAGGAAAGCAGTGCGCTCGAGTCCCAGCTCGATGAACGCCGCCTGCATGCCGGGCAGCACGCGGCTGACACGCCCGCGATAGATATTGCCGACCAGACCGCGCCGGCTGGCGCGCTCCACATACAGCTCCTGCAGCAGCCCGTTCTCCACGATCGCGACGCGGGTTTCCCTGGGCGTCACGTTGACCAGAACTTCATCGCTCATGCTCGATCCGCCATCATCATTGGCTCCGGCAGCACCCCATGCGCCGCCAGCAACTCCGCCGTCTCGCACAGCGGCAGACCCACCACTCCGCTGTAGCTGCCGTCGACGCGAGCGACGAAAATCGCACCCAGACCCTGAACAGCATAGCCACCAGCCTTGTCCCGCGGCTCGCCCGTCTCCCAGTAGGCCAGAGCTTCCCGGCGCATTATCGGACGCATCCACACCCGGCTCACGGAGAGCCTCAGCGCGTCGGCGCGAGCACCGTTGCCCGCCAGGGCGATCGCCGTCATGACGCGATGCTCCCGGCCCGCCAGGGCCAACAGCATCGCCACGCCATGATCTCGATCGCGGGGCTTCAACAAGACCTCGTCGTCGAGCACCACGGCGGTATCGGCGCCGAGCGCCAGGGCGCCTTCAGCGGCGAGCGCGCCCGCCTGTGCCTTGGCCTTCGCCAGCCGTTTCACATAGTCCGCTGGCGCTTCGCCCGCCAGCGGGGCTTCATCGACATCGACGGCGCATACGCGATGCCGGATGCCGACCTGCTCCAGCAGCGCGGTGCGCCGCGGCGACGCTGAAGCCAGCACAAGCGGTTTCGTGTCCAGACCTCACCCCCGATGATACGGATGACCGCGACATATGGACCAGGCGCGATACAGCTGCTCAGCGACCAGGATGCGGACGAGGGCGTGGGGAAGCGTGAGCGGGGACAGGGACCAACGCAGCTCGGCCCGCTCGAGACAGGCGGGCGCAAGACCGTCGGGACCACCGATCATGATGGCGAGATCGCGCCCTTCCTGCATCCAGCGCGCCATGCGGGTGGCCAGTTCTTCGGTGCTCCACAACTGCCCGCGCACATCGAGCGCCAGGACGCGCGCGCCGGCAGGCGCCGCCTGCAACAGCCGCTCGCCTTCCTGTGTCATCAGCCGCGCAATATCGGCATTGCGGCCACGCCGTCCTGCGGGAACCTCGGTCAGATGCAGCGCGCACTCCGGCGGCAGCCGTTTCGCGAACTCACGATAACCCTCGCTGACCCAGGCATCGGGCTTCTCCCCCACCGCCAGCAGATGGATTCGCATCTTCGTCACTCAGTGCCGAGACGCGGAAGAACTCACCGCGCTGGTCCGCTCCCCGCCTCGCTCCCGTCGAACCCCCACAGCTTCTCCAACTGGTAGAACTCGCGCACTTCGGGACGCATGACATGGACGATGACATCACCGAGATCGACCAGCGCCCATTGCGCGTGCGTCTCTCCCTCCACGCCAAGCGGTTTCACGCCGGCCTCGCGCGCCTTCTCTACCACGCCATCGGTCACCGAGCGCACGTGCCGGTCCGAGGTGCCGCTGGCAACCAGCATGTAATCGGTGATGCTCGACACTTTGCGCACGTCGAGCACCGTGATGTCCACGGCCTTCATCTCCTCGAGCGCCGCTCGGGCGAGATCTCTCAATTCTTCGGCTGTCATGCCAACTCCGTTTCGCCCGTCGGGCTGTTCAGGTAAAGCCGCTCGCGGCGGATATGATCGAGCACGCGATCGGGCAGCAGATATCTGACGCTGCGTCCGCGGGCAATCGAATCACGGATCCGGCTTGCGGAGATGTCCAGCTGGGTCACCGGCTGCAACAGGATCAGACCAGCCGGCCGCCGCCGCAGCTCGCGCGGCTCATCCACTCTCCGCGTCTCCAACAGTTCCCGCAGCGGCGCCGCCGCCGAGGCCGGATCCGCGCCGGGACGACACATGACGATCAGGTGCGCCAACTCGATCAGACGCTCCCAGCGGCTCCATGAGGGCAGCCCCAGAAACGCATCCATGCCAAGAAGCAGACACAGCGAGACATCAGGAAGTTCCTGGCGCAGTGACAGCAGCGTATCCACCGTATAGGAGGGACCATCGCGGCGCAGTTCACGCGTATCGATCTCGAAGCCCGGATGATCGCTGGTGGCGGCCTCGAGCATCGCGAGGCGACGGGCCGCGTCGGCGGCGGGCTGCCGGCGGTGAGGCGGCTGCCCGCAGGGGATGAACCGCACCTTCTCCAGCCCGCATTCCTGCTGCACCTCGAGTGCGCAACGCAGGTGTCCGTGGTGTACCGGATCGAAAGTGCCGCCGAGGATACCGATCACGCGCAACATGGCGGGCAAGCCGCTCCCGGGGCGCGCTGACGCTCAGGCCCAGCCCAGATCCCCGGCCTCCCCGTCACGTGCGGCCGTGTCCGTCGCCGATGACGACGAACTTCTGCGAGGTCAGCCCCTCGAGTCCGACCGGGCCGCGGGCATGCAGCTTGTCGGTGCTGATGCCGATCTCCGCGCCCAGTCCATATTCGTAGCCGTCGGCAAAGCGGGTCGAGGCATTCAGCATCACCGAACTCGAATCGACCTCACGCAGGAAACGCTGCGCCCGCGCCAGGTCTTCGGTTACGATCGCCTCGGTGTGCCCGGTGCCGTAACGATAGATGTGCTCCATCGCTTCATCGATCCCGGCGACGATACGAATGGAGAGAATCGGCGCGAGATACTCGGTGCGCCAATCCTCTTCCGTCGCCTCCAGCACATCGGGAAGAATCGCGCGGGTCGCCGCGCAGCCACGCAGTTCCACCCCCTTCTCGCGATAGCGCTCGGCCAGCACGGGCAGCACGCTCGGAGCGATACCACTGGCCACCAGCAACGTCTCCATCGTGTTGCAGGTCCCATAGCGCTGGGTCTTGGCGTTCACGGCAACCGCCACGGCCTTGTCCGGATCGGCCCGGTCATCGATGTAGACGTGGCACACGCCCGCATAGTGCTTGATCACCGGCACCTGCGATTCGCGCATTACCCGGTCGATCAGACTCTGACCGCCGCGCGGCACGATGATGTCGACATACTCCTGCATGCGCAGCAGCTCGCCGACCGCAGCGCGATCGGTCACGCCGACCACCTGCACCGCATCAGCTGGCAGCCCCGCGGCGGCAAGCCCGGCATGGACGCAGGCCGCGATCGCCTGATTGGCTTGGAGCGCCTCGGAGCCCCCGCGCAGGATGGCTGCGTTGCCCGACTTCAGACACAGGCCGGCCGCATCCGCGGTCACGTTGGGGCGCGCCTCGTATATGATGCCGATGACGCCGAGCGGGACACGCATGCGGCCGACCTGGATGCCGGATGGCCGGTACGACAGATCAGTCACCGTGCCGACTGGATCGGGCATGGCCGCGATCTGCCGCAATCCGTCGCTCATCGCGCGGACGCGTTCAGGATTGAGCGTCAGCCGATCGATCAGCGCGCTCTCCAGCCCCTGACCGCGCGCTGCATCCAGGTCACGAGCGTTGGCTTCGAGCAAACGCTCTTCGGCCTTTTCCAGCGCATCGGCGATCGCCTCGAGCGCGCGATTCTTGGCGCCGGTCGAAGCCCGCGCCATGTCGCGCGCGGCCTTGCGGGCGCGGCGACCGATGTCCTGCATGTATTCAGCGATATCCACTTTCTTCTTCCCGAATGGCAGTAACCGGAAATGCACCAGCGATGATCAGGGTCAATTGTAGCAAGTCGTCCCAGGCATTGCCCGGCGCCTGACCTTTCGCCACCCGGTCGATGTGCGCGGCGCGGCGCAGCAGCTCCCACCACGCCCGCCGGCCATGCCGCCGCAGGGCGCGTTCGATCAAACCCTGGCGGCGAGACCAGACGCGATCGAAACGCAGCGACTGCTCGAGATTCTCGCCGGCTTCGCGCCGGGCGGCGAAGCCCGCATGGTCGCGGATGGTGCGGGTCAGCGCCCACAGCACCAGCGGCGGTTCCACGCCTTCCTCGCGCAAGCCTCTCATCACGCGCAGGCAGCGCGGCACATCGCCGGCGAGGGCGGCGTCGGAGAGGTCGAAAATGTCATAGCGGGCGCTGTCCGCCACCGCCTGCAGCACTTCCTCGGCTTCGATCGAGCCCGGGCCGCGCAGCAGCAGAATCTTCTCGATTTCCTGCACACAGGCCAGCAGATTGCCTTCCGAGCGCTCGGCCAGCAGTTCGGCGGCTCCTTTGCCCGGTCTCAGTCCACGCATCGACATGCGGCGCGCCACCCAGCCCGGCAACTGGGCCTGATCGGGTGGCCACAGGTGCAACACCGCGCCGGCCCGTTCGATCGCGGTGTACCACTTACTCTTCTGCAACTGACTGTCCAGCCTGGGAAAGACGATCAACAGCAGGGTGTCGTCCGGCGGCTGCGCCGCATACTCCCGGAGCGGCTCGCTGCCATCCCCGATCCTGGCTGCGGAAAACCGCAGCTCGATCAGGCGACGGACAGCGAACAGGGAGAGATTGCCCGCGACCTGATGCAGCGCATTCCAGTCGAAGGATCCGTCGACTTCGAACACCGTGCGATCACTGAAACCCTGGGCGCGTGCCGCAGCCCGGATCGCGTCGCAGGACTCCTGTACCAGCAGAGGCTCATCGCCGCTCACCAGGTAGATCGGAGCCAGCGATCCCTCGAGGTGTCCCGGGAGTTGGTCCGCGCGCAGCTTCACGGGGTTTCCTCGTGCGCGGATCGTGGTGAGTCCTCGACTGCGCCCTCCCCGGCATCTTCGAGAGCGGAGAATTCGCTGACCTGGATCCGACGCATTATCTGCATCACCGCATTGCGCTGCATGTCCCGGAAGAGGAATTCCTCCTCGTTGCTCTTGGCGATGACATCGGTCTCGTCGAAGGAGAAACTGCGCGACAGGGAGATGGTTTCGGGAGCAATCACCCGGCGGCCGGCGCGATCCTCGCCGTGCCAGTCGAGCTGGTAGATCAACTGGTATTCCTGCACGCGACCGCGGGTGCCCACCGACTGCACACGGCGCTCGCGCCGGACATCGACGACCGCCACGATCAGACTGGCCTGCGCCGGAGCCGGCGCCACCTCCGCTCCGGCCATGCGCAGCATCTGGCTCAATTCGAGCGCTGCGGGATCGCCTCCGCGCACGAAGACCGGCGGAATCGATGCAAACTCGCCCTGAGACCCTCGCAGATGGAAACCGCAACCCGCCAAGAGGAGCAGCGCCATTGCCAGCGCCGCCCATCGCCTGCCCGTCCGCACCCGGTTCAGCATCCGCGCCGTGTCCGTCGCGGCCCCACTCAGGAAACCACGAAATTGATCAGCTTGCCGGGGACCACGATGACCTTGTGTACCGTAACGTCTTCCAGGAAACGCCGCACATTGTCATCTGCCCGCGCCGCGGCCTCGACGACTTCGCGCTCGGCCCCGGCAGGCACCGCAACGCGGGCGCGCAGCTTGCCGTTGACCTGGACCACGAGCTCCACCGTATCCCGGACCAGCGCCGCCGGATCAACCTCGGGCCAGCGTGCATCGATGACGAAACCGTCCCGTCCCAGCGCGCTCCACAGCTCCTGGCAGATGTGGGGCACTACCGGCGAAAGCAGCAGCACCACCGCCTCCATGGTCTCGCGCAGGACGGCGCGCCCCTGCGGCGAGCGATCCTCGAATTTGGCAACCACGTTCATCAGTTCCATCACGGCCGCGATCGCCGTGTTGAAGGTATAGCGGCGGCCGATATCGTCGCTGACCTTGGCGATGGTCTCGTGTGTCTTGCAGCGCAGTTCACGCTGACCCGCATCGAGCGCCGCGGGGTCGAGCACTGGCGCGGGGCCCCCTGCCGCATCGGCAGTGACGAGTTTCCACAAGCGCTTGAGAAAGCGCGATGCGCCATCCACGCCGCTGTCGGACCAGTCGAGCGACTGCTCCGGCGGCGCGGCGAACATCATGAACAGGCGCACGGTATCGGCGCCGTAGCGCTCGATCAGCTCCTGCGGATCGACCGTATTGCCCTTGGACTTGGACATCTTGGCGCCGTCCTTGAGCACCATGCCCTGGGTGAGCAGCCGGGTGAACGGTTCGTCGCCGGGAACCAGCCCCTCATCTCTCATCAGACGATGATAGAAACGCGCGTAGAGCAGATGCAGGATCGCATGCTCGATGCCGCCTATATACTGATCGACGGGCAGCCAGTAGCCCGCGCGACCATCGAGCATGGCCTGATCGTTGTCGCGGGAGGCATAGCGCGCGTAATACCAGGACGATTCCATGAAAGTATCGAAGGTATCGGTCTCGCGCTCCGCCGCTCCGCCGCAGGACGGACACTCGATGCTGAAAAACTCCGGCATTTTCTTCAGCGGCGAACCGACGCCGTCAAACGCGACGTCCTCCGGCAACACGACCGGCAGATCCTCGTCCGGCACTGGTACATCACCACAGGCCGGACACTTGATGACCGGAATCGGCGCGCCCCAGTAGCGCTGGCGCGACACACCCCAGTCGCGCAGACGGTAATTCACCCGGCGCCGGCCCAGCCCGCGCGCCGCCAGCCAATCGGCGATGGCATCGAAAGCCTCGGCCGAGGTGAGACCGGAAAACTCGCCCGAGTCGACCAGCACGCCCCGCTCGGTCCAGGCCTCCTGCGCCAGATCCACCGGCGCGCCGTCGGCCGGCGCGATGACCTGGCGTACCGGGAGCCCATAGGCCCGGGCAAACTCCCAGTCGCGCTGATCATGAGCCGGAACCGCCATGACCGCGCCGCTGCCGTATCCCATGAGGACGAAATTGGCCACCCAGACCGGAACGCGTTCGCCGGTGATCGGATGAATCGCAGCGATGCCGAGGTCCATGCCGCGCTTTTCCATCGTCTCCAGCGCCTGCTCGGCCACGCCGCCGCGGGCGCACTCGTCGATGAATTCCTGGATCTCGGGACGCCGCATCGCGGCCTCGCGCGCCAGCGGATGCTCTGCCGCTACCGCCACATAACTCACGCCGAACAGCGTATCGGGACGGGTGGTATAGACCGTCAGCCGGTCATCACGTCCCTCGAGTCCGAACTCGAGCTCCACTCCTTCCGAACGCCCGATCCAGTTGCGTTGCATGGTGCGCACCTGTTCCGGCCAACCGTCGAGCCGATCCAGGCCGGTCAGCAGCTCGTCGGCGTAATCGGTGATCTTCAGGAACCACTGCGAGATCTCGCGCCGCTCCACGGGCGTGTCGCAGCGCCAGCAGCAGCCATCCACCACCTGCTCATTGGCCAGCACCGTCTGATCGTTGGGGCACCAGTTGACCGGCGAAGTGCGCCGGTAGGCCAGGCCCTTGCGCAGCAGGCGGGTAAACAGCCACTGTTCCCAGCGGTAATAATCGGGATCGCAGGTCGCGATCTCCCGCGACCAGTCATAGCCGAAGCCCAGGCGCTTCAGCTGACCCCGCATGTAGGCAATGTTTTCCCGCGTCCAGCGCGCCGGCGGCACCCGGTTCTGAATCGCTGCGTTCTCGGCCGGCAGCCCGAACGCATCCCAGCCCATGGGCTGCAGCACATTGCGACCGAGCATGCGCTGATAACGCGCGATCACATCGGCGATGGTGTAGTTGCGCACATGCCCCATGTGCAACCGCCCGCTCGGATAGGGGAACATGGCGAGGCAGTAATACTTCTCGCGGGCCGGGTCCTCGACGACGCGGAATGCGCCGCTTTCCTCCCAGGATTGCTGGACCCGCTGCTCGAGGTCTGCGGGGCGATACTCGGACTCTGATATTTTTTCCATGAATGCAGCTACTTAGCCTGCGATGCCGGGGGCGGTTGAAAGAGTGCTAGGATACCGTAGCGTGACCTGCATGGACAACAGCGGAGCCCGTGCCATGGCTGAACACGATCACGACCGACGTCTCATCTCGGCTTATGAGCGAATGCTGGAGCGCCTGCGCCATGACGGCGCGGAGGCTGGCAAGGCACCCCGGCTTACCCGGCTGCTTGAAGCGGCCAAGGATCGCGCCGTCGAACTCGGCGAACTCAGCCGCGAGGAAGCCGAGCGTATCGGCGAATACTTGCGCCGGGACATCGAGGATGCCGCCGCCTTTCTCGCTGGCGACCGCGAAAGCGAACTCCTCGACTGGCTCCGCCTGGATCTGGAAATCGTGGAGAAGCGCCTGCTCGATCTTTTCTCCTCGGTCGCCGACCGCACGCGGTTCGAACTGCTCGAGCTGGAAATGCAGGCCCGCGCCGCCGATGCCGCCGAATACCGCACCGGCCAGATCACCGGTATCGGCACCCTGCAGTGCCCCGAGTGCCACCATACCGTGCGCTTCCACGCCACCGGGCGCATCCCGCCCTGCCCCGGCTGTCACGGCACGGTATTCGTGAGAACGGGAAGCGCCCCGGACTGAGCGGGGGCTCGGAACAAGCCTGGCTAGTCTTCCTTACGGTCGATGTGCCCCAAAGAGCGCCCGGGCGCGATCCGGTCGCGCAACAGACGCTTGAGTTCGGCAATCTCGGGAAAGCGGCCACGCTCCTTGCGCGACCACAGCAGCTCGCCGTTCACCCGCAGCTCGAACACGCCACCGGTCCCCGGCTTCAGCACCATTTCGGCAATATCACCCTCGAAGGTGGAGAGCAGCTCCTGCGCCATCCAGGCGGCACGCAGCAACCAGCGGCATTGCGTGCAGTAATGGATTTCGATGCGATGACCCATGCCGTCGTTCATCCCCCCCCAGTTTCACTTGCCAATATCCTTGAGCACTTCCCGCGCCATCGCTTCCATGCGCAGCAGACCGAGATGCGCCTTGCGCAGATAATCCGGATTCATGTCTTCCGGCTTGGCCCACTGCTTGCCGCTGATGCGGCATCGCTGCGCGAGACGCTCGATCCCCAGATCCTCCAAAGCAAAGGCCAGCTCGGTCCACAGCTGCGCCAACTCTCCTTCGACCCGATGGGAGCGCTTGCCGGTATCCCGAATCTCGCGCAGATAGACCGCGGTGCGATCCGCGGCAATGATCACCTTGCGCAGCGCGGCAATCGACTCACGCTTGCGCGCGCCGCGAGCCCGCTTCAGGTTGGCGACCCAGCTGCCGGCGTGCTTGACCAGTTCCCACAGGGATATGGCGGTGATGATCTCGATCATGCTTTGCCCAGTCTACAGCAGTAGCTGGCGCATGGCGCGTGGCGGAGAAAAATGGCGCGTGTTCTGGAGAAGGTGCGCACAAGGCGCGAAGCCGCCACGGCGACCCGGCACCCATCCCCGATTGGGGCAGGTGCCGGATGACAGGGGACCGGAATGGACAACAGGTGAGGTCAGACGTCAGACGGCATATTCTTTTTCTTCACGACATCCCCTTTGGAGTCCTTCGGGACCGCGAGGATGGCTGGCAGCGAAGAAAGAAAAGACTTTCCGTGCAGTGACATCCTTCATTCTTCTACGAGCAGTTTGCGGTCTGATCGTCTCAGGGAATGTAGACCGTCAGACCAAGGCCAACACCGACGCCATCCACATCGACGGAATTCCCGAAATCGTCTTCAATCTCAACGAATGAGTAGGCAAGGCTTCCATCGACGGAAACGAAATCATTGAGAAAATAGCTCAATCGGGCAATCGCTGAGAACCCCCAGCCATCCACCTCCTCGGTGAACCCCAGTACGTCCCTGCCCTCTATGGTCACATGATCCAGACTGCCGATGAGCTGAAGGCTGGTGTTATCGTTCATGCTGAAATTCAAAGCGGCTGCCGGGCCGATGGTGTTCATCGTGGTCTCCGAAGACATTCCCTGCGCGGAAGCCTCCTCGTTCTCGTAGCTCCAGCGGAATCCCAAGGCAAAGTTCCGGGAAAGGAAGTACAGCGCCGATGCCGACACTGACGTGGTATCGGTATCGATCTCTCCACCGCCGAAGTCCAGGGTAGATGATGTGAACGACAGATCCAGATCACCGAGAACGGCAACCGTTCCCTGCTCGATATCCTTTGCGTGAAGTGCGGCCGAAGAGAGTGCGACACTCGCCGCCAATGCGGCGCGAACGAAATACTTCATGGACTTACCTCCTTGCTGTCGATAGACAGATAACTGCGATATCGGCAAGGAGCAGGCGAACTGTATCCTACGAACGTCGTAGACGGGGGAGAAAGGAAAAACAGGTCGAGCCGCAGAGTGGCGACTGGTTTTCGTTTACTTTCCTGGTCCGGAATCCCTGGCCAGCGGCAGCGCGTGAATGCCCCTTTCCACTGCCTTTCTGCCCTCCTCGATGGTTTCTTCCGCGCAGTGAAAGTCGAGCAGGCCCAGATGGGACAGGCGGGGCGCGATGATCAGGTCGGGAGGTTCGCCGGCCATGCGACTGCGGGTGATGCGGACCTGCATGATATTGATGCTGGCAGCGAGCACATCGAGGATCGACGGCTTTCTGGGACCATTCGAGCGACCGGGAACCAGCGCGCCCAGCCCCTTGTGCAGACGGCTCATCCAGTCGCCGACGTCACTGGCTGTCGCTTCACTGCCGGGAGCAGGCCGCAGGTGGCGGCCAAGAATGGCGGCGTTGAGATCGACGGCGATCAGAACGTCGGCACCCATGGCGCGCGCCAGCGAGACCGGCACCGGATTCACCAGACCGCCATCGACCAGCACCTCATCCCCGCGCAGTGCAGGCGCGAACAGCCCGGGCAGAGCGATGGACGCGCGTACGGCATCGACGGTGGAACCGCTGCGCAGCCAAACTTCCGCTCCCGTGTCGAGCACGGTCGCTACCGCCCCGAACGGAGTCGCCAGCTCCTCGAGCGGCCGATCGACGAAGTTGGCGCGGAAATACTCCATCAGCCGCTCGCCCTTCAGCAGCCCGCTGCTCAGACTCACGTCCATGAACGACACCACGTCGCGGAGATCCAGGCTGCGAACCCACTCCTCGAAGCGATCGAGCTCACCCGCCGCATAGGCGGCGCCGACCAGCGCACCGATCGAGGTGCCGCATACCAGGTCGGGACGGATTCCGGCAGCCTCGAGGCCGCGGATCACGCCGATGTGAGCCCACCCCCGCGCAGAGCCGCTGCCGAGGACGAGACCGATGCGGGGTTTGCGCGCGCTCATGTCCGCCTCCGTTGCAGGAATAACGCGCCGATCAGCATGAGCAGAGCGAGCAGCAGGAAACCCTTGTTGCCAATGCTCACATACGGCGTTGACCCGGTACGCGGCTGCATTTCTCCGCTCAGCACGTGCGCTGCAAACTGCGGCGCTGTAGCGACCAGTCGTCCCTTGTCGTCGATGATGGCGGTCATGCCCGTATTGGTACCCCGCGCCATCCAGCGCCCGGCCTCCAGCGCGCGCATGCGCGCGATCTGCAGGTGCTGGGCCGGCGCCAGGGAGTCGCGGAACCAGGCGTCATTGCTGACATTCACCAGCAGCGTCGCCTCCGGCAGATCGCGGATCAGTTCCTCGCCGAATGCATCCTCGAAGCAGATCGACATCCCCAGTTGCTGCCCGGCGGCGAAGATCGGCGGCTGATCGGCCGCGCCGGAAGCGAAATCGGACATGGGGATGGCGAGGGCATCGACCAGATCGCCGAGCAGTGAGCGCAGCGGCAGATATTCGGTGAACGGCACCAGATGGCGCTTGTGATAAATCTCGTGATGACGCGCCGCATTGACCATGCTGTTGTAATAACGGCCGCTGCGCGGATCGACATAGATCAGACCGGCCAGCAACGAGGCGCCGCCGGCCTCGGCTTCGGCGGCAAGCGCATCCAGCCAGCCGCGGGCATCGGCATAGGTCATGGGGATCGCTGTCTCCGGCCAGATCACCAGATCACTGCTGTCCCAGTGCGGCCTGCTGAGCCGAGCATAGAGCTCGACGCTGGCCTCGCGCATCGCCGGATGCCATTTGAGATCCTGCGGAATGTTGCCCTGGACCAGGGCGACACGCAGCGGCGCGCCGGTTTCACGCGTCCACTCGATGCGATCAAGCGCAGCGCCCCCCAGCCACAGCAGGGCGATGGCGCCGAGCGCAGCGACACGCTGTCTTCCCGCCGCATCCCCGGTGATGGCCACGAGCAGCAGCGAGGCGCTCGCGGCCGCGCACAGTGACGTGCCATACACGCCGAGCACGGGGGCGTACCCGGCAAGCGGGGTATCGATCTGGCTGTAGCCGAACTGCAGCCAGGTGAACCCGGTGAGAAACCAGCCCCTCACCCATTCCGTCAGCACCCAGATTGCCGGCAAGATGAGCACGGCGGCAAACGGCGCTCTGTTCCGTGCCAGGAGGACACCGCCGAAACCGGCCAAGGCGGGGAAGAAAGCCATGGTTGCGGCGAGAAGCGCCGTGACGAAAACGGAGAGCGCAACCCCCATTCCGCCATACCAGAACATGGAAATGTACACCCAGTACACCCCCACGCCGAACATGCCCAATCCGAACAGGTAGCCGCGCAGAAAAGCCTGACCGGGAGCGATGTTTCGCCACAGTGCGAACAGCGCTGTCAGCGCCAGCACGCCCACCGGCCACCAGGCGAACGGAGCGAAGGCGAGAGGCCAGGCGGCGCCAGCGGCCAGAGCCGCCGTGGCGCCCACCCAGCGCGGCATGCGCCTCATCGGAGGAATCCGACTCTACGGATCAGGACTGATGAGCCCGGGTAGCCGCTGCGTCCGCGGCGGCACCGCCGGTGGCGGGCACCACCTGAAGCAGATGCACCCGACGGCTGTCGGCATGCAGCACCTTGAAGCGGAAGCGATCGACGTCCAGCGTCTCGCCGCGGCGGGGGAGACGTCCGAACTCGCTCATCACCAGACCACCGATGGTATCGAACTCTTCGTCGCTGAAATCGGTGCCGAAGTACTCATTGAATTCTTCGATCGGTGTGAGGGCTTTGACGGTGAAGTGCCGCTCGCCGTGCTTCATGATGTAGATCTGGTCATCGACATCGTGTTCGTCGACGATCTCTCCGACGATCTGTTCCAGCACATCCTCGATGGTCACCATCCCGTCGATGCCGCCATATTCATCCACCACCAGCGCGATGTGATTGCGGCTGGAGCGGAATTCCTTGAGCAGCACGTTGAGGCGCTTGCTTTCCGGGATGAACAGCGCCGGGCGCAGGATGTCCGCGACGTGAAACTCCTTTTCGCGGCTGGAAGCGAAGTAGGGCAGCAGATCCTTGGCCAGCATGATGCCGAGCACTTCATCCTTGTTCTCCCCGATCACCGGGAAGCGCGAATGCTGGGATTCGGCCAGAATCGGCAGGATTTCCTCCAGGGTGGCATCCCGCTGCACCACGACCATCTGCGCGCGCGGAATCATGATGTCGCGCACCTGCATCTCGTTGACTTCGAGCACCCCTTCGAGCATCACCAGGGCTTCGGTATCAATCAGACCGCGCTGCTGCGCCTCGCGCAGTGATTCCAGCAGCTCATCCCGGCTCCGCGGGCCGTCGCCTCCAGTGAGCGCCTTGCTGATACGGTCGAGCCAGGAGCGCTGATGAGGCTCCGTACTCGCAGGTTGACTGTCGTTCATGACCCGCCTCCGGGCTGACTGTCCGGAATGGCGGTCTCGCCGGCGTACGGGTCGGGAAAGCCGAGTCCTGTCAGGACACAACGTTCCGCGCTTTCCATGATCACGGCTTCACTCTCCTCCTCATGGTCATATCCGATCAGATGCAGCACCCCATGGATCACCAGGTGCGCCCAATGGGCCTGCACCGCCTTGCCCTGCTCTGCGGCTTCGCGCGCCACCAGCGGCGCGCAGATGACCACATCACCGAGCAATGGCGGATCGAGCAGATCGGGATGCTCGAACGGAAAGGACAGCACGTTCGTCGGCCCCTTCCGTGCACGATATCGTTCATTCAACTCCGTTCCTTCTTCCTCGCCGACGATGCGCACCACGAACTGCGCCGCATCGCGTCGGCCGGCGAGAGCCGCTCCGGCCCAGGCTTCGATCGCCTCCACCTCCGGCAGCCAGGCTCCGTCCGCGTCCTCGTCGACAGCGTACTGGACATCGACTTCCAGACTCATGATCACGAGGGATTACCTCTGCCCTTGCGGCGAGAGCCTCCTCCAACATCGCTCTTTGCCAACTCCGCCTGTTCGTAGGCTGCGACGATGCGCTGCACCAGCGGGTGGCGAACCACGTCACGCGACTGGAAAAACACGAAGCTGATGCCGTCGATCTGTTTGAGGATCTCGATCACATGGCGCAATCCCGACTCTTTGTCCCGGGGCAGATCGACCTGGGTGATATCGCCGGTGACGACGACAGTGGAGCCGAAGCCGATGCGGGTGAGGAACATCTTCATCTGCTCGGTCGAGGTGTTCTGCGCCTCATCGAGGATGATGAAGGATTCGTTCA
>CAZOOF010000052.1:0-8205 GCA_964581365.1 uncultured Chromatiales bacterium
GCCGCGTGGTGATGCCGGATGGCACCAGCTACCTGCAGTCGATCGTTGCCGAAGGTGATGGCGTCAACAATCTGTTCGCCAGCGAGCAGGTGGTTCGCATGGGCGTCAACGGTGGCCAGAACAGCACCAACATCGCCCAGAAGATGGTCCTCCTCGAGGCCGGTGACGGCGCGAACGAGCTGTTCCGCACCGACCACACCATGCTCGGCTGCGAGTACTACGGCACCGACCAGGGTGACACGGCTTGCGCCGGTGGCCAGCCGGGTGGCACGGACCTGCTGTTTGCCTTGGATCAGTTGATCGACGAAGGCAACGCCATGGACCAGCTGGTCCGCATCGTCGGTGAAATCACCGGCACCGGTGGTAATCTGAATGGCAACGGCGCAGCTGCCAAGCGCGTGGGTATCGACCAGTGGCACGGCGCGAACACGCCGGGCGCGGGTAACCCGAGCGCGGCGGGCTTCTTCGTCTACCGCACGGGCCGGGACATTGGCACGGTGATCGATCTGGAAGATCCCAACCAGAACCCGATCGCGCTGTCGAACAGCAATTCCAACCTGGTCATCCAGAACCGGCAGACGGCTGAGACCGGCCTGATGTTCCAGCGTGTGTCCGCCGCCATCGGTAACAACGGTGAGCTGCTGGACGGCACCGTGACCCGCGCCGAGATCACCGGCACGGTGATGGGTCCGTGGGACTGGAATGGTTCGGGTGCGGACAATGGTGGCGCGATCAGCGACATCTTTGGCTCCTACACCGACCAGACCAGCTCGGCGCTGGATCTCTGGCAGTAAGCTGAAAGAGAGGCCGGGACGGACTGGCAGCTCTGCCGCAGTACCAGAGAGAGGACGTGAGTCCTCTCTTTTTTTTTGGCCGATAGACCCGGAAGCTGCTGTCCTTGGAATCAGGTTCTATCCCGTACAGATGAACGGAGCGGCCGCGAATTTTCTTCGCGGACTCAATCCTGCTCAGACCCTTGTGCTAGTATCTCCAAGTGGCAACAGACCTCTAGCGACTCAATCTGACTGCGCCGATGTTTATGCGTCCACATCGTGTTTTGCTGTTGCTGATCGCCGCCTGCGGTGCTGCAGCGTCCATCCATTCGCCTGAAGCCCCGGCGGGTATACAGCTCGAGTCCAAGCTCAGTTCGCGATCGACTCCAGGCTCATATTTCGAGCGCGTACCGGGACATGGTTCGAGTTCGAATTTCATCGCGCGTAGCCGTGACCATGCCGCACGCCTCAGCCCGGATTCCGCGCATGTGCGGACCAGTGGAGACCAACCTGGCTGGACCATGCGCCTGCTGCACGCCGAGACGACGGTACACGGCGGAGGACTGATTCCGCTGCCCGGCCGCAGCCTTTACTACCTGGGCAACCAACCCAGTGCATGGCATGACTCGCCGCATTTCGCTGCCGTGGCTTATCGGGATGTCTACCCGGGAATAGACATCGTCTGGCAGCAGAATGAAGGGCGCCTGCAGTATGACTTCCACGTCGCGCCCGGCGCCGATCCCGCGCGCATTCGCATTGCGTTCGATGAGATCAGCGACTTGAAGCTGGAAGCAGGCGGGGATCTGACGCTGATCACATCCCATGGCACGGCCAGCTTCGCGCGTCCTTATGCCTGGCAGGATATCGATGGAGAGCGTCGGGACGTATCCGTCGCTTTCGCTCTGCGCGATGATGCCAGCGTCGGCTTCAGTCTCGGAGAATGGGACGACACCCGTCCCCTGGTGATCGATCCCGTCATCAGCTATTCCAGCTATCTGGGCGGAGACGGCACCGACGAGGCCGTGGCCATGAGTACCGACGCCGATGGCAACATCTACATTGCGGGCGTCACCGATTCTGCCGATATCTTCACTGGATCACTGTCTTCGGGTCCCCACACACCGCAGGCGCAGGATGTATATGTCGCTAAGCTGGCTCCTGATGGCACTCTGCAATATCTCACTTATCTCGGTGGGGAGTCGGTGGATCGGGTGCGCGCGATCGCCGTCGATCCGTCCGGCAGTGTCTATGTGGCGGGCACCACGGAGTCGGAAGGTTTTGCCATCCTGCGTTCCCTGGGAGGATTGACCGGCAACTATCAAGGTAATGGTGACGGCTTCATCGCCCGGTTGAACCCGGAGGGAGAGCTGTCCTTTTCCAGCTATCTCGGCGGTGAGCGCGGGGACAACGCCAGCGCGATCGCGCTCGATGAGGAGCTCAACGTCTATATCGCCGGCAGCACCGCATCCGATGACTTCGTGCCAGTGAGCATAGCCATCGCCAACGACCGGTTCCCCGCTCAGCCCATCCGCAGCGTTGGTCCCAACGATGCGAACTGCAACGCCAATCCGCAACCGGACTGCTATCCGGCGGACGGTTTCGTGGTCAAGATATCCGCCGGCGACGAACCTGAGCTCTTGTACGCCACCTACCTCGGAGGCAGCGGGCCGGATGGCATCTTCGGCATAGATGTCGATGCCGACGCTCGCGCGGTGCTCGGTGGCGGCACCGGCTCCACCAACTTCCCCGGTGTCGATCCCGAACAGGCTTACCAGCCTCTGCTAGCTACCGGCGGGGCGGGCGGCGCTGCGATCGACGGCTTCGTCGCCCGCCTCAGCCCCGAAGGCTCCGAGATCGAGGATGCCACCTACCTGGGTGGCGCCGCCCTGGATCGCGTCCTGGCGCTGGCGCTCGATGCCGATGGCGACGTCTATGTGACCGGTCTCACCAGTTCCCGGGCTGATCTGCTTACCGAGCGCGGCTTTCCGGTGAGCGATGGCAGCGTGCATGGTGGCGGTGAGTTCGATGCCTTCGTGAGCCGGCTCCGCTTCAATGCCAACGCCGATGGCGGCAGTCTCGGTTCTACGCTGGTCTATTCGACTTATCTGGGCGGCAACGGCAGTGATCAGGGGCTGGCGCTGGCCCTCAATGATCAGGGGCGCCTGATCGTGGTGGGTGAAACGGACTCCGATGATTTTCCCATTGAGCAGGCCTGGCAGTTGCAGCGTTTCGGTGGAGTGGACGGTTTTGTCGCCGTGTTCGACATGGGGGATGAAGATACCGCTCCTTCGCGTCGCATTTCTTCGTACATGGGTGGCAGCGATCTAGACCGGCTGACAGCGGTAGCCGCGCTTGCAGACGGCCGTATCCACGTCGCCGGAGTGACCCGTTCGCTGAATGCGTCGCTGGTCGCTCCGTATCAGGCAGCGAAGGGCGCCGGCATGGACGCGTTCATCGCCAGCATCGAGCTGGATGCGCCCTCGGGTGCGCTGCCCGATCTGCGCGTGGCAGTGCGCAGCGACCCGATGCCGGTGCCGCAGAATGAGACCCTGGTTTACTCGGTGGAAATCAGTAACGAGGGCAGCGGTGCCGCGACCGGGGTGTGGACGGCTTTTCGTATCACCAACGCCACGCTGATCGTATCGGGCGACTGCATGTCGCATGGCGATCAGCAGAGCGAGCTGCTGTGTCCGGTGGGAGATCTGGCGGCCGGTGCCAGGCGCACGCTGACGATCAGCGCGCGCCCCCGGGACATGGGGAGTACCGTGTTTGTCGCCAATGTGGTGCGCGCCGATCAGACCGATGTCGTCGCCGGCAACAACAGCGCTGAGCAGCCGCGGCTCATCGTCGACAACAGCGGCGGCCGCGCAGCGGTGTCTTGGCCGGCCTTGCTGATGCTGGTGCTGCTGGCTATCGCCCATGGTCGCTGGCAACGTTCGCGGCGGGCATGAAGCGCGCGCTTCTATCGGTGGCGATCGCTGTGTCCGGCGGTATTCACGCCGCAACGGCCGTGGCGCAGTCAGAGTGGGCGGGCTGGTATCTCGGCCTGGATGCGGGCTACAGCGAGGTAGACCTGCCTGTAGATTTCTGGATCGATAGCGATCGTTCCACTGGCGAGATAGACACCGCTGGCGTGGGGTTTCAGGTCTACGCCGGATATCGATTCAGCCGGCATCTCGCCTTCGAAGCCGGGTATTTGCGCGCGGGAGAAACCATTTTTCGGGGCGAGACCGATGGCTTCAATTCGCGCTGGGATCCTGGCGCCATGGAAGGACTGACCAAGATCCAGGGCTTCAATACCCAGGCTCTGCTGCTATGGCCGCTCGGTGAGTCGGGGGTGACCCTGCACGCGCGCGGCGGACTCCTGTTCTGGGATACGACGACTTACTACGACAGCACGATCAACGACATTGACCGCTTCAACGACGACGGCGTCAGTCCGATCATCGGTCTGGGAGCGGATATGCTGCTGTGGCGCAAATGGCGTCTGCGTGCCGGCTGGCAGTATTCCATTGTCAACCTGGAAGAGCGCGTAGAGGTCGATATGCATATGGCGACGCTGGGAGTGGCCCGGTTCCTGCCATGAGAGCCTGCATCAGCTCCATCAGCGATTGATGTCCCGCCGGGTGTCCGTTCGCTTTTCTGTTCAGGTTTTTCCCTGCAATCTGATTCAGGCCTCGCGTCGATGGTCGACAGAGCTGATACGCGCGCCTTGATTATCGACTATGGATAGAAGATGTCCGGATACCAATGTCCTTTGAGAGCGCCGTTAACCACAGGACGGTTCATGATTTTCCGGCCGGTTCGAGCGCAGAGGTCTGCATGCCGATGAGACGCGTCAACTCCACCCGTACTCGCCATGTGCGCTCCGGCCTTGCGGAATTCTTCACAAGTGCGTGTCTGCTGCTCGGGCTGCTGTTGTTTGCATCGCCGGGACAGGCGTTGACGGTTCGCAGCTACAGCTTCGAACAGCTGGTCGAGCAGTCCGAAGTCATCGTGATTGCTACGGTACGCGATACCCGCGGCGCCTGGGATGCGAGCGGACAGACTATCTACACCTATGCCACGCTCGACGAACTCGAAGTGCTGAAGGGGGATGTGCCGGCTGCGGTCTTTGAACTGCAGGTGCCGGGTGGCGTGGTCGGGGACGCGGCGCAGGTATACCCCGGCATCCCGGTGCTGACCGCCGGGTCGCGCTATGTGTTGTTCATCCGCGGTGATCAGCAGATCTTCATACCATTCGTCGGTGCCTATCAGGGGGTTTACAGCATTCTGCAGAAAGGCGGCGAGGAACGGGTGTACCGCTATGACCAGCAGCCCGGCGCTGACGCGCTGAGCGGAGTGTTGACGGCGCATCCGGCTCCGACGCTGGATGAATTCGTGAGCAGGATCCGGCGGCTGGATGGCGCCGCGGCAGAACCATGATTCGGCGTGCACGCCGTCGTTGCGTCCTGGGGCTCGCGGTGGCCCTGCTCGGGGGGCCCGCCATGGTATGGGCTTATGCCTATGTAGGGCAGGCCGGTTCCCCCCCGGACGAACAGCCGCGGCCCAATCAGCGCAGCGGCCTGCCCGTCGTCTGGCCGGATAATCGGGTGGAGGTGGCGCTCGATCTCAGCCGCCTGGACACCGACTACGCCGACAGCACGCTGTCGGCGATGGCGGAATGGAACGCCGTCGATACGCGCCTGCAACTGCGCCCGGGCAGCCGCTCAGGGGATGTGTGCCGGGAGAACGATAATGTGAACTCCATCGCCTGGCGCGCCACGACCTGTGATGGGAAACAGTTCGATGATGCACTGGCCATCACGGTGGTGAAGTATTTCTATCTGCCCTCGCTGGGGCGTTGGGAAATCACCGAGGCCGATATCCAGATCAATGAGACCGTCCCATGGCTGCCCGATGCACCGGGTCCGATGAGCGGGCAAGACAATGATTTCCGGCGCGTCATGCTGCATGAAATCGGCCATGTCTTTGGCCTGGATCATCCCGACGAGGCGGGTCAGGACGTCGATGCCATCATGAATTCCCGGGTCAGCGACCTCGGAATCCTGCAGGACGATGACCGTGAGGGAATTGCTTTCCTGTACGGCGGCAGCGGCCAACGCAGCGATGCAGCCACCGGCGGTAGTGGCGGAGGAGGAGGGGCGGTTTCTGTCCTACTGATGCTGGGGATGAGCTGTCTGTGCTTGTTCTCGCGCAGACTGAGGAACTGCCGGCCCCATTGCAGCGTTCGGCCGTTCGCCCGCTGAGACAGCCTTCCGGATCCACCACATGGCAGCGCTCAAACGAGCGGCACCAGATCCCGATATACCTGCCGATAGCTCGCTATGTTCTGCGATGCAGCAATGTTCGTGCAGCGGCCGTTCGGCTATAATCGAGCGATCAGACGCCAATCCCGGTTTCCCGCGAAACGGAGTTTGGGGGGCATCCGGAACGGATGAGGGCCACGGTCAATTCGGATGCAGGCCATGATCATACCCGCTAGTGTTTCTTCCAGGCGCAGCACATTCCGGCGTCTTCCGCTTTATACAGCTCTGACATTGTCAGGCTGCCTGATGTTGTCGGGGTGCGAAACCAACGATCCGCCGATTCAGCGCACGGTCACCGGCGTGGTGTCGGCGCCCGCCGTGGATCAGGCCCAGTTTGCTGCGGCCGAATCCAGCGTATTCGCACGTCTGTTCGCGGCACTGTTCGGAGACTCGGCGCAGGCGCAGATCGTCGGCTTGAGTCCCATTGCCGGCGCCACCGTCCAACTGGTTCGCCTGGATGAATCAGGGGCGGTCACCGAGGTCATCGCCAGCGACGTGACCGACGGCGACGGCGCCTATCTGTTCGACCTGGCGCCGCTGCCGTCGAGCACGCTCGCGGTGCGGGTGATCGGGGATGCCGATACCTTGCACGCCATCGTTACAGGCCCGACCGTGGACATCACCCCGGCGAGCGAAGCCGTGGTGCGCACGATCATCGATGATATCATCACTCCTGCAGGCGGCAGCATCCAGCTGTCCAACTTCGATGTGACCGAGGTCGCCTCGCTCAACTCCCTCGTCGCCAGCATGGATGTCGATATCTCCGGCATGACGGTCGGCGATGCGGTGAGTGCGATAAGAGCCGGAGCTTCGCCCTTGCTCACCGGGTTGGCAAGCGGCTTCTCTTCCCCCGGAGTCGTGACCACGCTGGAGAACACATTCTTCGGCGGTGTCGACTTCGTGCCGGTGCTGATCGATCCGGTCGAACCCGACAGCAATGGCGGCGTGGAGCTGCGCACCGGCAGCGCAACCTGGGGTTTCATCACTTTCAACGTGGCCGAAGGACAGAGCTTTGGTCTGCGTATCCGCCATGATCTCGATGCGGTGGCGCCGGCAGCGAATGTGCTGCGAGATATTGCCGGGACCCAGCACATTCTGACCGGAGGCGGACAGATGGTAGTGGGCAGCGCCGCCGATGCGGCTGCGGTGGGAGCGCTGACCGCCGATGCTCGCTTCATGGTCTACCCGCTCGCCTTTGCGGAAGAGAGCGGCGCCGTGCGCGGCCGCGGCATCCGCATCGCCACGCACCGCAATCCTCTCGCCCCGCTCGACAATGCCGTGCTCGATATGACAGGCGGAGGCACCGACTATCATCTGGTGCGTCTGCGCCAGACCCTTTCCGGCCGCTTTGCCGGCGAGGGCGACAACTTCATCGCGCTCGCGGCGGAGACGGGCACGCTGCGATTCAATACAGGGAATCCCATACCTCCGGGTGAATGTGGTGGCAGCACCAATGAGTGTCATCCCGTGATCTCGGTCGGTTCCATCGTCGCCGACCAGTTGACCATCGATCTCGACAGCGGATCCACGAGCACGAATAGCCCGCCCACCGGGAATATCAATGCTCGCTATCTGGTCATCCGCGACGGCTCGACGCAGATGTTCCGTACCGATGGCAACGTCCTCGGACAGGGCTTCACCACCGAGGGCGGCGACATCCTCGCCATGCAGACCTCTTCGAATCAGTGGCAGATCGCGCTCGATGTACTGGCAAACGATACTGATCCGGATCTGGGAGATACGCTGGAGATTACGGCGGTAGTGCCGGATCCTCTTCTCGCCGGTACCGTCACCATCAGCGCCTCGCGTGACCGGATCCTCTACACTCCCCCTGGCGATATTTCCGAAGACCTCGAAGGTCCGATAGCCGAAACCTTCACCTACACCATCAGCGATGGAGTGACCACCAACTCGGCGACGGTGACCCTGAACATCACCGCGGTCAGTGCGCCGCCGGCGGCGAGCGATGACGCGTTCAGCGTGGCCTTCGAGAGCGAGGACAATGTGCTCGATGTCCTCGCCAACGATAGTGATCCGGATATCGGCGATCGCCTGAGCATCGTCCAGGTTCTGATCGACGAGGAGAATGCCCTTCCGGCCGGCAGCACGGTAGACATCGTCGA
>CAZOOF010000052.1:8305-11338 GCA_964581365.1 uncultured Chromatiales bacterium
TTCTGATCGACGAGGAGAATGCCCTTCCGGCCGGCAGCACGGTAGACATCGTCGACAATCGGCTGCACTACACTTCCGCGCCCGGGTTCACGGGAGCGGTGCAGTTCCAGTATGTGGTAGAAGATTCGGCTGGCGAACAGGCGACCGCGAACGTGATCGTCGAGACCAGGGCCGAAGGCACGAACACCGCACCCATCGCGACGGACGATGAGTTCACCGTCGCCATGAACAGCGGCGGGATCGCACTGAACGTGCTGGCCAACGACGTCGACCCCGACCTGGGCCAGGTCCTCGAGATCACGGAGGTGACCGATCCGGCCAACGGCACGGTGAGCATTGAAGGCGATCGCGTGCTTTATGTCCCGGCAGAGAATTTCGACGGTGCCGACAGCTTCACTTACACCGTCAGTGACGGCACCGATACCGCGATCGCCACCGTCGCCATCACGGTGAGCAGCGTCAACGGCGCGCCGGTAGCCAATGACGACAGCGGCTGGAATCTCGTTCTGCCCGAGGATCGCACGCAGTGGGCTACCAATGTGGTACATCGCGAAGCGGGAATCGCGATCCGCAAGGGCGACGGACTTGGCAACTCTATCCTCGACGGCACCTACAATCTGGTGCAGCACACCGGTTACCTGACTGGTGGGGCGGGTTTCGCCGTCGGGGCCGGCTACGATTTCGGTGAACTGACGTTCGGTGATAACGGTGTAGGCGGCGCCATTCTCCTCGAGCGGCGCACCAGTCTGGACGTGGAAGCCGCTCGTGCCGGCGTTCCCGCGATCAGTGAGACTCCGCTGCCGCCAGCGCCAGCGGGGGTTGTTGGAAGCTACGACGTGAACAGCGATGGGCGCATGACCATCGACTTCAGCGCCGGTGATCTGCAGATTTCCGGAACCGGTGCGGTTGGAGAGGACGGTGAAGTTGCCGCCATCGCGGTGCGCATCGAGGAGGGGGGCGTCGATGTCGGCCGTGGCCTCATGTTCCTCATCCGGCAGCATTGATCCAAGCGATCTGGGTGCGGAGTTGACGCCGGTTCGGGTATCGCAATCCACTCATTCGCATGAGCTGCGGCTTCGCCGCAGCTCAGTTTCGTCCTGAACGCAGGCGCTCGTGTCCTCGGCCAGACTGTTCCTGATGTCGTTCGTCGAGGGCGGTGCGCTGATGGTGACCGAGATCGCCGGCGCCAAACTGGTCGCGCCCTTCTACGGCAACTCCCTGTATGTCTGGGCGGCGGTGCTGGGACTGACGCTGGGCGGATTGGCCACCGGTTATTTCGCCGGCGCTTTCGTTTCCAGGCGCGGGCCCAGGCATGATGTGCTGTACGCCATCATGCTGCTGGCCGCCTTGCTGATGGCGCTGATGCCGTGGACTGCCGCCGCCATCATGGCGGCGAGCACCGGGCTCGAGCTGCGGCTGGGAATCGTCCTGTCCTGCCTGGTGTTCCTGCTCCCGCCGCTGGTGTGTTTCGGCATGGCATCGCCGCTGATCATCCGCCTGCTCAGTGTCGAAGACGGGTCGGCTGGCCATGTTTCGGGCAGGGTCTACGCTGTCTCCACGCTGGGCGGGATCCTGTTCACCGTCCTGGTGGCGTTCCATACCATCCCGGAGATCGGTTTGCGCCAGACCCTGTTGGCTGGAGCGGCGTTCCTCGCTGTGCTTCCGCTGCTGCACTTCATCTCCGGAGCGAGGCGCGTTCCGGCCGGAGCCTGAATCGGGGATGCGTCGGGATCCGGCCAGTATCAGGGCCGGATCCCGCGCGGGTCATTCGTCGGTAACGCAGCCCTGGGAAGCGTCCTTCACGTTCTTGATGTACTTGTGGAGCGTGCCGCGTTGCACCTTGTAGGGCGGCATCTTCCACTCGGCGCGGCGCCGGGCCAGCTCGGCATCGTCGAGCGCGACGGCGAGCAGATTCTGGCTGGCGTCGATGGTGATTTCGTCACCGTCGCTGAGCAGCGCGATCGGTCCGCCTTCCTGGGCTTCGGGTACGATGTGGCCGATGATGAAGCCGTGCGAACCGCCGGAGAAGCGGCCGTCGGTGATCAGGGCAACGTCCTTGCCCAGTCCGGCGCCCATGATCGCGGAGGTCGGCGTCAGCATTTCCGGCATGCCCGGGCCGCCCTTCGGACCTTCGTAGCGGATGACCACCACGTCGCCCTTCTGGATGCGGCCCTGTTCCAGGGCGGCAAGCATGTCTTCCTCGGAATCGAACACGCGCGCGGGACCGACGAAGCGCAGGCCTTCCTTGCCGGTGATCTTGGCCACCGAACCGCCGGGGGCGAGATTGCCGCGCAGGATCTGCAGATGGCCGGAAGGCTTCAGCGGGCGCTCTAGCGGCATGATGACTTCCTGGCCTTCGGCGAGGCCGGGGACATCGCGCAGGTTCTCCGCCAGCGTGGCGCCGGTGACGGTGAGACAGCCGCCGTCGAGCAGGCCCTTTTCGAGCAGATATTTCATGACTGCGGGTGTGCCGCCGATCTTGTGCAGATCCTCCATGACATAGCGCCCGCTCGGCTTGAAGTCGGCAAGCAGCGGGATGCGGTTGCTGACCGCCTGGAAATCATCCAGCGTCAGCTCGACGTCGACCGCGCGAGCCATGGCGATCAAGTGCAGCACGGCATTGGTCGAGCCGCCGAGCGCGACCACCATCACCATGGCGTTCTCGAACGCCGCGCGCGTCATGATGTCGCGCGGCTTGATATCGCGTTCCAGCAGCAGCTTCACTGCGGCGCCGGCACGGCGGCACTCCTCGAGCTTGCCGGGTTCAACCGCTGGCGTGGAGGAACTGTAGGGCAGGCTCATGCCCATCGCCTCGATGGCGACCGCCATGGTATTGGCGGTGTACATGCCGCCGCAGGCGCCGGCGCCGGGACAGGAATGGCCAACGATACCGGCGCGCGTTTCCTCGTCGATCTTGCCCGCGATGAATTCGCCGTAGCTCTGGAAGGCGGAAACGACGTCCAGCGTCCGGCCTTCATGATGTCCCGGCTTGATGGTGCCGCCGTAGATCATCAGCGAGGGACGGTTGACGCG
>CAZOOF010000052.1:11438-14689 GCA_964581365.1 uncultured Chromatiales bacterium
GATGTCCCGGCTTGATGGTGCCGCCGTAGATCATCAGCGAGGGACGGTTGACGCGGCCCATGGCGATCACGCATCCGGGCATGTTCTTGTCGCAGCCCGGGATGGAAATATTGGCGTCGTACCACTGCGCGTTCATCACCGTCTCGATCGAATCGGCGATGATGTCGCGCGACTGCAGCGAGTAGCTCATGCCATCGGTGCCCATCGAGATGCCGTCGCTGACGCCGATGGTGTTGAAGCGGAGTCCGACCATGTCCGCGGCGTGCACGCCTTCCTTGACCGCGGCCGCGAGGTCGTTGAGATGCATGTTGCAGGTGTTGCCTTCGTACCAGACGCTCGAAATGCCGACCTGGGGCAGGTTCATCTGCTCCGGCGTGAGGCCGACGCCATAGAGCATCGCCTGAGAGGCGCCCTGGGACTTGGGCTGGGTGATACGGCTGCTGACCCTGTTGAGTTTCTGCGACATGCTTTGCTCCGCAACGATTCCGACGGGAGGGCCAGAAACGGCTTCGCGCGCAGGGATGGTACGGCGAACGGCGGTTCTCGAAGGAAAAAACGTCTCTGCCCCGAAAGTTTCCCTATAATACCCGCTGTCTATGTCCAAAGTCGAAAAGAAACTCCTGCATTACCTGGGCAAGGCGATCGCCGATTTCGATCTGATCCGCGGCGGCGACCGCGTGCTGGTGTGCCTGTCCGGGGGCAAGGATTCCTATACGCTGCTGCGCCTGCTGCAGAAGCTGCGGCCGCGCTTCAAGGGCGGCTACGAGCTGCATGCCTATACGCTCGACCAGTCCCAGCCGGGCTGGGACGACTCCGGCCTGCGGCGCTGGCTGGACGAGTCCGGCGTGCCCTGGACCATCGAGCGCCGCGACACCTATTCGGTGGTGCTCGACAAGATTCCGGAGGGCAAGACCTACTGCTCGCTCTGTTCGCGGCTGCGGCGCGGCAATATCTACCGCTTCGCGCGCGACAACGGTTTCGACAGGATCGCGCTGGGACATCACCGGGACGATCTGATCGAGAGCCTGCTGATGTCCATCCTCTACAGTGGCGAGATCCGCTCCATGCCGCCCAAGCTGCTGACCGATGACCGGCGCAACATCGTCATCCGTCCGCTGGTCTACTGTCAGGAACGCGACATCATCCAGTACGCCGCGGAGCAGGGTTTCCCCATCATCCCCTGCAATCTGTGCGGCTCGCAGGAAAACATGACCCGGCGCCGGGTGAAGCAGCTGATCGCCTCGCTCGCGGAAGAAAACCCGAAGGTCCCGAGTAACATCCTGAGCGCGCTCGGCAAGGTCCAGCTCAGCCAGCTCATGGATCGCGAGCGCTGGGACTTCGAGGGTCTGGACGACAAGCGCATTCGTCCCGAGGCCGGGGATGCCGAAACCGGCTGTGCTTCCATGGACGAAGAAATCGTGCCCTGGCGGAGCGCTGGTTGACGGTCGCCGGACGGACGGCAATCGATTCATATCCGGATGTCCTCCGGAGATCCGATGGGGCGGCTGGCGATGCATGAACGATCGCTGCTTTCGGGGGCTGGCCCCGCACTACCTTCCTGACGCATGATGCAAAAGCCAGAAGCACGGATACCGGCCTTGCTGCTGCTGTTCCTGACCTTCTGCGAAGGCGCGGCGGTGATGATTGCCGAACTCACCGGCGCGCGCATGCTGGCGCCGCTTTATGGCAGCACGCTGTACGTGTGGGGCGCCGTCATCGGCGTGACTCTGCTCAGCCTTGCCCTCGGTTACTGGCTGGGAGGCGTGGTGTCGCGAGGGCAGCGGCTGATCGAGCGGCTGTGTGTGCTGCTGCTCATCGCCGCCCTGCTGATCATTGCGATGCCCGGGCTCGCCCACTGGCTGATGCTCCGGCTCGACCACCTGCCGCCGATCCCGGCGATCCTGATCCAGGTCTCGCTGTACATGGCGCCAGCGCTCCTGCTGCTGGGGGCGAGTCCGCCGCTGGTCATCGCTGCGCTGGCGGGTCGCGCGGAGGAGTCCGGTCAGATGGCAGGCACGGTGTTCGCCATCTCTACCATCGGTGGCATCCTGGGTACTTTTCTCGGCGGCTTCTGGCTGCTGCCGGAATTCGGCCTGGCCAGGACCGCGATGGTCGCCGGCCTCGCGCTCGGTTTCATGCCGCTCTCTATCCTGCTCATGCGGCGGCGCTGGCCGGCGCTGGCGGCGCCAGTGCTTGCCGCGCTGTTGCTCTGGCCTTCCACGCCTGAACCGTTGAAGCCTGGAGTTACCGTCGTCTACCAGTCCGAGGGACTGCTGGGGCAGATCAAAGTCGTCGACGTGCCCGCCAGGCTGCCCGCCGGCCTGCCTCCACGAACCGACCGCATTCTGTTCGTGAATCGCATGGCACAGACCTGGGTGAACCGGGAGACCGGGACTTCGATGTGGGGGTATGTGAACTATCTGCGCACGATAGGCAGCCTGCTGCCGGAGGGTTCACGAGTGCTGCTGCTGGGTCTCGGTGGCGGTATCGTCGCGCGCGATATGCAGCGGCTGGGGCATGTCGTCGACAGCGTCGAGCTCGATGTCCGTATCGTCGATGTGGCGCAGCGTCACTTCGGACTGGCTCCGAACGGGGATATTCGGGTAGACGACGGCCGTCACTATCTGCGCAGCACCAGCCGCCGCTACGATCTGATCATTCTGGACGTATATCAGGCGGAGATCCCGCCGGGGCACATGCTTACCCTCGAAGCGTTCAGCGAAATGCGGCGCGTGCTGAATCCCGGGGGCGTCTTCGTGATCAATTATCCCGGTTATATCTCGGGATCTATCGGTCTGGGCGGCCGCTCGATCTATCGCACACTCCTCGAAACCGGTTTCCAGATCGATGTGCTGCCAACGGGCCGGGACGAGGGCAGCGGCAACAACCTTTATATCGCGGCGCCTGAAGGTCTCGACTACAGCCGTCCGCGTGTGCCGGTGATCAGGGGAGCGGGTATCGTTCCTCTGCCGGCTCTGTTTCTGGATCCGGCGAGTGTCGATCTCGATGATGCATTGATCCTGCGCGACAACCGGCCCGTGCTTGAAAAGCTCAGCCTCGAAGCCTCGCGCAGGTGGAGAGAAGATTACTACGAGTATTTCACCCGGCCCTTTCTGGAACTGGGCATTCCGCTGTTCGACTAGACCTGCGTTGCGATTGCGCCGAGCGGCGCTGCTGTGCCAGCCGGTCGCGGGTCAAAAAAAACCCCGGCAGGGCCGGGGTCCAGAAGCGGAGAGATTATGAGAGCTTGC
>CAZOOF010000053.1:0-13403 GCA_964581365.1 uncultured Chromatiales bacterium
CCTACCAGGCACTGATGACACGCATGCTGGAAGCGGTCCGCAAGGGCTACTGGGACGCCGACGCCGAGGTCGTCGCCGACCTGGGGCAGCGCGTGAGTGAACTCATCGACGAGCTGCAGCTGCAGTGCAGCGCCGAGGACTGCCACGATCCGATCCTGACCAAGCTGGTCCAGGCGAACCTGGTCCCGGCACCGATGGTCGCCATGGTTCAGGCGCCGGCCCCGGCAGCTGCGCCGACGCCTGACGCTCCCTCCCCCAACGCCGATGCGGCGCCGACGGAAACGGTCGAACTGGAGCAGGTGCAGGGTTACGCCATGGAAGAAGTAGTGCAGCAGAAGATGGTGGAATTCGAAAGCACCACCCGCTGGATCCAGATCGCCGGCTTCCTGCTGCTGTGCCTTGCCCTCGTCTGGGGGTTCCGCCGACCCTCCACCCGCTGGAGCAGCGCCTGAAGTGATCACGGTGGCCGGCGATCAGCGCGGCCACCGTTTAGGCATCCAGCAGTAAATGGAAAGCCGTTCTGACGGCCTCAGTCGACCGTATCGTAAGGGCTTTCGATTAGCATCGCTCCCGTGACGATCACCAGTGCCCGCGTGACCAGGATACCCAGCCCCTGCGCGCGGTGATCGCTGCGCGCGCTTTCGCGGCCTTTCAGCAGCTTTGAACCCGCCTGCACCTGCACCACATAGAGCACATACAGCGTCAGCACCAGCAGGAGGTGTGTCCACAGCATGAAGGACAGGATCTCGCCTTCATCGAACAAGCGGCGGCCCCAGTCGCGGGTAGCGTAGAGATAAAACGGAAAGAGGAAGTCCAGCACGATGACGGTGGCCATGACCAGCACGTGAAGCCGCCGCTGCCGTCGCGCAAACATGAAAGCCGCCAGCATCAGCAACCAGCTGACGACCGCGTAGATGATGGTTTCGGGAACGACGAAGCCGAATAGTGTAAACATGATCGGGAGCTCAGCTGGTAAATGAAAAGTAAAAGACAGGAGAGCAAGATCCGCTCAGCCCTTCCCCTGTCCTTTGCTTTTGACTTACAGGCCTCCGTGCCCGATCAGATGTCTCTGCGTCCCGCCAGCGCATGCGACAGCGTGCCGGCATCGACGTACTCGAGTTCGCCGCCGAAGGGCACGCCATAGGCGATGCGGCTGGCGCGGATGCCGTGCTCGCGCGCCATGTCCGCGATGTAATGGGCGGTTGCCTCGCCTTCGACGGTGGGATTGGTGGCAAGGATCACTTCGCGCACTTCTCCCGACGCGAAGCGCTGCGCGAGACGATCCAGACCGATGTCCTCCGGACCGACGCCGTCGAGCGGCGACAGATGGCCCATGAGCACGAAGTACAGGCCCTGAAAGGACGTGGTCTGCTCTATCGCCTGTACGTCCGCCGGATTTTCCACCACGCACAGCTGCGCAGGATCGCGGCGATCGCTGGCGCACAGACGGCACAAATCGGTTTCGCTCAAGGTCCGGCAGCGTTCGCAATGGCCAACCCGCGCAACGGCCTCCTCCAGCGCCTTCGCCAGGCGCAAGGCGCCCTCACGATTGCGCTCGAGCAGATGGTACGCCATCCGCTGGGCGGACTTCGGTCCCACGCCCGGCAGGCAGCGCAGCGCCTCGATGAGGCGGCCGATGAGCGGACTGTCGATCATGTGGTCAGAACGGGAGCTTCATGCCCGGCGGCAGGCTCATGCCTTTGGTGACGCTCTCCATCCGCTCGCGACTCTCGCTTTCGACCCGGCGCACCGCGTCGTTCACCGCCGCCGCGATCAGATCCTCGAGCATTTCCTTGTCATCCTGCATCAGGCTCTCGTCGATGCTGACCCGCTTCACATCGTGACGGCCGGTCATCACTACACTGACCAGCCCGCCGCCGGCCTGGCCGGTCACTTCCATGGCCGCGATTTCCGCCTGGGCGCGCTGCAGGTCTTCCTGCATCTTCTGCGCCTGCTTCATCAGATTTCCCAGACCACCTTTCATCGATTCCTTCCTCCTGCTGTTTGGTGCGCTATTCGATCGGCTGTACGGTCTCGGGAATGATGCGGGCATCGAACATGTCCCGCAGCGCCCTGACCTCATCGTCAGCCTCCAGCTCGGCGATCGCGCGCTCACGCCGCTCCTGATCCTGCTGCGATCTGCGGGCTGCCGGTGTCAACGCCGGCGGCTCGCCGATCGAGATGTCGATAGTGACGCGTTCGCCATAGTAAGACTCCAGGGCCCGCTGCACCCGCTCTTCCGTTGCCGGGCCGCGCAGATAGGCATGACTGCGATCGAGCATCAGCCGCACCCGTCCGCCTTCGCGTCCGAGCAGCGTACAGTTGGCGGCCAGTTCACGCGCCATGCCTTGCAGATCCAGCCGCGCGAGCATGGCGTCCCACTCGTCGTCCTGCGCCGGTGCGGCACCAGGATTCCCGGCCGGCGGGGCAGCCACGGGACGACGCGCCGGCGCGGATGCCGGCGCAGCACTCACGGGCGCTGCAGGGCCGGCCGGCGCGTCGGCAGCCGGCCGCTCTCTGGCAACGGTCTGCGTCGCCGCCGAACCCTGGCGCCCGGCGCTGCGCTCACCGGAGGCTGCGGGCGTATTCGTCCGCATCGCTCTCTGCTTCGCGCCGGACGCGTTGCCCGGTTCATCCGGACGGAAGGCCAGCATGCGCAGCAGAATCATTTCCACGCCGGTGCGCGGATCAGGCGAATATGGCAGATCGCGGCGACCGATCAACGCGATCTGATAGTAGAGCTGCACATCTTCCCGGCTGATTTCTGTCGCCAGTGCGCGGATGCGATCGGCATCGTTCTCGCTGGCGTCCACACCTTCAGGCACGACCTGCGCCACGGCGATGCGCTGGAGCACGGTGATCAATTCCGCCAGCAATGCATCGAACTCCACGCCGAACTCCGCGGCCTGCCGCACTGCGCCGAGCAGCGCCGCTCCGCCGCCGGATGCCAGCGCTTCCAGCATGCCGTAGACATGACTGCGATCGATGGTGCCGAGCATGGTGCAGACTTCGTTCTCGACCAGACGGCCGCCGCCGTAGGCGATCGCCTCATCGAGCAGACTCAGCGCATCGCGGACACTGCCATCGCCGGCGCGCGCGATACGCGCGACCGCGCCGCTCTCGGCCGGAATATTCTCCTGTTCGAGCACCCAGGCCAGATGGCGGGCGAGCACGTCTTCGGGCATGCGCCGCAGATTGAACTGCAGACAGCGCGACAGGATGGTGACCGGCAGGCGCTGCGGATCGGTGGTGGCGAGCAGGAATTTCACATGCGGAGGCGGTTCCTCCAGCGTCTTCAGCAGCGCATTGAAGCTGTGCTTGGAGAGCATGTGCACCTCGTCGATGAGGTACACCTTGTAACGCCCCCGGGTAGGCGCGTATTGCGCGTATTCGAGCAGGTCGCGCGTGTCCTCGACCTTGGTGCGTGAAGCCGCGTCGACCTCGATCAGATCGACGAACCGCCCTTCATCGAGCTCCCGGCAGGAAGCGCACTCCCCGCACGGGTTTGCGCTCACTCCGCGTTCGCAGTTGAGCGCCTTGGCAAAAATGCGGGCAACCGTGGTCTTGCCCACCCCGCGGGTGCCGGTGAACAGATAGGCATGATGCAGCCGCTCGTCTCTGAGCGCGTTGACCAGCGCGCGGACCACATGCTCCTGACCGATCATTTCGGTGAACAGCCGTGGCCGCCATTTTCTGGCGAGTACCTGATAGCTCATGGGAGACGGACGGCAGAAGACCGGACGCAGAACACGGCAACCGGGCGAGATGTCATCATCCCGCTATCCGCCGCTCTCACGTTCACTTCGTTGCTTTTCACTTTCCGCGCTTCATTTCGAGATGGTGACAACCCGTGCCCGCCACACCGCACACACGCATCGATTGCTGCCGCTGCTCCCTTCCGGGCCTGACGGGGTTCACAACCTGGCGTCGCACGGGGACCGACACGGGCTGCCATTGATCTTGCGGCATCGCCAGCGTGGATTGGCCCTGCGCTCCCGAAAGCTTCGGGCGCCGGCGACCGGCTGGGCCTTTTCGCTGTCAGCCCGGCTGCGCAGGCGAGAATGGAGCCGACCGCCCCATGCGAAATGTAACCGCCCGACAAGACTACCATAAAAGTGCCGCCAGCAGGCGAGAGATAAGGCCGGGAGGCGGACCAACGGCGATCCGGACACTTCCGGCGGCAATGCGTACCGCGGTGCGCCGGCGCGCCCCTGCGTCCGGCCGTCAGGTCAGCGGCATTGCTCCCGAATTCGGTCCCTGCCGGCGGGGGTTCAGGCCCGTGACGCGTTGACACCACCATCCTTCTCACTTTTAATGCTCGCGTTCGAGTTCCCCGCTTGCCTGCCAATGCCGCTCAGCGGCCCGGGAGACGCCAACCGATATGCGGCCGCGCCACGTCATCCGTCTCGTCGGCCTGTTCCTGATCCTGTTCAGCCTGACCATGCTCCCTCCGGGCGTGATTGCGATGCACATGGCGGACGGTCAGTTCGATACCTTCCTGAACAGCTTCCTCCTGCTCGCGGTGAGCGGCGCGCTGCTGTGGTATCCCTGCCGGACCTGCCGCGGCAATCTGCATAATCGCGAAACCTTTCTCGTCGTTGCGCTGTTCTGGATGATGCTCGGCACCCTTGGCAGCCTGCCTTTATTGCTCGGCACCGAGATGTCGGTCACCGACGCCGTGTTCGAAGCGGTATCGGGATTCACCGCGACGGGCGCGACCACGCTCACGGGGATCGACGCTCTGCCCTCATCCATCCTCATCTACCGCCAGCAGCTCCAGTGGTATGGCGGTCTCGGCATCGTGGTGCTGGCGGTCGCCATCCTGCCAATGCTCGGCGTGGGCGGCATGCAGCTGTATCGCGCGGAAACGGCGGGTCCGCTGAAGGATGAAAGGATCACGCCCCGCGTCATCCAGACCGCGCGCTTCATGCTCATGATCTACATCGGGTTGACCATCGCCTGCGCGAGCGCCTACTGGCTCGCCGGCATGAGCGCCTTCGACGCCCTGGCCCACAGCTTCTCCACCGTTTCGACCGGCGGCTTCTCGACCCATGATGCCAGCCTGGGCTGGTTCGACAATCCCACCATCGAAATGATCGCCATCGTCTTCATGCTCATCGGCGCGATCAGCTTCAACACCCATTTCCTGGCTGCCTACCGGTTCGGCCCCGCGGCATACTGGCGCGATACGCAGACACGCGTCTTCCTCACCATCATCGCGGTACTGATCACGGTCACCCTGATCCTGCTCATGATCGACGGGCGCGATGCGGGCGCGGCGAGAACGGCCGCATTTCAGGTGGTTTCCGTGATCACCACCACCGGATTCGTGACCGAGGACTTCACCGGCTGGCCCTTCGGACTTCCCCTCATCCTCATCTTCGCCAGCTTCATCGGCGGCTGCGCGGGCTCGACTTCCGGCGGCCTCAAGGTCATCCGCATCGTCGTCCTGTTCAAGGTCGGACTTCGTGAGATGCGAAGGCTCGTCCATCCCCAGCTCGTCCAGCCGATCCGGCTCGGCAATCGCGCCGTCGACCCCGGAGTCCCCGATGCCATCTGGGGCTTCTTCTCGGTCTACGTCCTGACCTTCGCCGTATTCATTATCGCGGTCATGGCGACCGGCGTTGATCACGTCACCGCCTTCGGCGCCGTCGCCACCTCGATCAACAACTTCGGCCCCGGCCTCGGCGAGGCGGGCCAAACCTTCCGTGACATCAACGATACCGCCAAATGGCTGTGCGCCTTCGCCATGCTCCTCGGTCGCCTGGAAATCTTCACCCTCCTGGTACTGCTGACGCCGGGATTCTGGCGGCGTTGAGCCACTGAATTTCACTTCAGAATCATCGCACTCGCGCCGAAATCACACGTCATATCTTGTCTTCCTACTTACGTCGTGATACATAATCACGACTTCGTATTATCAACAACCGCAACACTGGGAGGGGTATTCATGATCAATGTCCGACTGAAACGGGCGGTAGTCGCCGCTGCGCTTTGCGGAGCCGGCATGGGCGGAGCGATGGCGCAGGATGGCGTCGACCTCGGCAAGATCACCGTCAAGGGCGAAGGCATGCGGGAGGCCGACCGCTCATTCAGCATCACCACGGTCGGCTCCGATACCATCCGGTCGCGGTCCTGGGACCAGTCACTCCGCATCATCGAGGAAGTACCGGGACTCGACCTCGGCGCCTATCAGCAGGGAGGCATCGCCGACGAGTTCGATATCCGCGGCTTCACCACCGGCGGACATGGCAGCGACGCGGCCATAACGCTCGACGGCATCATGCTGAACGAAGGCGAATCACACGCGGATGGCTATGCCGACACCAACAGTATCATTCCGCTCGAAATCGAATCACTGACGGTGATGAAAGGCCCCGTGTCCCCGCTGTATGGCAACTATGCCCGCGGTGGCGTGCTCGCCTACACCACCAGAAAAGGGGGCAACTATACCGACGCCTACCTCGCTGGCGGCATGTTCAAAACCTTCGACGGCCAGGCGGCCATCGGCCGGGAAATCGGACAGCTGAAGCTCAACCTGGCATTCCAGGCTGCGGACAGCGAAGGCTGGCGTGACAACTCGCGCTACACCAAATCGATTGCCTCCGCCCGCGTCGGATACGATCTGAGCGATCGCTCCGAAATCGTCCTGTCAATGCGCGGTTACGGTGGCCAGTGGGATGCCTCCGGCTACATCCCGGAGGAGCAGTTCCGGGACGAGGACCGGCGCCGGCAACAGGCGACCAATGGCGAGAACGATGGCGGTCAGAAGCAGTACTACACTCAGCGCCTCGACTGGTTCCACGATATCAGCGACGATCTGCGCCTGCTGATGTTCCTGTATCACACCAGCAATGACTTCACCCGATACGCCAAATTCGGCACCGCCCCCGGCGGTCAGACCGAACGGGAATACAGCCGCAACGCCATCGCCGCGGGTGGCAGCCTGAACGGTCAGCGTGACGTCATGGGCATCCCGTCCACCTGGGTCGCCGGATTCGAGTACTACACCGAGGAAACCGACTGGCTGCGCTGGAACACCAGCAACCGCGTCCGCATCAATCAGACCGAGGACCGGGTCTTCAAAAGCCAGACCGCATCCATCTACGGACAGATTGACCTCGACGTGCATCCGCTGTTCCGGCCGACGCTGGGCTTCCGCTACGACAAATTCGACGGTTCATACGACAACCGCGATCCGGGCGGCACCCCGTTCAGCCAGGACATGAACAGTTATGATCACATCAGTCCGAAGCTCGGCGCCCGCTCTGCCATCCACGACAACTGGGAGCTGCGCGGCAGCATCGCCAACGGCTTCGGCCTGCCGGACGGACCACAGAAGTTCGACCCGAACCTCGACGTGGATACCATCAACTACTGGCAGTATGAGGTGGGCATCAACGGAACGCCGAGTCCGCAGTGGTATGTCGACGCGGCCTACTACATTCTCGACAGCTCCGACGAGATCCAGGAGGTTCCGCCGGGATCGAGCGTCTTCCGCAACGCTGGCAAGACCCGCCGCAGCGGTCTCGAGGGCGAGATCAGGTACTTCCCGGAGCAGATCGCGAACTTCTCCATCTCGGCCGTGTTCGCCTTCCAGGATAGCGAGGTGAGGAGCAACGCCGACCCGTCCCTCGAAGGAAAGCGGATCACCGGATCACCGAAGCACATCACCACCGTCAGCCTCAACTATGCCCCCCCCACCGGCTGGGGCGGAACGCTGAGCTGGCGATCCATCGGCGCTTCCTGGCTCGATGAGACCAATACCGTGGAATACGAAGGTTATGACGTCGTGAACGCCTCGATCTTCTACAACTTTGCGCTGGACGAAGGTCGCCGCGCGCGGTGGTTCCTCGACATCAATAATCTGACTGATGAAACCTACTCCGAGGCCGCATTCACGGATATGTTCTCCCCGCGGCCGCCGATCAACTTCCTGACCGGTGTATCGATGTCGCTCTAGCCGGACCACCGGAAGCGACCGAGACACGCCAGACCAGAGGATCAGCAATCATGAAACCCAGAATCATGAGAAGCCTTGGCATCGTCCTTTCAACGATGTTCGCGGCATCGGCGATAGCGCATGATGTGTGGTTCGAACCGCACGGCGACACCCATCGCCTCGTTTACGGGCACCCCGGAGAACCCGAACCCTACGATCCGGCGAAGACACGCTCGGTCACCGGGATCGGGAGCGACGGGAAACGGTTCGAAATCCGCACCCACGTCAGCGACCAGCATCTCATCGCCGACATCCCGGCGAACGTCTCGCTGGTTGCCACCGACTTCGACAATGGATTCTGGACCGAAACCCAGGACGAGAAACATGTCAATGTTTCCAAGAGGGAGGTGCCGAACTATCGCAGCGCCATGCATTCGAAGAAGTTCAACAAGGCGCTGTTCACCTGGAGCGCGGCCGCGGCAAAACCCCTCGGCGCAGACTTCGAGGTCGTCCCGCTCCAGAATCCGTTCTCGCTTCAGCCCGGCGATCTGCTGACCGTGCAGTTGCTGTACCAGTCGAAGCCGCTGTCCGGAGCCGAGATCGAGATCCTCGGCAGCATGGACGTGTATGAAACGGACAAGGACGGCAAAGCGGCCCTGCCCATATCGGAGGATAGCTTCCAGTACATCCTCGCCAGACATAAGGAACCACTGGTCGACCATCCGGATGCGGATGGTCTGGCGCTGGAAACTAATCTGACTTTCTTCCGCTGACCTGCAGCCGGCGCCGAGGCGCTCCTGGGACTGATATCCCAGGGGTCACCTTCGGCGCCCCTGCCATCTCGACAGACAACCTCGACCGGGACCTCCGCCCCTCAACTCTTCGGAACTTGTGCACCTTGCACGCTCCTCAGCGCTGCTGACGCCGGCCGCATCCGACTAAACCCGCTCTCCCGCCTGCCGATATCCCACCTTTAAAGTTTGACTTCCTACGTAGTAAGTGTTACGTATTATTCTCTTTTGTGAACCAACAGCTGTGTAATTTACCAACGATAATGCCCGGGAGGGGATCATGACGAATATCCGGCTGAAGCGAGCGGTGCTCGCCACGGCTCTTTGTGGAGTAAGTATGGGCGTCATCGCCGAGGATGGCGTCGACCTCGGCAAGATCACTGTCAAGGGCGAAGGCATGCGCGAAGCCGACCGCTCCTTTACCGTCAATACGATCGACCAGGACCGCATCGGCGCCCAGCGCTGGGAGAACACCCTCAGCATTCTCGAGCAGGTTCCAGGCTTCGACGCGCATGCCTACCAGCATGGCGGTGTCGCCGATTCCTTCTCCATCCGCGGCTTCCCAAATGGCGGACACGGCAGCGACGCCGGCATGGTCCTCGACGGCATCAGCCTGAACGAAGGCGAATCGCATGCCGACGGCTACGGCGACACCAGCGTCATCATGCCGATCGAGATCGACACCGCACAGGTCTACAAAGGCCCCGTCTCCCCTCTGTACGGCAATTTCGCCCGCAGCGGCGTGCTCGCCTTCACCACGCGCAAGGGCGGCGAATACACCGACCTGCATCTAGGCACCGGTTCCTACGAGACATACGATGCGCAGGCCGCCTTCGGCATGCGGGTCGGTCAGATTCAACTCAATGGCGCCATGCAGGGCTATACCACTCAGGGCTGGCGCGATCACAGCGAATACAACAAGGTGAACGCATCTCTGCGTGCCGGTTACGAGATCTCCGACACCACCGATGTCGCCCTGTCGGTGCGCGGGCATGGCAGCCGATGGAATGCGCCGAACTACATTACGCATGAGCAATTCGTCGACGATGACCGGCGCCGCCAGCAAAACCCCTATACCGCACTGCAGGAAGATGAAGGATCAAAGGAATGGGATGCCCAGCGTCTCGACCTGAACCACAGCTTCAGCGACGACCTGCGTCTGCTCGCCTTCGCATGGCGCACGACCGGCACCTTCACGCGGTATCAATCGGGTCTTAATGCCGAGAATGCTGCCAACGCGCCGGATCCGGCCACGATGACTGCCGCAGAACGCCTGGCCTTCATGGATCCGTTCGCCTTCGACCCGAGCAACCCTAGCGCCAACATTCGGGGAGTGGCGGCTCAGCGGGTACAGATCCACGACCGCGACGCCATGGCTTTCGGCACCAGCCTCAACGGCAGCAAGCCGGTCTTCGGCATGGCCAGCAACTGGGTCATCGGTGCGGAATACTATGACGAAGACGTGGAACGGGAGCGCTGGAACACGGTCAACCGGGAACGTTACGAGGACACTCCGTTCTGGGACGACGACTTCAACATCAAGACCCTTTCCATCTATGGCCAGATGGATCTGAACGTCCACCCGCTGTTCCGTCCGACCCTCGGCTTCCGCTATGACGACTTCTCTGGAGACCGTCTCAACCGGATCACCAACGAGAAGACGGACATGAACTCCTACGATCACTTCGCGCCGAAGCTCGGCGTGCGCTCGGCGATCAGCGACAACTGGGAGCTGCGGGCGAGCGTCGTCAACGGTTTCGGCCTGCCGACGAATCCGGACATCAAATACAATCCGGACATCAACGTCGATCCCGAGGAGTTCTGGCAGTATGAAATCGGTATCAACGGCGCGCCGACGCCGCAGTGGTACCTCGACCTCGCGGTCTTCATGGTCAAGGCTACTGACCAGGTCATGGAAGTCCAGGACGATGTGTTCCAGAACTTCGGCGAAACGACCCGCACTGGTATCGAAGGTGAGATCCGCTACTTCCCGGCGTCCATCAACAACCTCGAGATCTACACCAGCTTCGGCATCTTCGACAGCGAAGTGGATAAGCACGTAAATACCGCGCTCGAAGGCAAGACAATCCCGCGCATGGCCAAGCACACTGCCACCGCGGGCCTCCGCTATGCCCCGCCGGTCGGCTGGGGCGGCACGCTGAGCCTGCGCTCGGTCGGTTCCTGGTACACGGATGACATGAATACCGTCGAGTACGATGGCTATGAAGTCCTCAACGGCTCGGTGTATTACGTCTTCCAGACCGACAACGGACGCAGCGGCCGGATCTACCTCGATGTAAACAACATCCTCGACGAGGAGTACTCCCAGTACGTCGCCGGCAACTTCAACGGCAACCCAGCGACCTACTCGCCACGACCGCCGACCAACGTGATGCTCGGCTTCATGATGTCGATGTAACATTCCTTTCAGGCTGTTCCCTGAAACCCTGCCCTCGCAAAGGGGGTAGGGTTTTTCTTTTTCTGGCCTGGTCCCCTGCCGAAGCTCGCGTGGCATTTCCGCCACAGTTGACAACATTAATACCAGATGATAATACGTGCATCGTATTACGTATGATCTCGTATCCATATCTCCTACATTCGGGGTCAGAAATAACGACAAGGGGCTACAACCATGAAAATAACGAAATGCAGGAACCGTGCGCTCGCCACAGCCATTCTGCTCGCCTTTGGCGGCAGCGCCTGGGCGGAGGACGGAGTCAATCTCGACAAGATCACCGTCAAGGGCGAAGGCATGCGGGAAGCCGATCGTTCGTTCACCGTCAATACCATCAGCCGGGAGACCATCGGCTCCCAGCGCTGGGACAATCCGCTGGACATCTTCGAGGAAACCCCCGGCGTCGAGGTACGCTCCATCCAGGGTGGCAGCGTCGGTGATTTCGTCACCATTCGCGGCATGACGGGCGGCGGTCATGGCGGCGATCTCGGATTTTCTCTCGACGGTATCAGCCTCAACGAGGCCGAAGGACACTCCGACGGCTACGCGGACACCCAAATCGTCATCCCACTGGAGATCGAGAGCCTGACCGTATACAAGGGCCCGGTGTCACCGCTCTACGGCAACTTCGCCCGCGGCGGCGTCATGGCCTTCCAGACACGCAAGGGGGGCGAATACACCGATGTGCATCTTTCCGGTGGTTCCTGGGGAACCTACGATGGGCAGCTCGCCTTCGGTTCGCAGATCGATGCGCCCTTCCTCGGCCCGATCCAGCTGAATGCAGCGGTTCAGGGCTATGAGAGCGAGGGCTGGCGCGACAACTCGCGCTTCACCAAGATGAACCTCGCAGCACGAGCCTCCTACATGATCGGCGAGCGCTCGGAGCTCGCGCTTTCCGTGCGCGGCCATGGCGCCCGCTCGTACGTTCCGGGCAACGTCTCGCGTGAGCAGTTCGAAGCCGGATGGGATGAGCGGCGCGCCCAATCGCCGATCCACGCGAGCCAGAACGACTACGCCGAGAAGACCTACGACTCCCTGCGCCTCGACTTCAACCACAGCTTCTCGGATCACCTCAAGCTGCTGACCTGGGCCTATCGCACCAATATGTTCCTCAGCCGCTTCGAAACGGACGTGGGCGTCACTTTCGATCCGGCAAGCTGTGGCGGCCTGGCCGGAACACAGTCCTGCCAGCGCGAGCTTTCGCACGACCGCGATGTCACGGCCCTCGGCTTCAGCTTCAACGGCATCAATGAGATCGCCGGCATCGCCAGCAACTGGGTGCTCGGAGCCGAGTACTACGACGAAGAAACCACCGAGCTGATGTATCGCACCAACTCGCGCGACCGCGGCTTCGTCGCCGGCATCGACCCGCGCCTTCACCGCAACCGCGATTACACCACCGAGACCAAGGCCCTCTACGGCCAGATCGACCTCGATGTAAATCGCTACTTCCGTCCGACGCTCGGCTTCCGCTACGACGACATCGACCAGACCGGAAAGCGTCGTCCTGACGTTTCCGGCGTGACTATGCTCGAAGATCGACCCGATTACGACGTCAACAACAGCGCCTTCACGCCCAAGCTCGGCCTGCGATCGGCCATCACCGACTCGCTGGAGCTGCGCGCCAGCTACGCCGAGGGCTTTGCCCTGCCGAGCATCGCGCAGCGCTCCGATGCGCTTACCCTCGATCCGGTGGAATTCCATCAGTACGAACTGGGCATCAGCGGCACCATTACACCAGCGGTCTACTTCGACCTGGTGTACTTCATGCTGGAAAGCACGGATGAGATCATCGCCAACCCGGCCAACAACAATCAGCTGGAAAACATCGGCGAGACCGAGCGCACTGGCCTCGAAGGCGAGATCCGCTACTTCCCCGAAGCAATCCCGAATCTGACGCTGAGCGCCGGTTTCGGTTTCTTCGACTCGGAGATCAAGAATAACCCGAGCAACGGTGGTGCGCTGGAAGGCAAGGAAATCCCCCGCGTTCCTGAGCACATCGCCAACCTTACTGTCAGCTACGCGCCGCCCAGCGGTCTCGGCAGCACGCTGCGCTGGCGTACGGTCGGGGAGATGTATGTCAGCAATGACAACGTCGGCACCTACGACGGCTATGACGTAGTCGACGCCACCATCTTCTACACGATCCCCGGCAACAATGGCCGCAGCACCCGCTGGTATCTCGAAGTCAGCAACATCTTCGACGAGAAGTATG
>CAZOOF010000054.1:0-12381 GCA_964581365.1 uncultured Chromatiales bacterium
TTGCCGACGTCGCGCAGCGCGCTGCGTGGGCGATAGCGGATCACCGTCGCCGCCAGCGCGGCGCGTTCGCGACCATATTTTTCATAGATGTACTGGATGACTTCCTCGCGCCGTTCATGCTCGAAATCGACATCGATGTCGGGTGGTTCGTTGCGCTCACGGGAGATGAAGCGTTCGAAGAGCAGCGACATGCGGGCCGGATCGACTTCGGTGATGCCCAGGCAGTAGCAGACCGCGGAGTTGGCCGCCGAGCCACGACCCTGACAGAGAATCCCCTGTTCGCGCGCATGACTCACGATGTCGTGGACGGTGAGGAAGAAGTGTTCGTAACCGAGCTCGGCGATCAGCAGCAGTTCTTTCTCGACCAGCTTCTGCACTGTATCCGGCGCTCCGCCGGGCCAGCGCCGCTGCATGCCGGTCAGCGTCAGGCGGCGCAGATATGCTCCCGGCGTTTCTCCCGGCGGGATGATCTCCGCAGGATATTCGTAACGCAGCTCGTCGAGGGAAAAGCGGCAGAGCCCGGCGATACGCACAGTTTCGGTCAGCAATGCGAGCTCATGGATGCGCGCCAGGAGCTCACGCGGGCGCAGATGGCGTTCGCCGCTTTCGTGCAGGGAAAAGCCGGCTTCGGCGACGGTGCGCCCGATGCGGATGGCGGTGAGTGTGTCCTGCAGGGCGCGCCGGCCTCGCGCATGCATGTGTACATCGCCCGAGGCAGCCAGTGGCAGTTCGCAGCGCCTGGCGATCAGGCGGTGACGCTGCAGCCGTTCTTCCTCGCCCGCTTCGAACAGGCGTTCAATGGTGAGCCAGCAGCGACCGGGAAAACGCTGCTTGATCTGCGCGGCGCGCTCATCGTCGAGCGCCGCATCCGGAGGCAGCAATGCGATACAACCGTCGAGCGCCGCGCCATTGGCGAGGTCGCTCCATTGCGCGAGATATGTTCCCTTGTCCGCCGCCCGGCGGGCGCGCGTGATCAGTGCCGACAGGCGCCCGTAGGCGGCGCGGTCGGTGGCGAGCAGGATCACGCGGGGACCGTCGATGGGGCGCAGTTCGGTGCCGATGATGAGGTGCAGGCCGCATCGTTTCGCTTCCTGGTGGGCGCGGACCACGCCGGCAAGGGAGCATTCGTCGGTGAGGGCGAGGGCGCGGTAGCCGAGTTCCGCTGCCTTGCGTACGAGTTCTTCGGGATGAGAGGCGCCGCGCAGGAAGCTGAAGTTGCTGAGACAGTGCAGTTCCGCGTATTCGGGCGGTTCAGGCGAAGTGACCATGGAGGAACCAGCGCCGAGGGGCCCGCCGTTCGCGATAGATCCAGTAGCGGGCATGCATGGCATCGCGGGCAATGTAGTAATCGCGCGCGGCATCTGCGCCGTCCCACCAGCCGCTTTCGATGCGTTCCGGCCCTTGCAGCAGATACAGGCGTTCACGATGCGAAAGCACCGGGATGTCGCCCTCGCTGGCAAGCGGCAGCGGCTCGGCGAGCAGCCACAGCGGCCGCACTGCGCCCGGTCTGATGGCGGTATCCGTCGCTGCGCGGCCCAGGCCCGGCGGAGCCGGATGCCAGGCGTGCTCGGGACGATGATCGGCCAGACAGCTCAGGCCCAGCACCGCTTCGTTGCCCAGCCTTGCACGCAGCCGCTCCACCAGCTGCGGCCAGTCCTCGGCGGAACTGTCGGAACCATCCAGTGCCGCGGCTGCCGGCGCCAGCGGACAGATTTCATCCAGCTCCAGTGTGAGCGTGGCGACCGGATGGGTGAGGCCAGTGCGAGCGAACCGTTCACGCAGCAGCACCAGCAGATGCTGCGGATCACGTGTCGCCGCGCTGAGTTCCAGCTCCAGACGGGTCGGCGATTGCCGGTCATGGCCGAGTATCCAGCGCAGTTGCTGCGCACCGGCCTCCTGGCGGCGCAGGAATGCCTCCAGCTCAAGCAGCAGGCGGCGGGCGGGGAACAGCAGCGCCTCGGTATCGCTGGTTTCGGCCGGCAGCGTCAGCGTCTGCATGAAGCGCGGCGGCGCCCGCCAGGGAAGTTGCGGATCGGGGCGCTGGCCGAGCAGACGCTCGATGCGTTCGAGCAGCGCGGTGCCGAAGCGTTGCGCCAGGCCGGCGCGCGGCAGGCGCAGCAGTTCCCCCAGGCGGTGCAGGCCCATCGAGCGCAGAGCGCGCAGTTGCCGCTCTTCCAGTCCGAGCAGGGACAGCGGCAGATCGCGCAGGGCGCCGGGTAGATCGCGCAGCCCGGTGACCGGTTCGGCAATGCCTGCGCGCGCGAGCAGGGCGGCGGCCAGCGGGGTGGGCGCGTTGCCCATGGTTGCATGGAAGCCCAGCGCCGCCAGATCACGGCGGATCTCGCGCCGGAGTGCGAAGTGACCGCCGAACAGTCGCAGACTGCCACCGATCTCGAGCAGCAGCGATTGCGGCGGATGGAGACTGACGAGCGGAGTGAAGCGGCCAGCCCAGGCCGCCAGTGAGGCGAGCGCGCGCGCTTCGGCGTCGGTATCGCGATCGCTGATGCGCAGCTCCTGCGCGAGCGCGCAGGCGGCGCTGACCGTCATGCCCGGCCGGATGCCCGCGGCCTCGGCCGGGGCGTTGCCGAGCAGTACCACGCGCTTTCGATCCCGGCCGTCAGCAACTATCCAGGGAGCTTCGAACGCCTCGGCGCGGGAAAAAACTTCCAGCGGCAGATCGGCGAAGTGCAGACAGAGCCAGTGCATGGCAGGACAGTTCAGACCTGTTAGAGATAAAAGATGAACGGGTCAGGGTACGAGGCATATTCCCCGGCCTTTGCAATCGTTGCATATCCGCAGCAGCGTCAGCGGCATCGCCGACAATGCATGGACTGGCCATGTCGTGATGCAGAAGACGATGAAGTGATCGCGAAGGCCGAACGCGGGGTGGCGCGTCCGCCTTCCTGTCTGGTGCCTAGACTTCCGCTTCCTTCACCTGCAGACCTTCGATCCGCGTCGTCTGTGGCTTGCCGCCCTTGAGCAGGTGTACATCCATGCCGTGCTCGCCGGGTTCGAGGCGGATGCGCAGAGCCGCCGGAGTGGAGCGACCAGCGTGTTCCTCGTCGTTGAACAGGATGCCCATGCAGTTGCCGGTTTCGGCGGCGAGTTGCAGTCGGCGCAGCTCGCGGAACTGGATGGAAGCATCCGGCCAGCAGAGCACGGCGCCGCAGGTTCCGGCGCGCAGCGCCTGCTCCATCGCCCATAACTGCTCCTTGGCAGAGCGGGGGCGGATCCAGAGCAGGCGGGAAAGATCGATGCCGCTGGCCTGCCAGGCGGGGGCATAGGGAATGTAGGGCGGGGCAATCAGGGCGATCCAGCGCTTCTCCTGCTCCAGCATCCGCAGCATGGCGGGGAGGAACAGCTGCAGCTCGCCGATGCCGGGCCGGGGCAGCAGCACTTCGGTGAGAGCCCCGAGTGGCCAGCCGCCTCCAGGCAGGCGCTCATCCAGCGTCGCGTGACCGCTGGCTATGCCGCTGGCGTTCTGCCAGAGTTGGCGCTGTCCGCGCCACAGTTGCGGATGCTCCAGCAGAGTTTCCACTGTCTGCTGCAGCATGTCGTCCATGAACAGGCTCATGATAGCTGTCCTCTGCGAATGATCCCCACTCCGATGCCTTCGATGGTCAGCGTCTCTTCACGCAGATCCACCACGATAGGCTGGAACTCCGGATTCTCCGCCAGCAGTTGTACCCTGTTTCCCCGCCGCTGAAAACGTTTCACCGTCACCTCATCGTTCAGGCGCGCGACCACCAGCTGGCCGTTGCTGGCGGTGGCGGCGCGATGCACCGCCAGCAGATCGCCATCGACGATTCCGGCATCGCGCATGCTCATCCCGCGGACCTGGAGCAGATAGTCGGCGCGTGGCCGGAAGAAGCCGGGATCGACGGGACAGTATTCCTCGATGTGTTCCTGCGCCAGGATCGGCGCGCCGGCAGCCACGCGACCCACCAGCGGCAGGCCCGCGCGCGCGCTCTCATCCCGCCGCACGCGTATGCCGCGGGATGCCCCGGGAATCAATTCGATGGCGCCTTTGCGGGCGAGCGCCTGCAGATGATCCTCGGCTGCGTTGGCGGAGCGGAAACCCAGCCGTCGCGCTATCTCGGCCCGGGTGGGGGGCAGGCCGGTCCGCGCGATGTGATCGCGGATGAGGTCCAGGATTTCAGATTGCCGGGGCGTCAGCATGGTCATTACTGTGCAAATGAACAGTGCTGATCATATATACAGTCATTGCCCGCAGTCAACCGCAGCCGCGCGGGGGAATCCGGAGATTCGAGGGCTAGAGGATCAGGGGACGCGGGGCGCTGGCCAGCAGTTCGGGATCCGAGCGCCAGTCGACCCCGGGGACGTCGATGTACAGCTCGACCTCGTTGCCGTCGGGGTCGACGATGTACAGGCTGTGGGAAACTCCGTGGTCGCTGGCGCCGGTGATGCGTACGTCCGCTTCCTGCAGGCGCCGGAGCACCGCGCGCAGATCGTCGTCGTTGTCACCGATCTTCAGCGCGAAGTGGTACATCCCCAGGCGGCGTCCGCGCGGAATGGGCTGAGCATCGCCCACGGCGATGAGCATGAGTTCATGATGTGTACGGCCACCCGAGTAGGCGGCGATCCGGGCGGGTATGTGCAGCACTTCCGGGAATTCGAGCAGGGTGCCGTAGAAGTGCCGCGAGCGATCCAGGTCCGCCACGAACAGTACCACGTGTCCCAGTTCATGCACTGTCATGCCGACAGCATAGCGCGGGAGCGGTGCCGGCGCATCCGAGTGGCCACAGTGTCGCGCGGCGGCGTCAGGGATAGTTCACGCTCGGCGGATGCTTCGTTTCCGGCAGGGGAATGCGCTCATCGTCATCCGGTACCGGAGAGAAGCGGGCATCACGCCAGTCGGCCGCCGCCTGCCTGATGCGCTCACGCGAGCTGGAGACAAAGTTCCACCAGATGTGGCGCGCTCCATCCAGCGGTTCCCCGCCGAGCAGCATCAGCCGCGCCGGTTCTTCACTGGCGCGCAGCTCGATGGTCACGCCAGGCCGGAACGCCAGCATGCGCCCGATGCCGAAACGGCCTTCCCGCATGACTTCTATCACGCCTTCGATGAGGAACAGAGCGCGTTCCGTATATTCCGGTTTGAGGACGAAAGTGGCGCCGCGTTCGAGGGTGATATCAGCGTAGAACATCGGCGATGCTGCCGGTACCGGCGATCGTGCACCGGACAGCTCGCCGGCGATCAGCCGCGCACGCACACCTTCTCCTTCGAGCAGCGGGAGCTCGCCGGTATCGTGGTGAACGAATGCCGGTGCGGTTTCCTCCTGGTCGCGGGGGAGGGCGACCCAGGTCTGGATTGCGGACAGCCGTTCGCTGCCGTCACGCCGTTCCTGGGGGGTGCGTTCGGAGTGCACGATGCCGCGGCCGGCAGTCATCCAGTTGACCTCGCCGGAGCGGATCAGCTGTTGATAACCCAGGCTGTCGCGGTGCTTCAGTTCACCGGAAAAGAGATAAGTGACGGTCGCCAGACCGATGTGTGGATGCGGCCTGACGTCCATGCCGTGACCGGGCTCAAACTGCGCCGGTCCGAGGCGATCGAAGAAAATGAACGGTCCGATCATGCGCCGCCCGGCGACCGGCAGAGCGCGCTGCACGCGCAGGCCTGCCCCCAGATCCGCGGTGCGCGGGATCAGAATGGTTTCGATACTGTCGCTGAATGCCTCGGCGCGCGGTTCCCGTTCCATCGCTCGTCCTCCTGCTCAGGATCATGACAGCATAACCCGGATGGCAGCGGGAAAAGGCGCCCGCCTGTTTGTAAGAGCGCTCGGAACGGCCGGTGCGCCGCAGTCACTGCCACAGATCCTCTCCGCCTCCGGCCAGCACCGCGACCCCGAACAGGGCGAACAGCACGGCGGCGAGGACATGCACCAGTTTCATTGGGATCCGGCGGGCGAAGCGGTCGCCGAGGAAGACTGCCGGCGCATTGATTGCCACCAGCCCCAGCGTGGTGCCGATGACGACCGCCAGCACGCTCTCATAATGCATCGCCAGAGCGACGGTGGCGAGCTGGGTCTTGTCGCCGATCTCCGCGAGGAAAAACGCGACCAAGGTGGTGGTAAAGACGCCCAGGCTCGATGCGAAGCGCGGTTCGGCATCGTCCGCCTGGTCGGGGATGAGCATCCACAGCGCCATGGCCAGGAAACCGCCGCCGAGTACCCAGCGCAGGATGTCCGCATCGAGGGTGGCAGCGATCCAGCCTCCGATCGCGCCGGCGGCCCCATGGTTGGCCAGCGTGGCGATGGTCATCCCGGCGAGGATGGGCAGGGGGCGCCGGAAACGGGCGGCGAGCAGAAAGGCGAGCAATTGGGTCTTGTCGCCGATCTCCGCGAGGGCGACGGCGGCAGCGGGTACGAACAGAGCTTCCATCGGGTTTTCCTGGCCGGGGACGACGCACGATCAGACCGTTCCCCCCGGCTGATGGAGGCGGCGTGATCGATGGTCTTGCCAGGCCGGAACCGCTTGCGCCATGGTCCTTCGGACCAAGCATGTTGACGCAAGCCTCTTCTGCAGAGATGAAGAGAGGCTACTCCCCAAAGACGGAACGCATCATACCGGGTTCCATCCGGGCGGTCGAGACCGGGGGAACGGATGGCAGAACATCTGCCTTGCGGCAGGTGGTCTCATCCTCCATGACGAGAGGAGAGAAATCAGGATCGATGTCGAGCTGAAGCCGATTGATCAGCAGCTCATCGTCACCACCGGCGGCTTCAGTCGGCGCTCCGTCTGCTTTCCGAGGCAGATTCGACCCGGGGTTGCGCCACGGTGAATGCATCGGCGTGGATGTTGCTGAGGCTGGCGCCGGCCAAGAAGATGCGGCGTCGGGTCTGGTCCACCATTTGCGGATGACCGCAGATGTAGGCGCGCCAGCCGGAGAGTTTGGGGTGGTCGGCGAGCGCGATGTCGGAAGCCCGTCCCGATCGGCAGTCCGTCGGTGTTTCCGGCCCCGAGATGCATGGAATGTAGCGAAACTGCTCTCCGTGCTCTTCGGCCAGGGCACGAAGCTCGTTGCGCAGATAAAGGCCCTTGGCGTCGCGGCTGCCGTGATAAAGATAGATCGGTCCTGTGTGTCCGCTGTGCAGCGCTTCCCGCACGATGCCCCATAGCGGCGCCAGTCCGCTGCCGGTGCCGATCAGCAGCAGCGGTCGCTCGGGCTCGCCCGGCACATAACAGCAGTCACCGACCGGCCCCTGCACGCGCAATTCATCTCCCTCGCGCAGGACTTCGTGCAGCCATCCGCTGACGCGCCCGCCGGGCAGGCGACGCACGTGCAGTTCGATTTCGCCTTCATCGAGCGCCGGGACGCTGGCGATGGAATAGCTGCGGACCAGCCCATCCTCGGCATGCACGTTCATGAACTGTCCCGCCCGGTAGATGATGGGCTCGCGCGGCGCCAGACGCAGGCGGAGTATCCCGGCGCCCAGTGGCGTCTTGGACACCACGGTGGCCGCGGTGACCGGCTTCTCGGCCTGCATGGACGCCAGTTCGAGATCGGTCTCGGGCCGGCAGACACAGGGAAGAAAGGCGCCCTGTGCCCGCTGCTCGTCATTCAGTCCGCGGCGGGCGGTTTCGCCGGGGTCGCCGGCGACTGCTCGTAGCATGCAGGTCTGACACACCCCGCCGCGACACGCATAAGGAACGGACGCGCCAACCCGGATCAGTGCATCCAGCACCGTCTCGTTTTCCTGCAACTCGTAAGCTTTTCCCTGCCAGGTGATTCGGGGCATGGCGCGTCCTTCCTCGTTCAGCGTCCCAGTACGTCGTGTCGAGTGCTCTCGGCGATCGCGGCGCACTCGGCGATCAGGTCGGCCGGAACCGACAGCTCCTGCAGCGTCGCAGCGAGGTTCTCCATCACTGCGTCGAAGTGGGAGTCGTTGAGACCGCGCTGGACCAGGTGTGCATGGCCCTTGCGCATGTCTTCGCCCGAGTAGTTGTGCGGGCCGCCAAAGGCCATGGTCAGAAAGGCTTTCTGCTTCGCGGCCTGACGATCCATGTCGACGCCTTCGAAGAAGTGGGCGATACGGTCATCCGCCAGAACCTTCCTGTAGAAGATGTCCACAGCCGCGTTCACGGCGGGTTCGCCACCCAGGCGTTCAAAGAGAGATCCGGACATCGTTTTTTCCTCCTTGGTGTGTAGTGCAACTAAAGTGGTAACTGGGATGCATCATATACGTTAATGTCTGTCCGAACAACGGGTTATTGTCGAGCGATCTGCTGGGGAATTACTTGCGTAGTGGCGGAAAGCGGTTGACGCAAAAAGCGTTTTTTTCTGTCTCCACACGTATGTGGTCGCATGCGACATTTTGCCGCAGTCGGGCCGCGGCGAAGCAAGGCCTGACGGGCGGCCGGCGTTCCCGCGCTCAGCTCAGGCCTGGGCCGATTTCCCGGATGGAGGATCCGCCTGCGCGGCAGCGGGTTGGTCGAGGACGATCGGGTCCTGGGCGACCGGGTTCCCGGCCGAGGGGATCGGATCAGGCAAAGGTTTCTCCGCATCGGGATCCGGATCCGTCGCCTGCCTGGCCGGGTCTTTCTGGGCGGTTTTCAGATAGTGACAGACCCGCCAGACGTGATGGCCGGATCGTTCCAGGCGACGGAAGGTGTCGGTCACGCGCAGCGCGCGGGCCGCGCTGTCGGGGCCGGTATCCTGCAGCACGCCGTGTCTGATGCGGCGCGCTAGGGCTGACAGCGCGGCTGCGTCCGCCGCCATGTGCTCCAGCCAGTCGCTGTCGCTCCGGGTGAAGCCCTCGAGCGCAAGCGCCAGGATCTGGCGGTTCTGCGCCAGCGCCTCTCCGTACACCGGGTTGTCCAGCTCGCCGCGCACCTGGTCCAGTTCCAGCAGGCGTTCACGGAAGCGCAGCAGATGATCGATCGCGTGCAGCTGGGCGATGCGGCGGGTGGCAAAATCCTCATCGCCGGGGGGCGGGATCCGGCTGACGAAGTCGAAGCAGCGGTCCAGGGCTTCGCGGGTCTGCTTCAAGGTCTCCTGCAGATCCTCGGGATGCGCTCCGCCGAGGATCGTGCCGTAGCAGTTGAACAGACGCTGCGCGATCAGGTCCAGGGCGCGCTGGGAAGCATCCAGCGCCAGCGTGGGGATCGCCAGCAGACTCGAATCCAGATGCTGGGTCGCGACATCTCCGCGCTCGGGCAGCAGGCGTTCGACGAAACGGGCAAAGCGCTCGCTGAACGGAAGCACCAGCACGACCCCGACCGCAATGAAAAGCGTGTGGAACGCAGCCAGCACGATCGCGCCCGGCGCGAGCTCGGCATGGGTGGCGAAGGCGTTGACGATGAAGGTGTACAGTGGCAGCAGGGCAATGGCAAACAGTCCGGCGATCAGATTGAACAGGATGTGGGCCATCGCGGTCCGCTTGGCATGAACCGTTGCGCCGATCGACACCAGCAGGCTGGTCAGGGTGGTGCCGATGGAGGCGCCGATCACCATCGCCGTGGCCTGGTCGAAGCTGATCGCCTCGGTGTGCAGCGCGGTGAGGGTCATGGCGATCGCCGCGGTGGACGACTGCAGGACGGCGGTGAGGGCGATGCCGATCAGCATGATGAAGAACCGGGCGCCGATTCCGCCCACCGGCAGATCCGCCAGACTGAACACATCCGACAGACCGCGCATGCCCTGCTGCAGAGTATCCAGCCCGACGAAGAGCACGCCGAAGCCGGCCAGCGCCATGCCCAGATTGGCCCAGCGCTCGCGCGCCAGCAGCCGGAGCAGGGCGCCGATGCCGATCAGCGGCAGCGTATAGAAACCCAGGCTGATCTTGAGTCCGAGGCCGGCCACGATCCAGCCGGTTGCCGTGTTGCCCAGGCTGGCGCCGATTACCACTCCGATCGCCTGGGCGAACGGAATGAGCCCCGCGCTGACAAAGCCGATCAGGGTGACGGTGGTGGCGGTGGATGATTGCGCCAGGGCCGTGATCAAGGCGCCCGAAGCGAATGCGCGCCGCGGCGTGCCGGTGAAGCGCGCCAGCGCCTGCTGCAGCGCCGGCCCGGCAAAAGCCACCAGGCCGCCGGAGAACAGCATCATGCCAACGAGAAACAGGCCAATACCACCGATCAGGGGAAAAAGGATGTCGAGCATAGGGATGGTCGGGATCCGCCTTCATAGCCAGCGAGGGTCCCGGTCGACCCTCGAGGCCTCCGGGGGGCCGTTGGTCTGGCGAGCGTTCGCGGGACGGTACCGTCGATTCTAGCGCAATATCGCCGCATAAAGGATCAGCCCTGATGCCGGCACGCAGGCACAGGGGCAAGGCACGCGTGAGTGCGGTCCGATATGTTAGGATTCGGTCGCCATGAACGAATCCAGAAAACGAAGGTGGGGCCGACGCAGGTTCGTGCTCCTTCTGCTCGCTGTCGCGACGGTGCTGGCGGTTTCCTGGTCGATGTATGGCACGGAGGACTCGGATGTCGCGATCGCCAGCGGCAACGGGCGCATCGAGGCGGTGGAGATCGATGTCGCGGCCAGGGCGGCCGGGCGCATCGAGGAGATTCTGGTGCGGGAAGGCGAGTTCGTCACCGCTGACCAGGTGCTGGCACGGATGGATACGCGGGCGCTGGATGCCCAGTTGCGGCAGGCGGAGGCCGAAGTTCAGCGCGCTGAAGACGCGGTGGCGACGGCGCGCAGTCAGCTTGCGCTGCGCGAAAGCGAACACGCCGCGGCCGAGGCGACAGTCGGCCTGCGCGAAACCGAGCTCGAGGCCGCCCGCCGGCGCGCGGCGCGCACGGTGGAGTTGTCCCAGCGCGGCGCGGTATCCGAGCAGGACGCCGATGATGCCCGCACCGCGGTGGACAGCGCCCGGGCCGGACTCAGCGCTGCCCGCGCGCAGGTTTCCGCCGCCGCGGCCGCCATCACCGCTGCCAGGGCCCAGGTGAACGGTGCCGCCTCGGCGCAGCGCGCCGCGCAGGCGGCAGTTGCTCGGGTGCAGGCGGAGATCGATGATGCCGTGCTCGTTGCTCCCCGCGATGGCCGGGTGCAGTATCTCGTGGCGCAGCAGGGCGAGGTCATCGGTGCCGGTGGACGCGTCCTCAATCTCGTCGACCTGAGCGACGTCTATATCAGCTTCTTTCTCCCCACCGCGATCGCGGGCCGCATTGCTCTCGGCAGCGAGGCGCGCATCATCCTCGATGCCGCGCCGCAATATGTGATCCCTGCCAGCATTTCATTCGTCGCGGATGTGGCGCAGTTTACGCCGCGGACGGTCGAGACGCGCGCCGAGCGCGAGAAGCTGATGTTCCGCGTTCGGGCGCGGATTCCGCCCGACCTGTTGCGCCAGCATATCCTTCAGGTCAAGACCGGTCTGCCGGGCGTGGCCTACGTCCGCGTCGACGGCGGACAGCCCTGGCCCGCCGAACTCGAGGTCCGGTTGCCGCAATGAGCACCGAGCGGCCGGAGATGCGTCCGCCCGTTGTGTCGATGAGTGATGTTTCTCTCCGCTACGGGAACACCGTGGCGCTCGACGGCGTCTCGCTCGAGTTTCCCGCCGGTTGCCTGGTTGGCCTGATCGGTCCGGACGGGGTCGGGAAATCCAGCCTGCTGTCCCTGATCGCGGGGGCGCGCGCGCTTCAGAGTGGCCGCATCGAGGTGCTGGGCGGCGATATCGCCGATGGCAGACACCGGCGAGCCCTGTGGTCGAGCATCGCCTACATGCCGCAGGGTCTGGGCCGAAATCTGTACGCGACGCTTTCGGTGCGTGAAAACGTCGACTTCTTCGGCCGTCTCTTCGGCCACGACCGCGCCGAACGCAACCGCCGCATCGATGCCCTGCTCGAGGCGACCGGGCTGGCGCCGTTCGCCGATCGCGCGGCCGCCAAGCTGTCAGGCGGCATGAAGCAGAAGCTGGGCCTGTGCTGCGCGCTGATTCACGATCCCGACCTGCTGATCCTCGATGAGCCGACCACCGGCGTCGACCCGCTGTCGAGACGCCAGTTCTGGGACCTCATCGCGCGGATTCGCAGCCAGCGCCCCGGCATGAGCGTGCTGGTGGCGACGGCCTACATGGAGGAGGCGGCGCGTTTCGACTGGCTAGCCGCCATGAGCGCGGGGCGTGTGCTCGATGCCGGAACGCCGGCCGATTTCCTGCTGCGCACCCATGCTTCCGATCTGGATGAGGCATTCATCGATCTATTGCCCGAGGAGCAGCGCGGTAGCCATGTCCCGGTGCAGGTGCGGCCTCGAAGCGAAACGGACGGGGATATCGCGATCGAGGCGCGTGATCTGACGCGACGCTTCGGCGATTTCGTCGCCGTCGATCGCGTCAGCTTCCGCATCGGCCGCGGCGAGATATTCGGCTTCCTCGGCTCGAACGGCTGCGGCAAGACCACCACGATGAAGATGCTGACCGG
>CAZOOF010000055.1:0-11896 GCA_964581365.1 uncultured Chromatiales bacterium
GCAACTCCCTGTAGGGGCAACTCACTTGCCCCCAAGGTTGCCCCCACTTGCCCCCGGATGTCAATGGACAGTGTTGCCCCTTGCTGGACCGAAAACCAAAGAAAAATCCCGCAGTTACGCGGGCTTCGGGATGTTGCTGGAACTGCTTGGGTGTTGAAATGGTGGAGGCGGCGGGAATCGAACCCGCGTCCGCAAGTCCTCTACCTTCGGTTCTACATGCTTAGCCGTGTCATTGTTTTAACCATCTGCTGCCCGACCGGCAGGGAAGGCGGATGGCGAGCCCCTTAGGTTTTAGCGAATCGGCCCGGGGCGGGCTTCATCGCGATCTTGCGAGAGATGACACCTGAGACGTCCCGAAGGACTCCGGACGCGCAAGCACGGCTCCGGTCAGATGCTGGCTGTCTTAAGCAGCCAGGGCGTAGTTGTCGTCGTTGGCAACTATGTTGTTTGCAGTGATGATTTACGAGGTCATCTGCCCCTCGGCATGCCCCTCGGGCTTTGCAACCCACGTCGAAGCCAGGTCGCCCCCTTGAGTCCAGTCAATTATAGGGCCGGTTTGCGCGATAACAAGGGACCGGCCGTTTTCCGCTGTATCAGTTTTTCAATGTTCGATCAGCGCGTTCGAAGGATTTGACCGCGTTCTGACGCCGAAGTTCGGGTCCGGTCCGAGCCTCCGCCGGAGGCCGGCTCCGTGATCTCCCGTATTGTCGCTCGCTTCGACCGCTCCTAGATTGTACGTCTCGGGCAGACAGCGGAGCGGCCCTCATGGACTGGTGGGCAGGCAAAGCACGACGCTTTTCCGGGCTCCTGTGGGGTTTGTGGGGCTCGCTTGTCTGTGTGTCCGCCTGGTCGGCGACGATCACGGTGGATACGCTGGTCGATGACGATTCCGGCGGCGGCTGCAGTCTGCGCGCTGCGCTTCTTTCCGCGCAGTTCGGTTCCTCTCCTGAAGGCAGTTCGTGCGTCTCCGGCAGCGGACGCGATTCGATCATTTTCTCTGTCAGTGGGGTGATTGCGCTCAACGAGCCGCTGCCGGAGATTCCCGATGATGTGGACATCGTTGGGCCCGGTCCCGAAGAGCTGGTGATCGATGCCGGTGGCGCGGGGCCGGTGTTCGCCGTTGCGGGGACGGGCGTGTCGATCTCCGGGCTGGGACTGACCGGCGGTGCGGCGCTCTTTGGCGGCGGGCTGCTGATCCTCGAGGGTGCGGCGGCGACCGTCGCCAATGTCGATGTCGTCAGCAACGCGGCGAGCCGCGGCGGCGGCGGGGTCGCGGTGCATGGCAGGCTCGACATGCGCGACAGCCTGATTCGCGATAATTCGGTGTTCGTCGATGCCGAGGGCAGCGGTGGCGGTGGCGTGTATGTTGCGGCGTCCGGCCTGCTGTCGCTGCAGGACTCGGTGCTCGCCAATAACGAAACCGATGGCAGGGGAGGTGGCCTGTTTCTGGCGGCTGTGCCGGAGCCGCCGGTGCTCGAGGGCCTGGAGATCAGCGGTAATGCGGCGCTTGCCGGCGGGGGTGGGGTGTTCGCCGAAGGCGTGGTCTTCATCGAGGACTCCTCGGTTACCGGTAATTCGGCGGGCGGCGGCGCGGCTTTCGCGGCGATCGGCGGCGGTATCCAGGCTGGCGCCGGGATTTTCGCTGCGGACGTGATCATCGCCGGCAATCGGGCCCTCGCTGGCAGCCTCGCTGGCGCGGGGGGGCTGCTGTCGACTGCGGGCGATGTGTCGGTCAGCGGTGGCCAGGTCGCGGAGAACAAGGTCGAGGGGGCGGCGACGGGTGAGGTCGCCGGCGCGATTCTCGGCGGCATGGTCACCCTGATGGAAGCAGGACTCGCCGACAATGCGGTGGAGGGCGGGCCGGGCCGCGTCGGCAGCGCTATGTTCGCGCGGGAGGGCGTGATGATCGCGCGCAGCACAGTCAGGGATAACAATGTCAGCGGGGGTTCGGCTGTGCCGGCCGCTGCGGTCTACATCGCCGGCGCCACTTCCTCGCGGATCGTCAACAGCACCTTCGACAGCAATCGGGCGGGTACCGGCGGCAGCATCCTGCTCGCTGCGGCCGATGGCGCGCTCAAGGTGACGAATGCCACCATCACCGGTAATCACGGTAACGGCGCCTTCGCCGGCATCCGCGCCGAAGGCATGGTCGAGCTGGTGAACACCATCGTCTTCAGCAACGATGTCGATTGCGCCACCGGACCCGGCGGCACCATCGCTTCGCGCGGCTTCAATATCGACGGCGATGGCAGCTGCAGGCTGGTTTCGACGGGCGATCGGTCGCGGACCGACCCAATGCTCGGTCCGCTCGCTGACAACGGCGGACCGACGCCGACCCATGCCTTGCTTCCGGGCAGTCCGGCGATCGATCGCGGCAGTAATCAGGAGTGTCCCGAGAACGATCAGCGCGGCTTTCCCAGGCCCGAGGACGGCAACCTGGATGGCGCGATGGTGTGTGATATCGGGGCGGTGGAGCAACTGATCGAGGACTTGCGCGTGGTCCAGCTGTCAGCCGAAAGCAGTGAGTTCCGGGTGGGCGATTCCTTCCGCGTGACAGTCAGCGTCGCCAATGACGGCCGCTCCGACATCGAGGACGTCGCGGTCAGGATCGATCTTCCCAATGAGCTGAGTTTCGTCAGCGCAAGCAGGGACTGTACAGCTGTGGGAGTGGTGGTGAGCTGCAAGCTCGGTACGCTTCCGGCAAACAGCGGCGCCGATGTCGTGGCGACGCTCAGGACCGAGGGCGGTGGCCGGGTGAGCGTCTTCGCGGCGGTCAGCGGCAACCTGGTCGAGCACCGCACTGACAACAACACGGCAGAACTGGTGTTGACCCTTGCCAATAACGGCGCTCCGCCGGGGAATGGCTTCGGACCGGGGAATGGGCCGCCCAATGCCCCGGGCGCCGCGCCTGTGGTGGCGGTTCCGAGCCGGCTCGACGGCGTCGGCGGGGGTTCCATGGCGCCGGGCTGGATTACGCTGCTGGCGCTGATGCTGCTGATGATGAAGATCGGCAGGAAAGCGATCCCTTCGTCGCGGCGGTGATCGCGCTGTGGCTGGTCCGGTACTGGCGTCCGCAGAGACGCAGGCCTGGCACTAGCGCTTCAGGATCCGCTGCTTTTCCCGCTGCCAGTCGCGTTCCTTTTCGGCGGCCCGCTTGTCGTGCTGCTTCTTGCCCTTCGCGAGTCCCAGGCGCAGCTTGGCGCGGCCGCGGGTCCAGTGCAGGTCCAGCGGAACCAGGGTGTAGCCCTTGCGCTCCACGGCGCCAACGAGCTTGTTCAGTTCTTCGCGGTGCAGGAGCAGGCGGCGCGTGCGCGTGGGGTCGGGGTTGATGTGCGTGGATGCGGTGGCAAGCGGTGAAATGTGGGCGCCGAGCAGCCAGGCTTCGCCGTTCTTGATGATCACGTAGCTTTCGCTTAGCTGCGCGCGCCCGGCGCGCAGGCTCTTCACCTCCCAGCCTTCGAGCGCGAGCCCGGCCTCGAAGGTGTCTTCGATGAAGTATTCGTGGCGCGCCTTGCGGTTCTCAGCGATCAGGGCGGGGGCTGGCTTTTTCTTGTCCTTGCTCATCGGTCCGGTGCGTAGGTTTGTGCGCGGGGCGGCGATGCTGCCTCCCGCGCCTGTGGCGATTATACATGTCGTCCTCGCATCTGGTTGAGCGAGGTGGAAAAATTTACGACAATAGCGCGATTCCACATAACTACAACGAATAAGGGCGGCACAGCGGCGCATGGGGGGCGGGACGGCGGGGAAGGTCGGTATCCACGGGGAATGGTCTTCGCGCTGGGCGTTCATTCTTGCCACCAGCGGCTCGGCGATCGGTCTGGGCAATCTGTGGAAATTTCCCTACATCACCGGCGTCAACGGCGGCGGCGCCTTCGTGCTCGTCTATCTGCTGTGCATCGTGGTGGTCGGCCTGCCGATCATGGTTGCCGAGGTGATGCTCGGCCGGCGCGCGCGCCAGAGTCCGATCAACGCCATGCGCACGCTGACGACGGCGGTGGGGGCGAGTCCTGCCTGGCGGCTGCTCGGCTGGGGCGGGGTGGTGGCCGGATTCCTGATCCTGTCCTATTACAGCGTCATCGGCGGCTGGGGCGTGAGTTACATCGTCAATGCGCTGAGCGGAGAGTTCGAGGGCGCCGGCGCTGACAAGGTCAAAGCCCTGTTCGGCGACATGGTCGGCAGTCCGCTGCATCTGCTCGTGCTCCATACGGTCTTCATGCTGCTGACGGTGGCGGTGGTGGCGCGCGGCGTGCGCGCGGGGCTGGAGCGGGCGGTGATGGTGATGATGCCGCTGCTGTTCGTGCTGGTCATCGTGCTGGTGGTTTATGCCATGACCAGCGGCGCTTTCATGCAGGGCGTGCGCTTTCTGTTCGCACCCGACTTCGGCGCGCTCACCGCCACTAGCGTGCTGGTGGCCATGGGGCACGCGTTTTTCACCCTCAGTCTGGGCATGGGCGCGGTCATGGTCTACGGATCCTACATGCCGCGCCGCTCGTCGATCATGGGCGCGGCCGGCACCATCGTGGCGCTGGATACCGTGGTGTCGCTGCTCGCGGGACTGATGATCTTTCCGCTGGTCTTTGCCAGCGGGCTGGAGCCCAATGCCGGCCCCGGTCTGATGTTCCAGACCCTGCCGCTGGCCTTTGGCCAGATGCCCGGAGGACTGGTGTTCGGTACCCTGTTCTTCGTGCTGCTGACCTTCGCCGCCTGGACCTCGGCGATCTCGCTGGTCGAGCCGGTGGTGGCGTGGCTGGTGGAGAATCACAGTCTGAGTCGCGTCGCCGCGGCGAGTGTCTGCGGCGCCTTGGCGTGGACTCTCGGCATCGGCACCGTGCTGTCCTTCAATCACTGGGCCGGTCACCAGCTCTTCGATCGCAGTTTCTTCGAGCTGGTCGATTTCCTGACTTCCAACATCATGCTGCCGCTCGGCGGCATGTTCATAGCCCTGTTCGCCGGTTGGGTGCTGCCGCGCGGGGTCAGCGCCGGCGAGCTCGATGGCGATGACCGGCTGTACCGCATCTGGCGTATACTTGTGCGGTATGTATCGCCAACAGCAGTGTTCCTCGTCTTTCTGCACCTTCTCGGCGTGTTTCCGGTCGGCTGAGCGGCGAGGGAGAGAAGTTCATGCCGCTAGTGAGTCGTAGCGCCCTCGTGCCTTACAGCGCCGCACAGATGTACGCGCTGGTGGACGACATCGAGCGTTATCCGGAATTCCTGCCCTGGTGCCGCAGCGCGCACGAGCGCATGCGCAGCGCCGATGAGGTCCATGGCACGCTGGAAATGCAGCGGGGTCCGCTGCAGCATGCTTTCACCACTCATAACCGGTTGCAGCAAGGCAAGATGATCGAGATGCGGCTCGTCGACGGGCCGTTCCGCCACCTGGAAGGCTTCTGGCGGTTCACCGAACTCGGCGACCATGCGACCCGCGTGTCGCTCGATCTGGAGTACGAATTTTCGAGCAGGCTGTTGCAGATCGCGATCGGTCCCGTGTTCGCGCAGATCGCCAATACCCTGGTCGATGCCTTCTGTGTCCGGGCGAAGGAACTGCATGGCTGAAGAATCCGAAATGATCGAGGTGGAGGTTGCCTATGCGCGACCGGATTGCCAGGTCGTCATCCCGGTGCAGGTGGCACACAATGCGCTGGTGAGTGATGCGATCGAAGCATCGGGCGTGCTCAGGCAGTTCCCGGAGATCGATCTCGATGGCGCCAACAAAGTCGGCGTCTTCGGCAAGCTCACCCGCATGAACGCGCCGCTGAAGGCTGGTGACCGGATCGAGATTTATCGTCAGCTCATCGCCGATCCGAAAGAGGCGCGACGCGCCAAGGCGGGCGAAGCGAAGCAGAAGAAGGACGATGACGCCGCAGCGCCGGAGGGCGCGGGCGGCGAGTAATCAGCCCTCGTCTCGCGGCGTCGGCGGCGCGCGTTCATCGATGCGCGCCAGCCGGTCATCCTCGAAGAACAGCACCACGTGATGACGCACCGGCGGTTCGCCGCGCGCTTCCAGGGTATACAGATAGTCCCAGCGATCGTGATGGAATGGGTCGGCGATGGTCGGTGTGCCCATTACGAACTGCACCTGGCTGCGGGTCATGCCCGGTTTGAGTTGGGCCACCATCTCTGGTGTAATGATGGTCCCCTGCTGGATATCGATGACGTGCATGCTGCAGGCGCTCCCGAGCAGAAGGAAGCCGCAGACAGCGAGTGTCCGGATTGTTCTCATGGCAAGACTCTGGCGCCGAAAGCGCGGATTATAGCGCGTGCGGACCGGTTGCCATAGTGAGGAAAGGATTTGTGAAATGACCAAGCAGCCCCCGAGCAATACCGAAGGCGCGGATCTCAAGAAAGCCGGTCTGAAGGTAACCCATCCGCGGGTGAAGATCCTGCAGATCATGGAGAGCAGCGAGAAGCGCCACCTCGGCGCCGAAGAGGTGTACAAGGCGCTGCTCGAGACCGGCGAGGATGTCGGTCTCGCCACGGTCTACCGCGTGCTGACCCAGTTCGAGGCGGCCGGCCTGGTGGCGCGCCACCACTTCGAGGAAGGCCATTCGGTCTATGAGCTCAACCAGGGTGAGCATCACGACCACATCCTGTGCATCAAATGCGGCCGGGTGGATGAATTCGTCGACGACACGATCGAGGAGCGCCAGATGGTGATCGCGAAGCGTTTCGACTACGAAATCACCGATCATTATCTGAACATCTACGGCGTCTGCGCCGACTGCCGCAAGAGCGGGAAAGGGAAGTAATCAGGGCGCGGCGAGCGGCGCATCCGCTCGCCGTTGCGAGTGGAGGAGCGCCCGGCTGCGCTCCCCGTGACACTGCTATCAGCTCAAGCCGGCTGTTCGGCGCGAGCAATCATCTCCTCAGCATGCGCTCTCGTCGTGGCGCTGATCTCTACTCCGCCCAGCATGCGGGCGATCTCTTCAGTGCGTTCTCTGCGCGACAGTGGGGTCACGGTGACCAGCGCCGATTTTCCCTTGCGTCCCTTGGTGACGCGCAGATGCTGATGGCCCAGCGCCGCGACCTGCGGGAGATGGGTGATACACAGGACCTGGCGGCGAGTTCCAAGCGCGCGCAGCCCCTGACCAACGATCTCGGCGACGCCGCCGCCCACGCCAACGTCCACTTCGTCGAATACGGTGCTCGGCACACCGGTCTGGTCGGAGGTGATCATCTGGATGGCCAGACCGACGCGGGAAAGCTCGCCGCCGGATGCGACGCGCGCCAGCGCCTTCGGCGCCTGTCCCGGATTGGTGCTGACCAGGAACAGGGCGCGTTCGCTGCCACCGGGGTTGGGCTGGCCATCATCGCGGGCTTCGAGCTCGATGTGGAAACTGCCCTCGGGCATTCCCAGTTTGCGCATCTCGCGGGTGACCGCCTTGCTCAGCTGCTCGGCCGCGCGCGCGCGGCTGTCGCGCAGCGAGGCGGCCGCATCGCGCCAGGCTGCTTCGGTTCGGGCGATTTCGGCGCGAATCGCGGCCAGGCGCTCGCTTGCGCCCTCGGTGCGCTGCAGCCGCTCGTGGAGTTCTTCGCGCAGCGCGGGCAGCTCCGCCGGCGCAACGCGATGCTTGCGCGCCGCATCGTGCAGAGCGGTCATGCGACGATCGAGCTCGACCAGACGCTCCGGATCGAGATCGAGCCGCTGCAAGCCGGCGCGAAGTTCCGCCGCGGCCTCGTCGAGCTGCACCGCGGCGCCTTCGAGCAGTTCGATCGCCGCAGCAAGTCCGGGTTCGGCAGCGATGCCGGTGCGCAGCAGGCCGATCAGCCGGATGAGGCGGTCGCCGATCGCATCGTCATCCTCGTGCAGCGCGGCAATGCCGGCACGGCAGGTCTCGATCAGTTCACCGGCATTGGACAGGCGCCGGTGTTCCAGGTTCAGCCGCTCCCATTCGCCTGGAGCGGGCGCCAGTTCGTCGAGTTCGCGCGCCTGATAGCGCAACAGCTCCACTTCACTTTCGTTGCCGGCGCTCATGGTCTCCAGCTCACGCGCTTCCGCGACCAGGCGCTTCCACTCGCGCCAGATCTGTCCGAGCTGGGCGAGCAGGGCGGGGTGACGCGCATAGCCATCGAGCAGCGCGGCCTGATGTTCGCGCTGGAGCAGCGAGTGGTGTTCGTGCTGACCGTGGATGTCGATCAGCAGCATGCCGAGCGCGCGCAGCGAAGACAGGGGTACCGTGCTGCCATTGATCCAGGCGCGCGAGCGTCCGTCGCCGCTGACCACGCGGCGCAGGATGCATTCCTCGCCGTCATCGAGATCCTGCTCGCGCAGCCAGTCGAGCGCGGATTCGTTGCCGGACAAGCTTACGGTGGCCGCGACTTCGGCGCGCTGCGCGCCCTCGCGGATCACGCCGCTGTCGGCGCGATCGCCGAAGGCCAGGCTCAGTGCGCCGATCAGGATGGACTTGCCAGCGCCGGTTTCTCCGGTGAGCACGGTAAAGCCAGGGCTGAAAGCGAGCTCGAGACGCTCGATCAGCGCATAGTCCCGGATGTCGAGTTGGAGCAGCATGTCAGGCGCGCGGACTCTCCGCCCAGCGCAGCTTGGCGCGCAGCACGTCGTAGTGATCGTGTCCGGCGGGATGGAGCATGCGCACCGGCCTGTCCTTGCGACCGATGAGCACGCGATCTCCGGCCCGCAGCGCGAAGGAAACCTGGCCGTCGCTGGTCAGCTGGGCATGATCGCGGTGCTGGTCGCTGATCACCACTTCGATGCGGGCGTCGCCGCCGATCACGATCGGCCGGTTGCTCATGGTGTGCGGGCACACCGGCACGATCAGCAGCGCGGCCAGCGTCGGATGCACCAGCGGCCCGCCTGCGGACAGCGCGTAGGCGGTGGAGCCGGTCGGCGTGGACACGATCAGTCCATCCGAGCGGAACACGTTGAGGAAGCGGCCGTCGATGTAGGTCTCCAGCTCGATCATGCGCGCCGAGTCCCATTTGTGCATCACCAGATCGTTCAGCGCATCGTAGGCAACCACTTCTTCGCCGTCGCGCAGCACCTTTGCGCGCAGCAGCAGGCGTTCCTCGACGGAATAGTCACCGGCGAGAATCTGATCCAGCGACTCGGTCATCAGCGAGGGCGGAATGTCGGTGAGGAAGCCGAGGTGGCCGAGGTTGACGCCGACCAGAGGCACTTCGTGATCGGCAAGCGAGCGCGCCGCGTGCAGCATGGTGCCGTCGCCGCCGACGACGACCGCCAGATCGCAGCGCTGGCCGATCTCGTCGCGGTTGCCGGCGGTCAGCCCTTCATCCGGCAGCAGGCGGGCCGTGTCCTCATCGACGATCACCGCGCAGCCGCGGCTGGTGAGGTGGGCCGCCAGAGTGCGTACGGCGTCTCCGACCGTGGGGTCGATGTATTTGCCGATCAGTCCTATGGTCTTGAATCGCATCCGCGCAGAGTGGCTAAGTGCTGGTAAAGCATGAAACTTATCATGCGGCAGGCGGCGGCACCATGGCCTGGTTTCCTTGACACTGCGCGAGCGAGTTGCTAATTTGGCCCGCGTCGTCTTCCCGACACCTCCCAGGCTCTCACAAGTGCCTGATTCTAATGTTAAAGGCGAGCGTAATGGCGGCCTGGACGGACATGCTCGACGAGCGCGCAAGACACCTTTTGAAGGTGCTGGTCGAATGCCACATCCGTGAGGGCGCACCGATCGGATCGCGTGCTCTCGCCAGCGCATCCGGTCTCGACATCAGTTCGACCACGGTGCGTGCCGTGATGGCCGAGCTCGAGGAGCGCGGTCTGGTTGCTTCACCCCACACTTCCGCCGGCCGTGTGCCGACCGCGCGCGGCTATCGTCTGTTCATCGATTCCCTGCTGACCTGCGATCCTCCCGCGCAGGAGGAAATCGAACGTCTGCGCGGCCTGCTGGTCGGCGACACTTCGCTACAGGGGCTGGCGGTATCGGTGTCGGCACTGCTGTCCGGCGTTTCCAGCCTTGCCGCAGTGATGATGGTGCCGGCGCGCGAGCGCCTGATACTGCGCCATATCGAGCTGCTGCAGATGAGCGCCGAGCAGGTGCTGACGCTGATGGTGATCGATCGGCGCGATGTGCGCAGCACCGTGGTTTCCACCGGGCGGCGCTTCACGCCGGCCGAATTGCGCGCGGCCGCCAACTATCTCAATGCCACCTTCGCCGGACGCGATCTGGGCGAGATCCGGCAGACGCTGCTGCGGGAGCTGCGCGCCGCGCAACGCGACATGGATCGCATCGTCTACGAGGCCATGCGCCTCGCCGAGCAGGCGCTCGAAAGCGAGAACGGCGAGGGCGATGTCGTCGTTTCCGGTCAGACACGACTGATGGAATTCCAGGAACTGTCGGATATCGAGCGGCTGCGCCAGCTGTTCGAGACCTTCGACGAAAAACGCAAGATCCTGCATCTGCTCGATCAGTGCATGCGCAACAGCGGCGTGCAGGTGATGATCGGGGAGGAATCGGGGGTCGATGTGTTCGATGACTGCAGCGTGGTGACCGCCCCCTACGATACCGGTCGCGGCGGGAAGGGCGTGATCGGCGTCATCGGCCCCACGCGCATGGCCTACCGCCGGGTGATACCGCTGGTCGAGATCACGGCGAGAATGGTCAGCGCGGCCTTGAATCGCAGCCACTGATCCCAATAACAGAGGTGCATTCAGGACATGCGCCCTGCCGCAAGGCGCGGGTGTGTCCGCTTATTGCCGTTTACGGCAGGAATTACGGGAGATCATGCCGATGACGAAGGAAGAAGAAAGAACTGCCGGAACCGCGCCGGAAACGGGCGAAGAGGCCACCGATACCGGGTCCGCAGCGGGCCCCGAGACCGGAGAGGCCGGAAACGAGGGGCTCAGCGAACAGGATCTGCCGCACGAAGAGCTGCTGCTCACGCTGCAGGATGCCCGGGAGCGCGCCGACGCGCACTGGAACGAGCTGCTGCGCGCCCGCGCCGAGCTCGCCAATCTGCAGCGCCGCGCCGAGCGCGATCTGGAAAACGCTCACAAGTATGCGCTGGAGAAGTTCGTCAATGAGCTGCTGCCGGTGCTGGACAGTCTCGAACTGGGCATCGAGGCGGCTTCCAAGGGCGCCGAGGATGCGGTCGAGCGGCTGCATGAAGGCGTGGAGCTCACCCTGAAGATGTTCCTCACCGCGGTCGGCAAGTTCGGGGTGCGGCAGATCAATCCGCAGGGCGAACGCTTCGATCCCGCCCTGCACCAGGCAATGGCGACGCAGCCGGCCCCGGGGGTGGAGCCCAACCACGTGCTCATGGTGTACCAGAAGGGTTACACGCTGAACGACCGCCTCGTGCGCCCGGCCATGGTGGTGGTATCGGCTCCCGACAGCGGGGGCGGGCAGAACGGGGACGCCGGCAGCCGGATCGATGAGATGGCTTGAAAGCGGGCGCCGAGCCCCAATCGTTAAGCTGACCCGGGGTCGAACCCCGAATTACAGCCCCACAGCGGGGCCTGAACACAAAGAATCTGGAGACTAGAGGCGATGGGTAAAATCATTGGTATAGACCTGGGTACGACGAATTCCTGCGTCGCGGTGGTGGAAGGCGGCAAGCCCCGGGTCATCGAGAACGCGGAAGGCGCGCGTACCACGCCTTCGGTCATTGCGTACACCGATGACGGCGAGGTGCTGGTCGGCCAGGCCGCCAAGCGTCAGGCGGTCACCAATCCCAGGAATACCCTGTTCGCGGTCAAGCGCCTGATCGGCCGCCGCTTCGATGAGGAGGTAGTGCAGCGCGACATCAAGCTGGTGCCGTATTCGATCGTCAAGGCCGACAACGGCGACGCCTGGGTCGAGGTCAATGGCCGCAAGATGGCGGCGCCGGAGATCTCCGCGCGCGTGCTGATGAAGATGAAGAAGACCGCCGAAGACTACCTCGGCGAAGAGGTTACCGAAGCGGTCATCACGGTGCC
>CAZOOF010000056.1:0-11744 GCA_964581365.1 uncultured Chromatiales bacterium
CCGGCGCCGAAATCGTCGATGGCGATGAGGCAGCCCATGTCGCGGTAATGCTTCGCCGCGTCGATGAGGGGACTGTCATCGATCAGCGCGGTTTCCAGAATTTCGATCACGACGCGGGAAGGCGGCATCCCGACGCGTTCCAGTTCCTCACCGAAACGGCGCTCCAGCAGGCCGCCGTGCGCGATCACCCGCGGATTGACATTGAGGAACAGCCAGGCGTTGCCGGTATCGTAGCGGACGAAATTGCGCAGATGGATGGCCCGGCACAGGCGGTCGAGACGGATGATTGCATCATCGTCTCTGGCCCGCGCCAGCACATCGAGCGGCGGCTGGAAGGAGGTTTCGGATGCGGCGCGCATCAGACCTTCGAAGCCGACGACACGCTGATGCGCAAGGCTGAATATGGGCTGGAAATTGGAGGCGATTCGAAGCCCGGCGAAAGCGCCCTGAACGACCCCGTCGTCCTCGCTCAGAGAAGCGGCGATGGACTGCCAGGACTGCCCGTGCTCCAGCTCCGGCGCTGCCCCGCCATGGTAGAAAATAGTGCTCATTAGCGGGTAGTGCCGTTCTCTTCCCGGTTGTGGTTCTATGCTCCTGCTACTGATGTAGCGGCGCGAACGGTCTACTACTTTAGTACTAATGCGACCGAGACAGACCCTGCCCCCTAGAGGACCGGCATTGGGGGCGATGCCGGCGGGAGAGACATGACCTGTCCCGGTATCCCGGCTAGTGCGCCAGTCCGGCGTCCAGCGTTATCTCGGTCCCCGACAGGGCCCTGGACACCGGACAACCGGCCTTGGCGCTCTCGGCATGCTGGCGGAACGTGTCGTCATCGATGCCGGGCACGCTCGCCTTGCATACCAGATGACTGCCCGTGATCCGGAAGCCGCCGTTTTCGGCCTCGATGCTCACCTCCGCGGTCGCATCCACGTACTCGGGCTTGTAGCCGGCCTGCTCCAGCATCGCCGTCAACGCCATCGCGAAGCAGCCGGCATGGGCGGCACCCAGCAGCTCCTCCGGATTCGTGCCGTCGCTCCGCTCGAACCGCGAAGCAAAGGAATAGGCGGAGCGCAGCTGGCCGCTGCCGGTCTCCACCTGCCCGGCCCCCTGCTTCAAGCCTCCTTCCCAGCGCGCGTGCGCAGTTCGTGTCGCCATCGTGCACCTCCTTGTGCAAGTCCGGGAATGCTATTCGCACTGCTGATAATAGGTCATCTGACCAAAGAATGCGTCGGAATCGTCAATGGGAGTTGGAAGAAAATGAAGTCGCCCCAATGGCACAAGCTATTACTCCCCACATCACACTTATGCAGAAAGTATAAAGTTATGAACAGATGAAGTCGTAGACATAGCCCGCAAGGAGCGCAGCCAAAGGAATGAATCGCGAAGTTCAGGAAATGACACCCCGCGGGATGAGCGCCGAGAAGGCTTAGATCTCTTCGAAGTCTATGCTGACGCGATCCCCCGCCACCGGACGGAAGCGTTCGTCGGCGAAGGCAACGTGATCGGGATGATCGCGATAGCTGTCGATGACGCGGGGATGGACGAAGCGCACCAGCCAGCAGTGACGGTAGCGCGAATCGGCTTTCACGGACGTGCCGACGAAGACCCGGCGCACGCCGGGGATGGCGCCGAGGATGTCGCGGCCGTCGCGCATGAGCGCGGCGGCATGCTCATCAGCCGGCTCGCCTTGCGGAGGTGAGACATTGAAGAGGATGACATGCTCCACCGGCGCCCAGGGCCGGCAGGCGGCGAGCGCCGCTTCGGCCCGGCCGGCGGCGCCTGCGGCGAGGAGGCGGCGTTCGGCTTCGCCGGACACCGCCTGCCGCATACCGGACATCAACGCTGAATAGTCGATGGATGTGGCTGCTGCCTGTACGAGCCGCTCAGCTGCGAAGACGTCCATCCGGTGGCTGAGAATGGAACGGTCTGCTTCGGGAAACGGCGCTGCAAGCGCCACTCCGCAACCATCGGCGATGGCCGCCAGTTCCTCCATCAGCGCGGCACGATCGAACGAGCCGTCGGCAAGCGCAGGCGCAATGCTGTTGCAGCCCAACCCGATGGCACGGACGGCTGATTCAGCCGAGGTGACATCGGTGAAACGGATGGCCACCGGGACGCTGGCGCCCTGCCCCGCCGCTTCCATCGCCGGCAGGAAATGCTCGATGTCGACATGAGCCAGACGCTGCTGCGAAAGCGTGAGGATGATGGGAGCGCGGAGGCGTTCCGCCGCCTCGATCACGCCGCCCAGCAGTTCGATGCCGGGCACCTCGAACGCGCAAACGGCATAGCCTTCGCGCGCCGCCTGTTTCAGCAGATCCTTTTCATCGACCAGCATGTCGGTGACCGAATCTCATCGTTGTCTGAGCAGCAGCGGATTGCACACCGGCCTGCTCGTCTGCCGGCTTCCGAGCCGCTCAGGCGAGCCGATCGAGAATCACGCGCTTGACCGACCCGAGCTCCGCCTCGACCGCCAGCACACCGCCCTGGCACTGGCGAATGGCGGTATCCGGATCCTTGAGTCCATGGCCGGTCAGCGTGCAGACGACACGGCTGCCCGCCGGAATGCGGCCGCTCTTGAGGTCGCGTATAGCGCCAGCAACCGAGATCGCCGAGGCGGGCTCGCAGAACACGCCTTCCTTCTCGGTGAGCAGCTTCTGCACCTGCAGGATCTCCTCATCGCCGAACTCGTCGAACCAGCCCTTGGACGCGCGCTGCACGTCCCAGGCCTTGTCCCAGCTCTGCGGATGACCGATGCGGATGGCGGTGGCAACGGTTTCCGGATTATCGACCATATGGCCGCGCAGAAAGGGCGCCGAGCCCGCGGCCTGATAGCCCGCCATCACCGGCAGGCGCTTGGCCAATCCGGCCTCGTGGTATTCGCTGTATCCCATCCAGTAGGCGGTGATGTTTCCGGCGTTGCCGACCGGCAGGCAGTGATAGTCCGGCGCATCGCCCAGCTCTTCGACGATCTCAAAGGCAGCAGTCTTCTGGCCCTGGAGACGATACGGATTGATCGAGTTGACGATCGTGATGGGCGCCTGCTCGCCGACCTGCTTCACCAGCGCCATGCCGGCATCGAAGTTGCCCTTGATCTGGATCACCACGGCGCCGTGCATCATCGCCTGCGCCAGCTTGCCGAGCGCGATCTTGCCATCGGGAATGAGCACGAAGGCGGTGACTCCGGCCCTGGCCGCGTAGGCAGCGGCTGCAGCGGAAGTATTGCCGGTCGATGCGCAGATGATGGCCCGGCTGCCTTCCTCGACTGCGCGCGTGACCGCCATGGTCATGCCACGATCCTTGAAGGATCCGGTGGGATTGAGTCCTTCGTACTTGACGTAAAGCTCGGCCTCGACCCCGACTGCCTCGGGCAGATTGTGCAGCCGAATGAGCGGCGTATTGCCTTCGCCCAGACTTATCGGACGCGTGTTGGGACCGACCGGCAGACGGTCACGATATTTTTCGATCAGGCCGGTGTAGCGAGTGGATGACATAGGGCACCAGGGGAATGTGGAAAGTTAGGAGAGGAAAGAAGCGCGCACACTCACTCTTCTTTCCTCTCGTCGATGGTGTTTCGCGCGCTTACTTCATGGCTTCCACGCGGATCCGCTTCACCTTCCCGGTGATCGTCTCCAGCGCTTCGATGCGGCGAATGGCTTCGTTCATGTGGCGTTCGACGATGCGGTGGGTGAGCATGATGATGGTCACCTCGCGGGCATCGGCGGCAGGCTCCTTCTGGACGATCGCTTCGATGCTGATGCCCTGATCGGCAAGAATGCGGCACACATCTGCCAGCACACCCGGGCGATCCGCTGCGCGCATGCGCAGGTAATAGGCCGTCTCCACCGCATCGATCGGCAGCACCGGCATGTCGGACAGCTGGTCCGGCTGGAAGGCCAGATGAGGCACCCGGTTCTCGGAATCGACGGTCAGCGTACGGGTCACATCGACGAGATCGGCGATTACCGCCGAAGCCGTCGGCTCACGGCCCGCGCCCGCGCCGTAGTACAGCGTCGGTCCTACCGCGTCGCCCTGCACCAGCGCCGCATTCATCACGCCGTCGACATTGGCGATCAGGCGACGGTACGGAATCATTGTGGGATGCACCCGCAGCTCCACGCCATCGCCGTTACGCCGGGTCAGACCGATATGCTTGATGCGATAACCTAGCTCCTCGGCGTAGGCCACGTCCTCCCCGCTGATGCCGGAGATGCCTTCGGTGTACACATGATCGAACTGCAGCGGAATACCGAAGGCAATGGACGCGATGATGGTCAGCTTATGAGCGGCATCGATACCCTCGACGTCGAAGGTCGGATCGGCCTCGGCATAACCGAGCCGCTGCGCCTCGGCGAGCACCTCCTCGAAGCCGCGGCCCTTGTCGCGCATCTCGGTGAGAATGAAGTTGGTTGTGCCGTTGATGATGCCGGCGACCCATTCGATGCGATTGGCGGCAAGCCCCTCGCGCAGCGCCTTGATGAGCGGAATACCGCCGGCCACCGCCGCCTCGAAGGCGATCATCACGCCGCGCCGGTGCGCGGCGGCGAACAGCTCGTTGCCATGGCGGGCGATCAGCGCCTTGTTCGCGGTGACGACGTGCTTGCCCTGCTCGATGGCGCGCAGCACCAGCTCGCGCGCCGGCTCGTAGCCGCCGATCAGCTCGACGACGATATCGATATTGGGGTCATCGACGACCGCAAAGGCATCCTGGGTGATACGGATGCCCGCGGCATCCACTCCCGGGAAGGAAGTTTCGCGCGCGGCCGCATGCGTGATCTCTATCCCGCGACCGGCACGCCGCGAGATTTCGTGCTGGTTGCGGCACAGCACGTTGACCACGCCGCCACCGACAGTGCCGAGGCCGAGCACACCCACCCTGACCGGCTTCAGCGCGCTCATGCGGAGGCAACCTTCAGGCTGAGGTCCTTGCGCAGCATCTGACGGATGCCACGCACGGCCTGGCGGGTGCGGTGCTCATTCTCGATCAGACCGAAGCGCACATGGTCGTCGCCATATTCGCCGAAGCCGATGCCCGGGGACACGGCAACCTTTGCGTCCTGGAGCAGTTTCTTGGCGAACTCGAGCGAACCGAGGTGGCGGTACTGCTCCGGAATCGGCGCCCAGACGAACATGGTTGCCTTGGGCTTCTCCACAGGCCAGCCGGCGGCATTCAGACCGTCGCAAAGCACGTCGCGACGCACGCGATACATTTCGGAGATCTCGGCAACGCAGTCCTGCGGGCCTTCGAGTGCGGCAATGGCCGCGACCTGGATGGGGGTGAACATGCCGTAATCCAGGTACGACTTGATGCGTGCCAGCGCCGCCACCAGCGTGGGATTGCCGACCATGAAGCCGACGCGCCAGCCCGGCATGTTGTAGCTCTTCGACAGCGTATAGAACTCGACCGCCACCTCCTTGGCCCCCGGCACCTGCAGGATGGACGGCGCCTTGTAGCCGTCGAATGCGATGTCGGCATAAGCCAGATCGTGCACAACCCAGACTTCGTGCTCGCGCGCCACCCGCACCACCTTCTCGAAGAAGGGAAGGTCCACGCACTGCGTGGTCGGATTGCCCGGGAAGTTGAGCACCAGCATCTTGGGCTTGGGCCATGAATCGCGGATCGCCTTCTCCAGTTCCTCGAAGAAGTCGACGCCCGGGACCATCGGCACATGACGGATGTCGGCGCCCGCGATCACGAAGCCATAGGGATGCACCGGATAGGCCGGATTCGGCACCAGCACCGCATCACCGGGGCCGACGGTGGCAAGCGCGAGATGCACCAGCCCCTCCTTCGACCCGATGGTGACGATGGCCTCGCTCTCCTGATCGAGATCGACGTCGAATTTCTGCTTGTACCAGCGGCAGATCGCCCGCCGCAGGCGGGGAATGCCGCGGGAGACGGAATAGCGGTGGGTTCCCTCGCGCTGGGCGACCTCGATCAGCTTGTCGACGATGTGGGCAGGCGTGGGCTGATCGGGATTGCCCATGCCGAAGTCGATGATGTCCTCGCCCCGGGCTCGCGCCTTGGCTTTCAACTCGTTGACGATGTTGAAGACATACGGAGGCAGGCGCTTGATTCTCGCGAAATCGTCTTTCATTTCTGGGGCGTTTCCGGAAACGGTTAAATAGTGGTCTATTATCGGATCATCCCTTGCTTACAGGCAAGCGGATGCCCGCTTCGCCCTGCGTCCTGGGTGAGGTAAGCTAGAGCCTTCGCCAACAGGAATTCTGCATGCAGATCAACCGCGACAGCGATCCAGGCAGCTACGGCATCCTCTCTTATGCCACCGGCGAGGTGACCGTGCTGATTCCGCGCCGCTTCGACCCCGAAGCGGGCAGCAGGACGACTGGCGACATCATCGAAGTGCCCGGCGGCGTCATGCGGCGGGAAGTAATGCGCCAAAGCCTGCTGATCACGCCAGAGACGCTCGTTCCGGACTGGGCGCCGCAGCGCTGGGAAGACCTGGCGGCGGCGCACTTCGACATGCTCGCCGACTACGCGCCCGAGGTCGTGCTGTTCGGTTCCGGCGCGCGGCTGCGGCACCCGTCACCGCGGCTATACGCCGGGCTGACCGAGCGCGGCATCGGCGTCGAGGTGATGGATACCGGCTCGGCCTGCCGCACCTACAACTTCCTCATGACCGATCGGCGCAAAGTCCTGGCCGCCCTGCTCATGATCGAAGACGCCGCCTGAACGATGCGCGGTCCGCTCGCTCACACACACGCGGGAGCAGCAGACAACCTCACCGGGGCAGGTACTGGGCCGGATCGACCGGCGAGCCTTCCAGACGGATCTCGAAGCGAAGCTTGACCTCCTCGGCGCCGGTCCCCGAATCCCCCATTTCCGCCACCTGCTGTCCTGCCCGCACGCTGCTGCCCTCGGCGACCAGGAGGCGCTGGTTGTGGGCGTAGGCGCTCAGATAACGGTCATTGTGCTTGATGATGAGCAGATTGCCGAAGTGCGGAATGCCCGCTCCACTGTAGACGACTCTGCCATCGGCGGCAGCACGGATCGGCTCGCCGCGCCGCCCGCGGAATTCCAGCGCCTTGCCGGCCGCGGTCACGCTCACATCCCTGCGCGTGCGCGCATCCGCCACCGGCCACTGCCAGGCGATCGCCGCGGTTGAGCCTGCCCTGGTACCATCCGGCCGGGGAGCCGGAGAAGGCGGCCTCGATGCCGTTGGCGGAGGCCGGGTCGCTGTAGACCCGGGCGACGACGGCGCAGGAGCCGGCGCGCTCGCGACTGGCGGCGTCGCCGCAGGCGCGGTTGCACGCTCCCTGGCCGCCGCCAGCCGCTCGCCATGGCTGGGCGGGCGCGGCGGCGCGACGCGCAGCTCCTGCCCCGGCTTCAGCACATAGGGCGGCGGGATGTCATTCCAGCGGGCGATATCGCGGAAGTCCTGCTGATAGCGGAAACTCACCGAATACAGCGTGTCGCCTTTCTCCACCACGTGGTAAACGTGACCGCCACAGCCCGAGAGCAGCCAGGCAAAGACCCATAGCCAGACGAGCTTGATGCGTAAACCGTGGGAAAGAGAGCTCCTCCCGCTTCGCTCCTTCGCTCTCCTCCGCGACTGCCAATCCGCTGAATGCATGCCGGCCGGAAACAGAGCCTGGTGCTTCGTCACCGCAATACCAGATAGAGCGCGATCAGAGCCGCGACCATGACCCAGCCAACGGTGTCGATGTGGCGCCGCAGGTAGGGTTCCACCCGCGGCCCTCCCCAGCGGATCAAGGCCGCGACCAGAAAAAAGCGCATGCCGCGCCCGATGCATGAGGCGATGACGAAAGGCAGCAGTGCCATCGTGACGGCGCCTGCAGCGATGGTGAATATCTTGTACGGAATGGGAGAAACGCCGGCCAGGAATATCACCCAGACGCCCCAGGCATCGAACCAATCGCGTGCCGCGAGATAGGTATCCCAATGTCCGAAGCGATGCAGCAGAGGCTCGATCGCCTGCAGGGCGAACATCCCGATCAGGTACCCGATCACGCCGCCGAGGACCGACGCGATGGTCGTCAGTCCGGCCAGAAACCAGGCACGCTCCGGGCGCGCCAGCACCATCGGCGCGAGCATCACATCCGGAGGTATCGGAAAGAAGGACGATTCGGCGACGCTCAGACCGCCGAGATACCAGGGCGCGCGCGGATGGCGGGCCCAGCTCAGCACCTTGTCGTAGAGAACGGCGAACAGGCGCATTATTGATCGCCGGGCAGCATCGGCACGAAGGTGACTGGTTCCAGTTCTTCCTGCACATAGCCTTCCGGCGTTCGGGTGATGGCAAGCAGAGTCTGCGTCGCGGTGCCGCGCGGCATGACCAGGCGCCCGCCGGGCGCAAGCTGATGAAGGAAGGAAACCGGAATCTCAGCGGGCGCGGCGGCGGCAATGATACCGTCGAATGGCGCCTGCTCGGGCCAGCCGTTGGCGCCATCGCCGTGCCGGGTAGTGATGTTCGCCAGCCGCAGGCGGTGAAAGCGCCAGCGCGCCCGCGTCAGCAGGGCATCGATGCGCTCGATGGTATACACGGCATCGGCAAGGCGGGCGAGAATCGCCGTCTGGTATCCCGAGCCGGTGCCGATTTCCAGCACCTTGCCCAGCGATCGCCGTCCCTGCAGCAGCGCCTCGGTCATGCGCGCGACCATGTACGGACTGGAAATGGTCTGCCCGAAACCGATGGGAAGCGAGGTATTCTCGTAGGCGCGGCTGGCCAGCGCTTCGTCGACGAAGCGATGGCGCGGCATCTCCTTCATGATCTCCAGCACGAGATCACTGCGTATGCCCTGTGCCCGCAGCGCGTCGAGCAGCCGGACACGGGTGCGCAGCGACGTCATCCCGATGCCATCGTGACCTGCGTTCAAGTTTCCAGATTCTCCATCCAGCTTCGCAGCGTGTCGAGCGCGAAGTGGCGTGTCAGATCGACCTGCAGGGGAGTCACCGACACATATCCTTCCCTGATGGCGTGGAAGTCAGTTCCCGGGCCGGCATCCTGCTCCGCTCCCGAAGCACCGATCCAGTAGATGGGATTACCCCGGGGATCGGTTGATTTTATCACCGGCTCGGCCCGGTGGCGGAATCCCAGCCGCGTGACGCGGAAACCGCCGATATCGTCCCAGGGACGATCGGGAACGTTGACATTGAGAATGAGATCGCGCGGCAGACGTTCCTGCTGCAGCCGCCGGAAGATGCAACGCACCGCCATCAGCGCCGATTGGTAATAGTACGGCTTGCGTCCGGCGAGCGAGACGGCGATGGCGGGATAGCCGAGAAACCGCCCCTCCACTGCTGCAGCGACGGTGCCGGAATAGATCACGTCGTCGCCCAGATTGGCGCCGTTGTTGATGCCCGAGATGACGATGTCCGGCTCGTTCTCGAGCAGGCCGGTGATGGCGAGGTGCACGCAGTCGGTCGGGGTTCCGTTCACGCGCACGAAACCATTTTCCGCCTGCACGGCGCGGATCGGCCGATCCAGGGTCAGGGAATTGCTGGCCCCGCTGCGATCCCGGTCGGGCGCAACCACGATCACTTCACCGAGATCCGTCAGGCCTTCCGCCAGGCAGACCAGACCGGGAGCCAGGTAGCCGTCGTCGTTACTGAGCAGGATCCTCATGCGATCCCTGCTTCCGGCCTCAGCTCACGGCTGCGGCGCACAGAGCCATGAGGGAGGCAGGGTAGATTCCCAGGGCTAGAACGACCAGCCCGTTTGCGCTCAGCACCGCACGCACGTCAGCCGCCGCGGACACCGGCGAGGTGTCGTCCGGCTTCTCGAAGTACATATACTTGACCACGCGCAGGTAATACGCCGCGCCGATGACGGAGAATATGACCGCGTAGACCGCCAGCCACACCATGCCGATATCCACCAGCGCCCGCAGCACGGCAAGCTTGGCATAGAAACCGACGGTCGGCGGAATACCCGCGGTCGAGAACATGATGATCAGCATCATGAAGGCGAACCACGGGCTGCGTTCGTTGAGCCCTTTGAAGTCCTCCAGCCGCTCCGCCTCGAAACCGGCGCGGCTGAGCAGCACCACCATGCCGAAGGCGCCCAGCGTCATCAGGGCGTAGACCAGGATGTAGAACATCGCTCCAGCGTAGCCGGCGACCGTGCCGGTGAGGATGCCGAGCAGCATGAAGCCGATATGGCTGATCGTCGAATAGGCGAGCAGTCGCTTGATGTTGGTCTGCGCCAGCGCGACGACATTTCCGATCGCGATCGAAGCCGCGGCCAGGATCACCAGCATGTCCTGCCACTGCACCTGCAGGCCGCCGAGTCCGTCGATCAGGAAACGGATGACGATGGCGAAGGTGGCGATCTTCGGCGCGGTGCTGATGTACAGCGTCACCGCCGTCGGCGTGCCGTGATAGACGTCGGGAATCCACATGTGGAACGGGACCGCGCCCAGCTTGAATGCCAGACCGACGATCACGAACGCCAGGCCGAACAGCAGGACCACGTCATCCGGCGAGCGGTGCAGGACGTAAGCGCCGATATCCTGGATGTTGAGGGTTCCGGCAGCCCCGTAGATCATCGACATGCCGTACAGCAGCAGACCGGACGCCAGCGCGCCCAGCACGAAATACTTCATCGCCGCTTCCGAGGACACGGCGGAATCGCGGTTGAGCGCCGCCATGGCATACAGCGCCAGCGACATCAGCTCGAGTCCCAGATACAGCGTCAGCATGCTGTAGGCCGACACCATGACCATCATGCCCAGCAGCGCGAACAGGCCGAGCACGAAGAACTCACCGCGCAGCAGCCCGCGCGCCGCCAGGTAGTCGCGCGAATAGAGGAACACCACGAAGGTGGTCAGATACAGGAACATCTTCAGGACATCGCCCATGGCGTCGCTGATGAACATGCCATGGAAGGTGAGTTCGGGATGTCCGGAATGCAGCGCCAGCGTCAGTACCGCAGCGCCAACCAGCGTCGTCTGGGTCATGAGGTAGGTGACGACCCGGTTCTGCTCGCTCAGGTACACATCCACGAGCAGGATGATGCACGCCATCGCGAACACGAAGATCTCGGGCAGCGCGGCGTAAAAATTGGGATACGTGAATTCCATGGTCAGCACCGGGCCAGCCTCACAGTTTCGATATCGTCACGTGCTCGAGCAGGTGCGCGACGGATGCATGCATGATCTCAAGCAGCGGATCGGGCCAGACGCCGATCAGCAGTACGAAGAAGGCGAGCGTCCCCAGCATCAGGGTTTCGCGCGGGTTGATGTCCTTCAGCGTCGCCACGTTGTCGTTGGCGACCTTGCCGAAGACCACCCGCTTGACCATCCACAAGGTATACGCGGCGCCGAGAATGAGCGAAGTCGCCGCCAGCAGAGCGTACCAGAAGTCGGCCTTGAACGCGCTCATGATGACCAGGAACTCGCCGACGAAGCCCGAGGTGCCGGGAAGGCCGGCATTGGCCATGGCGAAGAACACCATCAGCGCGCCGAAACGCGGCATGGTATTCACCACTCCGCCGTAGTCACTGATCTGGCGGCTGTGAATGCGGTCATACATGACCCCGACGCACAGGAACAGCGCGCCGGAGATGAAACCGTGCGAGATCATCTGGACCAGCGCGCCCTCCACGCCCATCGCGGCGCCATGGGTAGCGCCGGACTCGCGGAAGATCGAGAACACGGTGAAGAAGCCGAGGGTCACGAAGCCCATGTGCGAAATCGACGAATAGGCGATCTACCCCTCGGCCGAGCCCGGCTCGTTCACCGGCCTGCGCGCCCTGGCGCTGGAG
>CAZOOF010000057.1:0-11595 GCA_964581365.1 uncultured Chromatiales bacterium
TGATCCGCGCTCGCCCCCGCAGCGCGCTGCGCGACGTCGGCACGGCGCTCGGCATGGATGCGCAGCGGCTGGACCGACTGGCCAAATCCCTGGTCTGGACCGATGGCATTCCCGAAGACCGCCTGCGCGAACAGGGCTTCGATCCTGACAATCCCGCGGTGCATCGCTGGATGGTGCTCGCCGGCGAACTGATCGGCTTCCCCCGCCACCTGTCGCAGCATGTCGGCGGCTTCGTCATCTCGCGCGGACCGCTCTCCGAGCTGGTGCCGATAGAGAACGCCGCCATGCCGGAACGAACGGTGATCCAGTGGGACAAGGACGATCTGGATGCGCTCGGCCTGCTCAAGGTGGATGTCCTTGCCCTCGGCATGCTGAGCGCCATCCGCCGCACGCTCGCGCTGATCAACGACTATCACGGCACCGCCATGACGATAGCGGACATACCGCCGGAAGACGAGCAGACCTATCTCATGATCCAGCGCGCCGACACCATCGGCGTGTTCCAGATCGAGTCGCGGGCGCAGATGTCGATGCTGCCGCGCCTCAAGCCGCGGAACTACTATGACCTGGTCATCGAAGTGGCGCTGGTGCGCCCCGGCCCCATCCAGGGACAGATGGTGCATCCCTATCTGCGCCGGCGCCAGGGGCTCGAGCCGATCGAATATCCCGGGCCTGAAGTGAAAGCTGTGCTCGAACGCACGCTGGGCGTGCCCATCTTCCAGGAGCAGGTGATGCAGATCGCCATGGTCGCTGCCGGCTTCTCCGCTGGTGAGGCCGATCTGCTGCGACGCTCGATGGCGTCCTGGCATCGCAAGGGCGGGATGGAGCCATTCCAGCAGCGCCTGCGCGAAGGCATGAGCAAACGGGGTTACGATGCACGCTTCATCGAACAGATCTGCCACCAGATCGAAGGCTTCGCCGAATATGGCTTTCCGGAATCGCATTCAGCGAGCTTCGCCCTGCTCGCCTATGTTTCCTCCTGGCTCAAGTGTCACCACCCTGCCGCCTTCACCGCCGCGCTGCTCAACAGTCAGCCCATGGGCTTCTACGCGCCCGCGCAGCTGGTGCAGGATGCACGCCGGCACGGCGTGGAAGTCCGCGCCGTCGACGTGTGTCACAGCGCATGGGACTGTACGCTCGAGCCCTCGAGATCGGGCCGCAGGAAAGGCGCTCCCGCGCTTCGTCTCGGTCTGCGCCTGGTGAAAGGATGGTCCCAAGCCGCGTGCGAACGCCTGATCGCCGCCCGCCGACAGGCGCCGTTAGCGAGCGTGCATGATCTGGCGCAGCGCGCGAAGCTGGGATCACACGAGCTCTCCGCTCTCGCCGCGGCTGGCGCCCTGGCCGGACTCGCGGGCCATCGCCATCGCGCGCTCTGGCAGGCATTCGGCACCCGGGCGGAAAACGATCTGCTGCGGGAAACGACTCTGGCCGAAGCCGACCCCCTGATACGTCCGCCGACCGAGGGAGAAAACATCGTCGCCGACTATGCCACGCTCGGCCTGACCTTGGGCCGTCACCCGCTCGCCCTGCTGCGCGACCGGCTGCGGCAGCTCGGTTATCGCGACTCGGCAGCGCTCCGGCAAACTGCGCACGGCCGCGCCGCCCGCATCGCCGGTCTGGTCACCTCACGCCAGCGTCCCGGCACTACCGAGGTTACCTTCCTTACCTTGGAAGACGAGCACGGCACTATCAATGTCATCGTCCAGCGCCGGCTCGCCGAACGCCGCCGTCCGGCGGTGAATGGCGGACGCCTGCTCGGCATCAGCGGCAGAATCGAGCGCGTGGACGGCGTCGAGCACATGATAGCGACGGGAATCGAGGATCACAGTGAACTGCTGGGCGGGCTGATCACGCGATCCAGGGATTTTCATTGAAACAGGAAAGAGACCGGGCAACCGGTCAGGCGATCAGACCGGATTCACTCATCCTCATCCGGCGCGCTTCCGGTCAGCAACTCGAGCAGCGCATTCTGCCGGTTCGGCGGCAGATTCTCGAAGTGTTCCAGCAACAGCTTTTCTTCCGGACCAAGCCACCTGCCACCGTCGGCATCGCAGCTCACTTCCTGAACCACGCTTTCCTGCAGGCGCAGGACGAGCTCGGAGTGGATGCTGCGATGAGCGGCTTTCGCGGAACGGGTAATGCGCTCGCGGAGCTCCTCCGGCATGCGCAGGCCAAACGGCGTGACGTAGCTTCCCATGCCGTGGGATTCTAGATAAAAGCGACCCCTCGCTATAGAAACACGGTGTAGTCATTCGATGACATCGGGCGAAGAGCGGGAGCGGAAGCACAGCAGATGATGAAACGGGACCATTACGGTCCCGTCTGCGCCACAAGCTGTCGGGACGCTGCCCATTACGCCGATTGCTTGGTGTCGCGGCGCGCCCTGGACTCACTGGCCACGACGCGAAAGCGCGTTTCCATCCGCTCCAGCACCGCCATCGTAGTATCCAGTTCGTCCGGCGGAAAATCCTTGAGCATGCGACGCAGAAATGCGCGGCGGCGAGGCTGCATGCCGGCGATCAGATCCGCGCCGACCGGGGTGAGCTCGACATCGCTGAGCCGGTTGTCATCCGCGGCGCGACGCCGGGTGATCATTCCATCGGCCTCCAGCACCTTGAGCTGGCGCGTGAGCGCACCGGGATCCATCTCGAGGCGCAGTGCGAGATCCTTCTGCGTCAGACACGATTCCGTGTGCAGCGCCTGCAGGATGCGCCACCGCGGCAGCGCATAGCCGACCTCTTCCTCGAACGCGGCATACATCGCCCTCGCCGTTCTCCCCAGTTGCCGCAGCAATGCGCTGTGACGGTCATTCACGTACTGGTTCCCCCTCGTCCCGGCGCACGGCGCCGTCATGCATGCTGAGCGCGGGCAGTCGCCACACCATCAACACTCCCGCCAGCGCGGCAAAAACCACCAGCCAATGTCCGCCATGGATAGCCGCAATCAGCGCCTCGCGCGCCTCGTCGAGTATCGCCAGCACGTTCTCACCAGCGCCGGCAGCGGTCGCGGCAAACTCAGCGGCCTGGGTGCGATCGATCAGCACATTCGGGTCGTTCAGCCAGCCGGTCCAGCGTCCGGCGTCGACTGCGCGCAGCGCGCCGCCCACCGTTCGCTCATAGGCATGCGTCACCAGCACGCCGATCAGCGCCATACCCGTCATCCCGCCGATCATGCGCGTCGACTGCAGCGTCGCGGTGGTGACGCCGAGACGCGCACGCGGCACCGCGGACTGAACCAGCAGAGTCAGATTGGGCATCAGCAGACCCAGTCCCAGACCGGCGACCACCATCACTCCATAGATCAGAGCATGCGGCGTCGCGGCGCCGATCTGGGCGAGAACGATCACCGCGCTGCCAAAGACCAGCAGGCCCGTGTAGAGCATGACGTTCTGGGTGCGCAGGCGGGCAACGATGCGTCCGTTGACGATGCTCCCGACGGTGATGAAAACGGCCAGCGGCGTCACCAGAAGGCCGGCCTCCTTGGGCGTGAGCCCGAAACCGCCCTGGAACAGCAGCGGTGCGTAGTAGACGATGCCGAACAGACAGAACCCGACCAGCGCCGAAAGCAGAAACAGCGACCTCAGCGTGCGATCGGCGAACATCTCCAGCGGCAGCAGCGGATCCGGACTGCGTCGCTCCTGCACTATCAGGGCAGCGCCAGCCAGCAGCGTGCCGGTCCCGGCAGCGAGCAGCATCGACACCGGCTTGCCCTGCCCCATCCACGCAAGCAGCAGCAATGCGCCGGTGAGAGTCAAGCCAAGCAGAATCGCCCCCGGCCAGTCGAGCCGCGAAGCCGGCCCCTCGCGATGGCGAATGAGTGGCATGTGACGCCATACGAACCACAGTGCCAGCGCAGCCACCGGCGGATTGATGAAGAACACCCAGCGCCAGCCCAGATATTCGGTGATGGCGCCCCCCAGGGTCGGACCGAAGGCATTGGCGAGACCGAAGGCGGAGGAGAACAGCACCTGCCAGCGCAGCCTTTCCTGCGGCTCGGGGAACATGTCGGGTACGCTGGCGAAAGTGGTGGCGATCAGCATGCCGCCGGCGATGCCCTGCAGCACCCGCGCCCACACCAGCTGCGCCATGTCCTGCGCCAGCCCGCACAAGAGAGAAGATCCGGCGAACAGGGCGATAGCGGCGAGAATGAACCCCCGCCTGCCATGATCGTCACCCAGTTTGCCGAAGACCGGAATGGTGACGATCGAGGCCAGCAGATAGGCCGTGCCTGCCCAGGCATACCAGTGGAAGCCGTCCAGCTCGGCGACGATCGTCGGCAACGCCGTGCCGATCACCGTCTGGTCCAGGGCAACCATGATGAGCACGAAACACAGGCCGAGCATGGCCATCAGCTTGTCGCGAAAGCCGGCCGGCGCGCCTGAAAAGGAAGAGGCTTGAGTCATTATTGACCGCGCAACGTTTGACTGGTCAATAGTCTCTCATGTCCGCGCCCCGGGTGCAAACGGGCGCTCCGGCGGCAGTGTAGGCTGCCGCCCCTGCCCCTCGAGGTGCGACGCTATGTCGCATTCCGCAGCCTGACTCCAACGCGCATAATCTGGACATATATTTTGGATACATATTTTAAAAATAAAATGCCAGAATAGGGGGAGAAATGTTTACGAGAAAACGACTTGCCGCCTGCCTGCTGGGCCTGACGGTCACTTCCGGTGCCGCCGCCCAGGATGATACAGAGCGCCTGGACATCATGACCGTCACCGGCACCCGGGAGGCCGAGAGCCTGCTGCAAACCCCTGCCTCAGTAGGAATCGTCCAGGAAGACGCGATCCGCTTCGCCGCGCCCAGTCATCCGCAGCAGATCATGAGTCAGATCCCCGGCGTCGCGGTCGCAGTCACTAACGGCGAAGGCCACACCACCGCCATCCGCCAGCCCTTCACCACCAGCCCGCTCTACCTCTTTCTCGAGGACGGGGTTCCCACCCGCGCCACCGGCTTCTTCAACCACAATGCGCTCTATGAGTTGAATGTCCCGGCGGCGAGCGGCATCGAGGTGGTGCGTGGCCCGGGTACCGCGCTGTACGGTTCGGATGCCATCGGCGGCATCGTCAACATCCTCACCCGCGCCCCCGCCGCGGAAGCAGGCGGCGCTGCCTCGCTGGAAGGCGGCAGCTACGGCTGGTACCGGCTGCTGGCCTCGGCGGACAGCGGCATCGGTCGCCTGGGCGGAGTCCGCGCCGATCTGAATATCAGTCACACCGACGGCTGGCGGAAAGCGACCGACTACGACCGGATCAGCGCCGGACTGCGCTGGGACTACGCGGTCGGCGAACGCACCACGATGCGCACCTCGCTCAACGTGACCCGCATCGATCAGCAGACCGGCGCCAACGCTCCGCTGATTCGCGAGGATTACCTCAACAACCCGAAGAAGAACAACTTCTCCATCGCCTTCCGCGAGGTCGAAGCGCTGCGGCTGTCGAGCACCATCGATCACGAGATCGGCGACTACACCCTGGTGTCGGTCACGCCCTACGTGCGCCGTAATGTGATGGATCTGAATGCCTCCTTCCGTCTCGCCTTCGATCCCAGCATCGCCCGCAGCGAAGTATGGTCCTACGGCGTGCTGGCCAAGTGGCGGCGCGACTTCCCCGAACTGATGCAGGCGCGGGTGATCGCCGGCATCGATGTCGACTACAGCCCGGGTTCGCGCGAGGAAGACAACCTCCTCGTCAACTTCACCGGCGCCGGCGCCGACCGCAACTACCAGAGCTACACCATCGGCGCGCGCATCTACGACTACGATGTCGATTACCGCAGCGCCTCGCCGTACATCCATACGGAGTTCTCGCCGACCACGCGCCTGCGCGTCATGGCCGGCCTGCGCTATGACGACATCCGTTACGACATGAGCAACAACATCGCCGCCGGCTCAGTCGCGGCGCGCAACACCTTTGGCAGAGAGGTCCTGTTCCATCAGCTCGGCGAGGCCGAAGCCGACTTCTCGCACTGGAGTCCGAAGTTCGGCCTGACCTACGCCCTGCACCCTTCCGCGCATCTCTATGCCTCGCACAACCACGGCTTCCGCGTGCCCTCGGAAAGCCAGCTGTTCCGCGCCGGCAGCGGTGATACGAGCGACGCAGCGCGCACGCGGGCGGAAAATGCGCTGTCTCTCAAGCCGATCAAGGCCGACCAGAGCGAAATCGGCCTGCGCGGCGAGGTGGCCGGCTGGCGCTACGATGTGGTCGCCTATCTGCTGCGTCTGCGCGACGATCTGGTCGGCCGAACCGACCCGCTCACCGACGTCAGCGTGACGGTCAACGCGGGAGAAACCGAACACAAGGGCATCGAGCTCGCACTCGGCCGCGAGTTCGGTCAGCACTGGCGCTTCGACGCAGCGGTCTCCCATGCCCGTCACCGCTATGTCGACTGGATCGATGGCGACAGCGACTACAGCGGCAAGGATATCGAAAGCGCGCCGCGCTGGATGGCCAATACCCGCCTCACCTGGCTGGCCACGCGCGCTACGCGTGCACAGCTGGAGTGGGTGCACATCGGCTCCTATCAGCTTGGCTGGGACACCAGGCCCGCGGAGCTGGAGTCGTATGGCAAGTACGAAGGCCACGATCTGCTCAATCTGCGCGTGAGTCATCGCCTCAACCAGACCGTCGAACTGTTCGGGCGTGTCATGAACCTCACTGACGAGCGCTATGCCGACAGTGCATCGGTGAGCTCGAACACTCCAGTCTTTTCGCCCGGCCTGCCGCGCACCTGGTACGCTGGCGTGGAGATCGGCTGGTAAGCAGGTAGAATCCAAAACATCGGTCTTCACAGGGCAAACAGCATGAACACAGCGGCGGACAGAGCGGCAAGCAGACGACGAACCGGAGCGCACCGCATTGTCCGCCGCCTGTTCTGCGCCGCCCTGCTGATTCCGGCCCTGCTGACCGGACTCGCCGCCTCGGCCGCCGGAGCGCGCGAAGACGCCTGGGCCGCGATGCTGGCCACCGAGACTGCGCTCACGGTCTCGGCCGCATTCGATGCGCAGGGACGGCTCTGGCGGGCGCGCGTCGAGGACGGGCATGTCCTGGTCGATCGCTCGCCCGATGCCAGCGCCGGGTTCGGCCTCGCGACCCGGGTCAACGCGGAGCCTGAACCCATCGCTACGTCGGGCGACAATCGCCCCAAGATCGCCATCGCCGAAGATGGCACGGTCTACGTCAGCTACACCCGTATGGGCGAACGGCCCTTCTCCGGCGACATCCGCTTCGCGCGCTCGGTCGATGATGGCAAGTCCTTCTCCGCCCCGATCACCATCAACGACAACCGCGAAGTGATCAGCCATCGTTTCGATGCGCTGATCATCGACGCCGACGACCGGGTACACCTGGTCTGGATCGACAAGCGCGACGAATCCGCGGCACGCAAGGCGGACGAACCCTATCCAGGGGCAGCGCTCTACCACGCGGTCTCGACCGACCGCGGCGAGACCTTCGGCCCCAACCTCAAGCTCGTCGATCACAGCTGTGAGTGCTGCCGCATCGCTCTGGCTCTGGGGCCGGACGGCGTACCCAGCGCCTTCTGGCGCCACGTCTACGATGGCAACGTTCGCGACCATGCCCTGATGCGCCTCGACAGCCGCGATCCGCCGCGGCGCATCACCCACGGCCACTGGAAGGTGGATGCCTGCCCGCATCACGGGCCGGCGCTGGCCATCGACCACGAAGGAGTCCATCACTTCGCGTGGTTCGACAACGGTCCGCACGCGCGCGGCCTGTTCTACGCGCGCTCCCGCGGCGGCAAATCCGTTTCCAAGCCCATGCCGATCTCCGATCCGTCCCTGCGGCCCGATCACCCGGCATTGCTCGCCCATGGCGACAGTGGACGGATCTGGCTGGCATGGAAGGAATTCGACGGCGAAAGCACCCGGCTGCGCTCGATGTACTCCGTGAACGGCGGGCGCGACTGGTCGACTCCGGCAACAACGGGGACCAGCGCCGACGCCACCGACCATCCACAGCTGCTGGCGCATGGCGCGCAAGTGTTCGTGTCCTGGAACACCGCGGCCGAAGGATATCTTCTGATTCCGCTCGGAGAAACTCAGCCATGATGCCCGTCATCCGCGCCGTCGCCCTCGCCTGCGCGCTCGCCTCGGCCGGCGCCGTATCGGCGGTCGGGGCAGATCTGGAACCCCAGCCCTTCGTGCGCGGTAGCCAGCAGGCGATCGTCACGGCGCATGCCGGCACGCCGTTCGTGCTCTCGCTGTGGTCCCTCGATTGCACTTACTGCCGCCACGACCTGGCGATGCTCGGCCGCCTGCAGAAGGACCATCCTCAGCTTCGTCTGGTCATGGTCGCTACCGATCCGCCCTCACGGCGCGGGGAAATCGCGCCCACGCTTGCCGGGCTGGGGGTCGAAGGCGAGAGCTGGCTGTTCGCCGATGCCTATGCGGAACGCCTGCGCTATGAAGTCGATACGGAATGGTTCGGCGAACTTCCCCGGACCTATTTCTATGACGGAAAGGGCGAGCGTATCGGTGTGAGCGGCAGCCTCGACGAGGAAGCCGTCCGCGAGTGGATCATCGGCGCCTATGGCGAGGCGGAGCCAGCCGTGGCGCGCTGAGCCCCCGCCCGCGCGGCGAGCGGCATCTCCAGCTTCTGCAGGCTCATCGTAAACGTCCCCAGCTCCTCGTCCACGTGACGAATGCGCACCGGGAGATAACCTAGCGACGGAGCCATCCAGAAGGTGGTCTGGTCTTCCCCCTCGAGATCGCTTTCCGTGCGCGCGTTGGCGACATCCAGCCCGGCGCCATCCTCCACCCGCAGACGTCCGGCCAGTTCGACCCGCAGCGTCTCGTAGCGGCCGCGTGGCGTATCGACACGCTCCTCCCCGGTCACTTCGAAGCGGTACACCCGCAGGCGATTCTGGTCGACCATCAGATACTGCATTGCCCGCTTCCCCGCGGCGAGGTCCTGGACCATCGCCATCTGCAGCGACAGCCGATCATGCGCCTCGGGCGGCACACCCTGGCGGACTTCCCGTCCCTTGAAGCGTTGGGTCACCTGGCCCGCCTCGCGATCGAAGACAATGCCGCCTTCGCGCGCCTTGCGACCGGTGATGCGCATCTCATAAAGCTCGGGCACCACGCCGGCATGTTCCAGGCGACCACGGGAGTATTCGGCAATCTCGTCGGCATAGAACATCGCGATCAGCTTGGCCGGCCGCAGGCTGGAACTGTAGCGGTACCCTCCATCGGCACCAAGCTCCAGGCGCAGTTCCGCGGTGGCCAGCGAGAAGTCGCTGTCCATGATCGAGCGCGTGACCCGGTAATCCGCACGGAAGGGCTGGAACAGCGGCGCAGCCAGCGCCTCCGGCCGCTCGCCACCCAGGGCCGGCGCGGCGCCAGCCATTCCTGTGAGAAGGAAAAGGAACAGAGAGAGGAAAGCAGCGGAAAAGCGACGCGACTGATTCATCGGTCCAGTATAGCCATCATTCTCGCGCCCGCGGCCGCCCGGGGCTGGCACCGAAGCCAGCGGTCAACGGCATGGCAAGCCGGCGCCGCGCCGGCCCGCTCACGCCCTGCTTCATTCAGCCACCGCGTCGGCGCGTTTCGCCTTCTTGCGCGAGCCCAGCCAGTCCATGATGGCGAACAGCAGTCCGGAGACGACGAAAGTCATGTGGATGATGACCTTCCACTTGAGCTGGGACTCGTCCATGTTTTGCACGTTGACGAACGCCTTGAGCAGCTCGATGCCGGAGATGGCCACGATGGAACCGATGAGCTTGATCTTGAGGTCGGAGAAATCGACATGCCCCATCCACTCCGGCCGGTCCTCGCTGTCACCGGTATGAATCTTGGACACGAAGTTTTCATACCCGGCGAAGATGATGATCAGCAGCAGGTTGGCGACCAGCGCGAGATCGACCAGCGAAAGTATGCCGACGATGGTCTGTCCCGTGCCTCCATGCAGCGCCAGCGGAATGAGGGCGAACAGCTCGCGCACGAACTTGATCAGCAGCAGCACGATGGACAGCACGAGCCCGATGTAGAAAGGCGCCAGCAACCAGCGGCTTCCGAACAGCAGGCGTTCCAGCACTCGTTCGAATGCGCTCATGCGGGTGGGTCAGCTCCGTTGGGTTTCGTGCCGCGTCGCCCGTAGGCGGTAGCGGGATGGCGCGCATTGTCGCAGATCAGGGACGACGTACGCAATTGAACAGCTCCGGCACCCTCATGGTCTCCAGGCACCGGTTGAGAGCTCAACCCCCCCGCCCGCTGCGGGCGGGTCGGCTGCAAGGAGTTGTCAGGCGCAGTCGGCCTCGGCCCACGCGCACCGTCCAGGCTCCGGTCTTTGGCTCCAAAGAACTCGAGGATCTTAGGCTCCATGACTGACTGGACCTCCACAAGCGCCTCCTTGCAACTTGACGCCGCTCTCTTGTCCAACAACACGTAGTCAAATGGCAGTTCGCGCATCATCTTTGCTGCGTAGAACTCACCGAGCTTCATCCTCCAGCCGTAGGAATTGAACCCAGGGGTATACACGTGGAAGAGGACCATCCGCCTGTAAGGGTATCTGTCGGAGAGCAGCCAATACTTTCCGACATTTGTATCTGGATGTGATTGTTTTACCTCCACCTCCAACGCAATCAGGGAATCCCCATCGGTGAGTACTCCATCGGCCCTGAAGCCATCCGCTGGCAATCCCGGAATAGACTGCCACCCCGCAGTGAATACGAGTTCCGCCCCGGAGAAGCCTCTCATCCACCCCGCCAACTCGGCCTCGAGCTCTTTCCAGTCCATCTTTTCTTCTCGCATTTGTTCGCCTAACACAGCATCGCCGCGCACCGTGTGACCTCGATCACGGTTCCGCTACGCGGCTCTGACCGTGCATGACCGTCTGCCGATAGCTCTCCTGGACTCTAGACTTAAACACAGGAGAGAGATCCATGGGAGACAAGCACTTGCATCAATATATCTGTATTCGACCTGAAGATCGCAAACTGCTCGACGAACATCAGCTCGAAGGATTGATCGATGCCCGCGGCCGCCGCAACGCACCGCTGCGCACCGGGAACGTCCGCAAATCCATCGAGCATCACCAGGAGCGGCAGCGCTTGAAGCGCAATATCGCCGACTTCGACTGGGTAGACGCCGAGCAGGATGATCACCACTGAGAAACCACGAACGAAGGAAGGGGCAGGATGCGAATGCGGCGCACCGTTGTTATAATTCGGGCGCCGCATGCCCCGGTAGCTCAGCTGGATAGAGCGTTCCCCTCCTAAGGGAAAGGTCACACGTTCGAATCGTGTTCGGGGCGCCATGAACTCCATGAGTCATGGCCCTTCTCCGGATACCCATCACCCCTCCCCTGATTGACCATGTGCATGCACGGGTTTGCGCCTCGGTCCGGGCGTCGGCAATCCGTCACTCGCCCTCGTTTCCCAACCCATTCCACCGACAGCAAAAAAAATCCTATTCACAGATTCTGTGGATAACTCTGTTGAAAACTTATTGAATACCCCGCAAGACCGCTTTCCTGCTTCAAGATTTTACTTTCTGCTCATCTTTTGCTCAGACACAAGATGGCGACAAAACAGCCACTTGCAAAGCAAATGAAAAGTATGCACGATGCCACCCAAAGCG
>CAZOOF010000058.1:0-10919 GCA_964581365.1 uncultured Chromatiales bacterium
CGCCATGAGCGTCATCGTCGGCCGCGCGCTGCCCGATGTGCGGGACGGACTCAAGCCGGTGCACCGGCGCGTGCTGTACGCAATGCACGGCCTCGGCAACGACTGGAACAAACCCTACAAGAAGTCGGCTCGCGTCGTCGGTGACGTGATCGGTAAATACCATCCGCATGGCGACATCGCGGTGTACGACGCCATCGTGCGTATGGCGCAGCCGTTTTCACTGCGTTACATGCTGGTCGATGGTCAGGGCAACTTCGGTTCGGTCGACGGCGACCCCCCGGCCGCCATGCGTTACACCGAAGTGCGCATGTCGCGCATCGCGCACGAGATGCTCGCCGATCTCGAGAAAGAGACCGTCGACTACGCGCTGAACTATGACGAGTCCGAGAAGGAACCCGTCGTTCTGCCCGCGCGCATTCCCAATCTCCTCATCAACGGTTCGGCCGGTATCGCGGTCGGCCTGGCGACCAATATTCCGCCGCACAACCTGGTGGAAGTGATCAATGCCTGCGTCGCCTTTATCGATGATCCTTCGATCGGCATCGAAGGCCTGATGGAACATGTTCCCGGTCCGGATTTCCCGACCGGCGCGATCATCAACGGCACCGCTGGCATCCACGATGCCTATCGCACCGGGCGCGGTCGCATCCAGCTGCGCGCGCGCACCGAGTTCGAGACCGATGACAACGGCCGCCAGCGCATCGTGGTCACGGAACTGCCGTACCAGGTCAACAAGGCGATGCTTCTCGAGAAGATCGCGCAGCTGGTGCGGGAGAAGCGTCTCGAGGGCATCAGCGAGCTGCGCGACGAATCCGACAAGGACGGCATGCGCATGGTGATCGAGCTGCGCCGCGGCGAGATCCCAGAGGTGGTGCTGAATAATCTGTATCAGCAAACTCAGCTCCAGAACGTATTCGGCATCAACATGGTCGCGCTGGTCGATGGGCAGCCGCGTCTGCTCGGTCTGCGCGAGGCGATCGATGCGTTCATCCGTCATCGCCGCGAGGTGGTGACCCGGCGCACGATCTTCGATCTGCGCAAGGCGCGGGAACGGGCCCATATCCTCGAAGGCTTGGCCGTCGCGCTTGCCAACATCGACGAAATCATCGCTTTGATCAAGGCGGCGCCCGGTCCGGCCGAAGCGCGGGCCGGTCTGCTGGCGCGCGCCTGGCCGCCGGGCGGCGTGGGCGCGCTGCTTTCCGCCGCCGGCGCGGAAATGTCCCGCATCGATGGCCTGGACGAGAGCCTGGGCATGGGGCCGGATGGCTACCGGCTGTCCGAGGCGCAGGCTCAGGCCATTCTCGATCTGCGTCTGCACCGCCTGACCGGTCTGGAGCAGGAGAAGATCCACGGCGAGTATCGCGACATCCTGCAGCGCATCAGTGAGCTGGCGCTGATTCTGTCCAGCCCGGCGCGCCTGATGGCGGTCATTCGCGAGGAACTGATCGCGATCCGCGAGCAGTTCGGCGATGCGCGCCGCACCGAGATCCGTCAGGATGAGATCGATCTCACCCGCGAGGATCTGATCACGCCGGAAGATGTCGTGGTCACGCTGTCGCATGGCGGCTACGTCAAGGCCCAGCCGCTCGAGATGTACCAGTCACAGCGGCGCGGCGGTCGCGGCAAGTCGGCGGCCTCGATGAAAGAAGAAGACTTCATCGACAAGCTGTTCATCGCCAATACCCACGACACGGTGCTGTGCTTCAGCAGCCGCGGCAAGGTGTATTGGAAGAAGGTCTACGAGCTGCCGCAGGCGAGCCGCAATGCCCGCGGCCGGCCGATCATCAATCTTCTGCCGCTGGAAGAGGATGAGCGCATCACCACGATGCTGCCGATCCGGGAATACGAAGAAGACAAGTTCGTGTTCATGGCGACGCTGCAGGGCACGGTGAAGAAGACGCCACTGGTCGATTTCTCGCGTCCGCGCACGAGCGGCATCATCGCCATCGGGCTCGCGGACGATGACCGGCTGATCGGCGCCCAGATCACCGACGGCTCCTGCGAGCTGGTGCTGGTGTCCAGCGGCGGCAAGGCCGTGCGCTTCCATGAGAGCACGGTGCGTCCGATGGGACGTACCGCTTCCGGCGTGCGCGGTATCCGCCTTGGCGAGGGGCAGCACGCCATCGCTCTGCTGGTCGCCGATGATCAGGGTTATGTGCTCACTGCGACCGAGAACGGCTACGGCAAGCGGACGCGGGTGGATGAATACCCGCTCCATGGACGCGGTGGCCAGGGCGTGATCGCCATCCAGACTTCCGAACGCAACGGCGACGTGGTCGGCGCCGAGCTGGTGCACGATGGCGACGAGGTCATGCTGATATCCGCCGGCGGCACCGTGGTGCGTATCCGTGTCGATGAGGTGTCGGTGCTCGGCCGGAATACCCAGGGTGTGCGTCTCATCCGGCTCGACGAAGGTGAGCGGCTGGTCGGTATCGACCGCCTGGAGAGCCTGGGCGACGAGGACGGCGATGACGCAGACGAAACTGCAGATGCAGATGCAGATGCAGCGGAAGCGGAAGCGGGGGACGATGAAGCCTGATCCGCGTGGATCGCATCGGCGCGGCCGCCCGGCGGGCCGGCCCGCGGCGGCCACGCATTTTCCTGGCCCGCCGTCCCCTGTAAGCTGTAGACGATCAGGAATCACCGACGCCCCGCGTCCGTCAGCGAACGCCCCCCGGCGGCGCTGGCGTGGAACCGCCACTTTCCGATGTAGTCGGCTCGCGCTTCAATTCCGGGGCGTCGATGCGTCTTCGATCCCGGGCGGGCAAACGATCATCAACGAAACTAGGTAATCAAAATGTCACGCGTTTACAATTTCAGCGCCGGTCCGGCGATGCTGCCCCGTGAAGTGCTCGAGCGCGCCCGCGAGGAGATGGCTGACTGGCAGGGCAGCGGAATGTCGGTGATGGAGATGAGCCATCGCGGCAAGGAGTTCATGAGCATCGCGGCGAAGGCGGAGGCCGACCTGCGTGAACTGATGAACATTCCGCAGAACTACAAGGTTCTCTTCCTGCAGGGCGGCGCCAGCGCCCAGTTCAGCGCCGTGCCGATGAACCTGCTGCGCGGCCGTAAGAAGGCGGACTACATCAACACCGGCAGCTGGTCGAAGAAGGCGATCGAAGAAGCCAAGCGCTACTGCGAAGTGAACGTCGCCGCCAGCTCCGCGGACACCAAGTTCACCACCATTCCGCCGCGCTCGGCCTGGAAGCTGGATCGGGATGCGGCCTATGTGCATTACACGCCGAACGAGACCATCGGCGGCGTCGAGTTCCATGACATCCCCGACACCGGCGATGTGCCGCTGGTCGCGGACATGTCATCCACCATCCTGTCGCGCCCGGTCGACGTTTCGCGCTATGGCCTGATCTACGCAGGTGCGCAGAAGAACATCGGCCCCGCGGGCCTGGTGGTGGTCATCGTGCGCGAGGACCTGATCGGCGAGACTCTGCCGGGCACCCCGGTGATGTATGACTACAAGGTGCAGGCGGATGCGGAGTCCATGTACAACACCCCGCCGACCTATGCCTGGTACATCGCCGGTCTGGTGTTCGACTGGATCAAGCGCCAGGGCGGGCTGCCGGCCATGGCCGAGATCAACCGCCGCAAGGCCGGGAAGCTCTACAGTTGCATCGACGCCTCATCCTTCTACGCCAATCCGGTCGAGCCGCAGAGCCGCTCGTGGATGAACGTTCCGTTCACGCTCGCCAACCCTGAGCTCGATTCTGTCTTCCTCAAGGAAGCCACGGCAGCCGGGCTGGTGACGCTGAAGGGGCATCGCTCGGTCGGTGGCATGCGCGCCAGCATCTACAACGCCATGCCGGAGGAAGGGGTCGATGCGCTGATCGCCTTCATGAAGGACTTCGAGCAGCGCAACGCCTGAGACGCGCTGACCCTCACTTAGATTCGGGTTGAGATTACATGTACAAGATTCTGACTCTTAACAATATTTCGGTGACTGGCTTGGATCGTTTCCCGCGCGACCGCTATGAGATCGCGTCGGAGATCCAGCATCCCGACGCCATCATGCTGCGCTCGCACAACATGCACGGCATGGCGGTCCCCCCGACCGTGCAGGCCGTGGGGCGTGCCGGCGCCGGCGTCAACAACATCCCGGTGGCCGACATGAGCAAGCTCGGCATCCCCGTATTCAATGCTCCCGGCGCCAACGCCAATGCGGTGAAGGAGCTGGTGCTCGCCGGCATGCTGCTCGCCGCCCGCAATATCTGCGCGGCCTGGGACTTCGCCCGCAACCTCGAAGGCGACGACGAGTCCATCCACAAGGCGGCGGAGAACGGCAAGAAGCAGTTCGTCGGCTTCGAACTGCCCGGACGCGTGCTCGGCGTGGTGGGACTCGGCGCGATCGGCATCAAGGTCGCCAATGCCGCCATCGATCTCGGCATGCGCGTCATCGGCTACGATCCGAAGATCACGGTACAGGCCGCCTGGCGGCTGTCCTCGAAGGTGGAACAGGCGACCAGTCTGGATGACCTGATGACGCGCTGCGACTTCGTCTCCTTTCACGTGCCGCTCAATGACGAGACCCGCGGCATGATCAACGCCGATCGCCTGCGGCGCATGAAGAAGGGCGCGACCATACTCAATTTCGCGCGTGAGCCGATCGTCGATGCCGAGGCGGTGTGCGCGGCGATCGACGACGGTCGGATCCACGCCTACGTGTGCGATTTCCCCGGCAATGCGCTCAAGGGACGCCAGCGGATCATCACGCTGCCGCACATCGGCGCCTCGACCAATGAGGCCGAGGAGAACTGCGCGGTCATGATCGCCGACCAGCTGCGGGACTACCTCGAGAACGGCAACATCACCAATTCGGTGAATTTCCCCGAGGTGCAGATGCCGCGCGGGGATGGTTACCGTATCGCCATCGCCAATGCCAATGTTCCCAACATGGTGGGTCAGATTTCCACCGTGCTGGCACAGGCCGGATTCAACATCGTCGACATGCTCAACAAGTCGCGAGGCGAGCTAGCCTATACGCTGACCGATGTGGACAAGCCGGTGACCGATGATGTGATCAAGGCCATTGGCGGCATCGCGGGAGTGCTCAAGGTCCGTTCCGTCGGCTGACTGGCTAGCGCTGGCAGGGGGAGGGACGGCCGAGGGGCCGGGAAATGAATACGAGCGACCCGGATAACGACGAGCTGCGGGAGATCCGCAATCGCATCGACGAGATCGATGCCCGCATCCAGGAGCTGGTCACCGCGCGGGCGCGCTGCGCGCTCGAGGTGGCGGCGATCAAGCGGGCTCGCGGCGACGACAGTTTCTACCGTCCCGAGCGCGAGGCACAGGTGCTGCAGACGGTGCTCGGCCGCAATGCCGGACCGCTGCCGAACGAAGTCCTGCTGCGTCTCTTCCGCGAGATCATGTCGGCCTGCCTCGCCCTGCAGAAGCCGATGTCCATCGCCTACCTCGGTCCCGAAGGCACCTTCACCGAGGCCGCGGTCTACAAGCATTTCGGCCATTCGGTAGCGACGCGTCCGCTTGCTGCCATCGACGAGATCTTCCGCGAGGTCGAGGCGGGCAGTGCGGACTTCGGTGTGGTGCCGATCGAGAACTCCAGCGAGGGGGCGATCGATCACACACTGGACATGTTCATGTCTTCGCCGCTGAAGATCTGCAGCGAAGTCGAACTGCGCATTCATCACAATCTGATGGGGCGTGGCGACAGTCTGGAGTCCGTTCGCAAGGTATTCGCTCATCAGATGGCGCTGGCGCAGTGCCGGGAATGGCTCGACGCGCACCTCGCCGGGATCCCGCGCGAGGCGGTGAGCAGCAATGCCGAAGCGGCGCGCCGCGCCCAGGCCGATACGGATGCCGCGGCGATCGCCGGGCTGCATGCTGCCGAGGTCTACGGACTGAATATTCTCGCCCGCAGCATCGAAGACGAACCGGACAATACCACCCGGTTCCTGGTGATCGGCCGCGCCATTCCCGAGCCGAGCGGACGGGACAAGACCTCGCTGCTGGTGTCGACCGCCAATCGTCCGGGCGCGCTGTACCGCCTGCTTGCGCCGCTTGCCGAGCACGGAATCTCGATGTCGCGGATCGAATCCCGTCCCTCGCGGCGCGGCATGTGGGATTATGTATTCTTCATCGACATCGCCGGCCACTGCCGCGACGACAAGGTGGCCAAGGCGCTGACGGCTCTCGAGCAGGAAGCGGCGATGCTGAAGGTGCTCGGATCCTATCCCGAGAGCAGATGAGGGACGGTGCCGGGCGCCGTAGATATTCACGTTTTGGAACAGCAAGTGACTCTATGATCGTTATCATGAAGGCCGGCGCCTCAGCAGGGGCGATCACGGCGGTGGAACAACGGCTGCGCGCGGTGGGTCTCGAACCGCATGTTTCCCGGGGCAGGCATCAGACGGTGATCGGTGCGCTCGGTGATGAAAGGGCGGTGGAGCAGGCGACGCTCGAGGCTCTGCCGGAGGTCGATCGCATCGTCCGCGTCATGCGTCCGTACAAGTTCGTCTCGCGCGAGGGCCGTGATCAGCCTTCGGTGGTCGAAGTGCGGGGCATTCCGATCGGTGGCGAGCAGCTCCAGGTCATTGCCGGACCCTGTTCGGTCGAGACCCCGGAGCAGATGGAGGCCGCCGCTGCGGCGACGGTGGCTGCGGGTTGCCGCATGATGCGCGGCGGCGCGTTCAAGCCGCGGACCAGCCCGTATGCGTTCCAGGGCAAGGGCGTCGAAGGCCTGGGCATGCTGCGTGAAGCGGCTGCGCGCCACGGTCTGCCTATCGTCACCGAGCTGATGGATGTGCGCATGCTGGATACCTTCCTCGAATACGGGGTCGATGTGATCCAGATCGGTACGCGCAACATGCAGAACTTCGAGCTGCTCAAGGAAGTCGGGCGCACCCACACGCCGGTGGTGCTCAAGCGCGGCTTCTCGGCCACCATTTCCGAATGGCTGATGGCGGCGGAATACGTGGCCGCCGGCGGCAACCACAACATCATCTTCTGCGAACGCGGTGTGCGCAGCTTCGAGGATGCCTATCGCAATATGCTCGATGTCACCGCGATCCCGGTGCTCAAGCGCGAGACGCATCTGCCGGTGATCATCGACCCCAGTCATGCCGGGGGCAAAGCCTGGATGGTGCCGGCGCTGGCCCGGGCGGCGATTGCCGCGGGCGCCGACGGTCTGCTGGTGGAAATGCACCCGCGGCCGACGGAAGCCTGGTCCGACGCCGATCAGGCGCTCAGTCCGGATGAACTCGCCGCACTGATGGACGAGCTGCGCGGAATCGCGACCGTACTGGGGCGCACGCTTTGAGTCCCATACGGCGATCGCTGGCCGCGGCCGATACCGTGCGCATCGATCCGCCGTTTCGCAGGATGCTCATCATTGGCGTCGGGCTGATCGGCGGCTCACTGGCGCGCGCAGTCCGGCGCGCCGGGCACCCGATCGAGATCGTCGGTTATGGGCGCAATCATCTGAATCTGCAGCGCGCGGTCGAGCTCGGCGTCATCGACCGTTTCGTCACTTCGCTTCCCGAGGCCGTGGCCGAGGCTGATCTGATCGTGCTCGCCGCTCCGGTGGGGTCGACCGCATCGATTCTGCGCGCCATTCGCCCGCATCTCGGTCGCGATGCGGTGATCACCGATGTCGGCAGCACCAAGGGCAGCGTGGCCATGGCCGCGCGGGAAAGCCTGGGCGGCGCGCTTGCCGCTTTCGTTCCGGGGCACCCGATCGCCGGCAACGAGCGCGCGGGTGTCGAAGCCTCCACTGCCGCCCTGTTCGACGGCCGCATGGTCATCCTCACGCCGCTCACTGAAACCGAGCCGGGCGCCCTGGCGCGGGTGCAGGCGCTGTGGGAATCCGTCGGTGCCCGCGTGGTAGAAATGGACGTCGAGTACCATGACCGTCTGCTCGCCGCCACCAGCCATCTACCGCATGTGCTCGCCTACGCCCTGGTCGAGGCGCTGAAGCGCATGGACAGCAGTGAGGACATCTTCCGCTACGCTGCCGGCGGCTTTCGCGACTTCACCCGCATCGCGTCTTCCGATCCGGTCATGTGGCGGGACATCTGTCTCGCCAACGCCAGCCACCTGCGCCAAGCCATCAACGCGTTCCGTACCTGCCTGGACGAGCTCGATGGGATGATCCGCGACGGCGAAGGGGATAGACTGGCGGAAGTCTTTGCGCGGGCGAGGGCGGTCAGGGACCGGAATATAAACCCGTGAATCTGTGAAAGTGGAAAGTCAAGAGCAGCTTGCGAGCTGTTTTTGACCTTTTACTTTTACAATTCATCTTCGATTTCCATGAGCAGAACATACTCCATCTCTCCCGGCGGATCCCTGTCCGGGACGGTTTCCATTCCGGGAGACAAGTCGATCTCCCATCGGGCAATCATGCTCGGCTCGATCGCCGAGGGCATGACCGAGGTGTACGGGTTTCTCGAGGGCGAGGATGCGCTGGCCACGCTGGCGGTTTTTCGCGCCATGGGCGTGCGCATCGAGCGGCCGGGGCCGGGACGGGTCACTGTCCATGGGGTCGGTCCTCACGGCCTGCAGGCGCCCGCCGGCTCGATGGATGTCGGCAACTCGGGAACCTCCATGCGTCTGCTCGCCGGCCTGCTCGCCGCACAGCCCTTCGAGTGCGTGCTGAGCGGTGACGAATCGCTCAGCCGGCGTCCCATGCGGCGGGTGACCGAACCGCTGGCGCTGATGGGAGCGCGCATCGACACCGCGCCGGGCGGTACGCCGCCGCTGACTATCCATGGTCATACGGCGCTGCGCGGCATCCGCTACGACATGCCGGTGGCAAGCGCCCAAGTGAAGTCGGCGCTGCTGCTGGCCGGGCTCTATGCCGAGGGGGACACCTGTGTCCGTGAGCCGGCGCCGACGCGTGATCACACCGAGCGCATGCTCGCAACGCTGGGCTGGCCGACCGAGTCGCGCGACGGCTATATCTGCGTGCGCGGCGGCGCCCGTCTGTCCGGCGCCCGCATCGATGTGCCGGCCGACATCTCATCGGCAGCATTCTTCATGGTTGGCGCCGCGATTGCCGCCGGTTCGGAGCTGGTGCTGCCGAGCGTGGGGATCAATCCCACTCGTACCGGCGTGCTCGACATCCTCAGACTGATGGGCGCCGATATCGAGCTGCTCAACCAGCGCATGCTGGGCGGTGAGCCGGTCGCCGATATGCGCGTGCGCAGCGGTGGACTGCGCGGCATCGAGATCCCGGTGGAACTGGTGCCGCTGGCGATCGACGAATTTCCCGCGCTGTTCATCGCCGCGGCCTGCGCCGAGGGGCGGACGGTGTTGCGCGGCGCCGAGGAGCTGCGGGTGAAGGAAAGCGATCGGATCCAGGTCATGGCCGATGGTCTGCGCGCGCTCGGCATCGATGCCCAGCCCACCCCGGACGGCATGATCATCGAAGGCGGCCGGGCATTTGGCGGCGGCACGATCGAAAGTCATGGCGACCACCGCATCGCCATGTCCTTCGCCATCGCCGCGCTGCGGGCCGAGGGCGAGATCCGCATCTTCAACTGCGATAACGTGGATACTTCCTTCCCGGGCTTCGAGAGCACCGCCCGGACGGCCGGGCTGCGGATCGCTGAAGCGCGCCAGCCCTGATTCATGGGTCACATGAATTTTGAGCGATAAGCATCCATTGTCAAACGATAAGGCACCGGTCATTACCATCGACGGTCCGGGCGGCTCGGGCAAGGGGACGGTGAGCCGGATCGTCGCCCGGACGCTCGGCTGGCACTTCCTCGACAGCGGGGCGCTGTACCGGCTGCTCGGTCTGGCGGCTCAGCGTCGCGGCATCGCTCTCGATGACGAGGCGGCCTTGGAGTCGCTGGCCGGCGGGCTCTCCGCCGAATTTCATTTCGACGACAACTCCGGCGATAGAGCGCCTATCATTTACGAAAATGAGGATGTCGGCGACGAATTGCGCAGTGAAGCCGCCGGTGCCGCCGCTTCGGCGGTAGCCGCGCTGCCGGGCGTCCGCCGGGCGTTGATCGAGCGCCAGCGCACCTTCCGCCAGGCTCCCGGGCTGGTCGCCGACGGCCGCGACATGGGGACCTCGATTTTCCCGGATGCGCAGCTCAAGATCTTCCTCGACGCCAGTCCCGAAGAGCGCGCCCGCAGGCGTCATAAACAGTTGAAGGACAAGGGAATGGATGTTAGTCTAGGGCGGCTTTTGGAGGAGATCCGGATGCGTGACCGGCGTGATGCCGAGCGGACCGTGTCTCCGATGCGACCCGCCGAAGGCGCGCTGATAGTCGACACTACGGGAATGGGTATTCAGGAAGTGGTGGCGAAGATCATCGAAGCATGGCGGATCGCGGAAAAGGCCTGAAGACGCAGTCTCCAGATTTTATTTTGGCAGTGTAATCGACCGAGGTGCTTCGCAGCCGTTGTGCGCGAGGCGTATTCGACAACCTCCGCAATTGCGGAAACAACCAGAGGATTGCCCGCTTTCCGGGGCAACAACGCTAACCTGATGAGTGAAAGTTTCGCACAACTTTTCGAAGAGAGCCTGGCGGGCAAGCAGATGCATCCGGGCGCCATTGTACAGGGCCTCGTGGTCGCTATCCGATCCGATGCCGTGATCGTCAACGCCGGTCTGAAGTCCGAAGGCGTGATTCCCATCGAGCAGTTCTACAACGACCAGGGCAAGCCCGAGGTCGCGGTGGGCGACATCGTCGAAGTGGCGCTCGATGCCGTTGAGGACGGTTTCGGCGAGACCCGCCTGTCGCGCGAGAAGGCCCGTCGCACCAAGCAGTGGGACGAGCTCGAGCGGGCGATGGAAGCGGACGAGAAGGTTACCGGCCGCATCAGCGGCAAGGTCAAGGGCGGCTTCACCGTCGACATCGGCGACATCCGCGCGTTCCTGCCGGGTTCGCTGGTCGATGTGCGTCCTGTGCGCGACCTCACCCATCTCGAAGGCA
>CAZOOF010000059.1:0-10376 GCA_964581365.1 uncultured Chromatiales bacterium
CGCGGTCTATCGCGCCACCGAGGGCGCCGGCATCGCCGTCGTCTCGGCCGACGATGCAGATCCCTATTCCTGCGCCTGGGAGCCTCCGATCGCCCCCGCGCGCAATCGCGGCATTTTCATCGTGCAGAATTGCGTGAACCGCACATGGCAGCTCCATGCCGTCGACGGAGGCAGCAACAGCACCATCAGCTATCGCGGCAGCGTGAGTTCCAGCGCCCCCTTCACCGTCGTCACGCCACGCAGCATCGAGGTCTATGATGAGCTAGCAGTGACGCCGGACCGGATCGAGTTCACATTCAATGTACGCAACGGCTCCCGCGACGCCATTGAATTCATGCCGGCCGAGGGCTCATCAGTCTGCGTACACATCGAATCGCCGGCGGACGCCGCCGTCAACTACGGACCGCTCGTCCGTCCCGCCCCACGACGTTTCGACCTTTACACACTGGAAGCCTGTCAGGGAGACCCTGAGCCCGAACCCGAGCCGCCTCCCCCGCCTCCCCCGCCGAGCCGGGCGAGTTGCGGCATGCCAGCCTGGGACGCTGCAAGCGATGACGGCATATTCCTGTGGCGAAACTGCGGCACCGGGGAATGGCACGCACGAGTGACTGCCGGGGGCGGGACGCAGCGGCGTCATGGCGGCAGCGTCCGAGACAGCGCGATTCCGTCGTTCGCTCCGGTTGCGCTCGAGTCCGATGACGTGCTGCGCGCCGAAGGACCGGCGCAGCTTCGTTTCCTGATGACCGTCGCAGGCGCCAATGTGGACGGGTTTCGCTTCACACCCGCCGATCCATCGGCCGCCTGCTTCGCCGTCGACACACCATCGGTTGTGCGCGTAGGTGCCGCCAGAATCATGATTCCGACACCATTTCGCCTGGATACGCTGACGCCCTGCGGACCATGAATTCTGCAAGCAGCGGCGGAAAGGCAAAAACGCTCCAGAGGAGAAGCATGATGACCGTGCTCGAGGAAAGAAAGCGCTGTCCCGCCTGTGAGGCGGAGAATTCGTCGAGCCTGCTGCGTGCCGCGTACCATGAACCGCGCATGCAGGCGTTCCTCGTCCGGAAGTTCAGAAACCCCGGAGAAATATCCGCTCTGCTCGCTGGCGCCGACTACGAACTGCGCAAATGCCGGGAATGCACGCTGATCTATCAGCGCTTCGTGCTCTCAGAGGAGTACACCGCTCTCCTCTACAACGACTGGCTCATCAGGGATGACGCCGAACAGGAGCTGTCCCGCGAGCTGCTTCCGCCGCGGCAGCTGGCCTATTTCGCCAACGAGGTACTCACGATCGGCCGGATGATCAAGAAGCCGCACCATCAGGTGCGGATCCTCGACTACGGACTCGGCCGCGGCTGGTGGTGTCGCATGGCCCAGGCGTTCGGCTTCGACGCCTGCGGAACCGATCTGGCCACCAGCCTCGTCACTGAAGCGCGACGCAAGGGTATCAATGCCATCGAGGTGGAGAAGCTGGCCGGACGACGATTCGACTTCATCAACACCGAACAGGTGTTCGAGCACCTGTCCCATCCGCTCGCGGTACTGCGCCAGCTGCGTGAGTTGCTGGACGATGCGGGGCGCATCAAGATCAGCGTGCCTGAAGGACGCGGCATGGAACGGCGCATCCCGCTCATGGACTGGACCGCACCACGCTGGGACCGTCGCTACCTGCTGCCGGCAACACCGCTGATCCACATCAACACATTCACCCAGCGCAGCATCGCGGCGATGGCCGAGCGCGCCGGACTGCATCCAAGCCCGGTGCCGATCCGCTATGAATACTCCCTGTTCGACACCAGCAGTCTGAAAACCATCGGCCGCTCGCTCCTCCGCCCCCTCTACCGCCGAACGACCGGGGCCACCTATGTGTTTCTTCAACCCTCCTGATTCAATCAGGCGGGAGCCGGATCATGGCCATCTGCTAGCGACTCTCCCCGATGCCCGCAGCCGATGCAAGGTGGCGCTCGACAGCGTGCGCGCCGGGATCGGCTCGAGTGGATCGCGGCCACGACGCAGAAATCCACGCAGCATCATCAGCGAGTCGATGTGCCACAGCAGCAGCACCGTGGCCGCATCCCGCAGGCTGCGATAACGCAGTACGCGGTTGATGAACAGTATGAGCAGAGCGGCTCCCCAGCCGAGAACAGGCAGGGCGGTGAAGGGCAGGAGCAGGATGCCAACGATAAGCGCGAACCACAGCGCCAGGGTCACCAGCAGATGGCGATGCACCCTGAGGACATCGGCAAACCATGGCTTTCCCAGGCTGGCGCGCAGCATCTCCCCCGGGCCGAACAGATAACCCGAACGCATCCGCCTCCGCTGCAGCGCGAAGGTCGGCTCGGTATGGCCGTGATGACGGATACCTGGCCAGGAGAGACGCCGCATGCGCCATCCCTTGGCCGACAGGCGCAATCCCAGCTCCTGTTCCTCGCAGGAATGAAAGTTGCGGTTCGACAGGTAGCCCACACTCTCGATGGCCTCGCGCCGATAGAGTCCGCCCATGTCGAGCCAGCGGCAAGGACCGGGATGACTTTCGGCGCCGCGCTCCTTGCGTCCGCGGAACTGAAGATTCTCGGCATTCAATTCCTCCACCAGTCCCGCGACGCCGGCCAGATCCGGGGCGGCACCCAGGGCTGCGAGTCCGCGCTCCAGGAACAACGGATCGAGCTCCATATCGCCATCGAGTACGTATATGTACTCCCCGCAGGCCAGCTGATACCCGAGCTGAGGCCCGATTCCGCAGCAGCGCAAGGCTGGATCGGAGAGCTGCACGATGCGAACCGGGTACTCGGACGCGATCGCTACCGTGGCATCGGTGGAGCCGCTATCAGCGAGGATGACCTCGCCCGGCAGGTTGGCGAGCGCAGCAAGCGCGGATTCGATGCAGGCACGAATGTGCCGTTCTTCGTTGAGTGCCTTGATGATGACGCTGACCAGCACCGTTTCCGACATGATGCGCTCCCGCTCGAGAGCGCCCAGCATACGAGCCGGTTGCGGGACAATCCATGAGGATTGTCAATGACTCTGGCGCGGGAAGAGCGGTCTGCCTGCGCTGGTGCGCAGACAGACCGGACGGAGACTACTGGTTGAAGTTGGCGTTATTGCGGATCACACTGAGGGCATCGACCCAGTAATACGAGTCGGCCGGATCGGGCCGCGGCTTGCGCGTCCAGAACAGATAGTTGACGTGCAGCCGGTCGCGCGCGAACACGAACAGCTGGTGGGGCGTCCAGTACTTGGTTGCATATCCGCCCGTGGCATGGATGTGCTTGTAGCTGTCGTACTGGATCGAATTGAACATCGTCAAACGACCCTTGAACTGCTCATAAAAGGGATAGGTAAGCCGCGTCAACGCGCCATTATCCGGCAGCACATCAGGGCCGCCCATCGCGATCCGGTGAGGAATGAGCGCCTCGATCACCTCGCCCAGATAGGCCTGCCGCCCTTCCAGGAAGTTCATGTACCAGAACACCTGAGAAGTCGGAAAATGCTTGCGCGTGTTGGTGAGCTGCTGGATCAGGGCATCACGATATGCCTCTGGCGTGTAGTTGTGCTGCCTCTGGATCGCCTGGGTGAAACCCATGGCGCTTTCCTGGAAAGCCACTCCCTCGAAGTTCGGATGGCTGTCGAAGCGCTTGCCCATCGCTTCCGTGAGCGCGGCCATCCGCTCAACCACCCACGGAGCCCAACGCTTGGCCACCCAGCCCCCAGCCGTGTAGGGAAGCGTGTGATTGGCCCACAGATACTCCGGCGTAACCTTGACTGAGGTACTGAAGCTCTTGTCCTCGATCATGATCACCAGCTGTACGCCATGGTCCTGCGCCAGCTGCAGGTCACGCTCGATGCCGGAGAAATCGTATACGCCGAACGAGGGCTCGAGCTGACGCCAGGTATAGCGCTTGTGGATGCCGCGCACCCCGGATCTGATTGCCTCGATCATCTGCGCCGGACCATCCCAGTCGTTGAGTGCAATGTAGTGCCCCGGGTTGTACTTGAGCGCAGGCTTCGCGGGCTCGCCTCCGCTCTTGCCACAGGCGCCGGTACCGAGCAGATCCACCGGCAAGGTCGCCGGCACCTGCCTCGCGCCCAGGAACACCTGCTTGCCAAGACTTCCCCAGCCCCAGAGGCAGGCACCGGTGTCCGCCGGGAAGCTGAAATCCACGCCGTCCAGATAGTCGTCACCACCGACCTTCAACTCGACCTCGACCTGTCCCGGATACGTGCGGCGGAACGAATCCGCCTTTTCCAGCATGGCCGGAGCCGCCGTATCGAACGGGTATCTGGTAACCGATACTCCGCCGTTGAACTGCTGCGGCAGACCGCCGCTTGCCAGGCGCAGCCGCCAGTTTCCGTTTGCTTCGCGCCAGACGTATACCGCGGCCTTTTGACCCGCCGTGAAGGCAGGCCGCCCGTCGACGTCAGCCGCTGCGGCGGCTGCCGGGAGGCTCAGAGACAAGATCAGGGAGAAAGCCAGAAACAGGGGAGAGAACAATGTCGGCATTTCGTACTTCCTTTCCGTTCTGCACGGCCCCCGAAGCAGCCGTCGTGGCGACGATCCGGGAGCCGAAATGGCTGCTCGCTACGGACCGCAGAGCGGTTCCGCCAACCTGAGTAAGTATGTACGTAGGAGTACGTATGCTACGTAGCGATAACAGCCAAGTAAAGGAGCGGACAGCATTTTTCATGTCAGCAATTGGCGACAGACAGCCGTCGCCACGAGACAACGAGGAACATCAGGATGACGCGCGCAGGAACGGGTGATCTCCCCCAAAAAAACGCCGACCCCGCAGAGCGGAGCCGGCGCCGAGACATGCCAAGCAGATTCGACTAGAAGTTCGGATTGTTACGGATCACAGGCAACGCATCCTGCCATGAGTAGGAGTCCGCCGGCTCGGACTTGGGCTTCCGCGTCCAGAACACGTAGTTGACGTGCAGATTGTTACGCGCCCAATGGAACAGTTCCGCCGGAGTCCAGTACTTGGTCTTGTAGCCCTTGGTGGCATGCACATGCTTGTAGCTGTCGTACTGCATGGATCCGAACAGGGTCAACTCCCCCTTGAACTGCTTGTAGAACGGGTAGCTGTGATAGTTGAGCTGCCAGGAGTCCGGCAGGACGTCCGGCCCACCCATGGCGATCTTCAGCGGCGCGACGGCATTCAGCACCTGCCCGATGTATGCCTGCTTGCCCTCCAGATAGTTCTGGTACCAGAACACCTGGGAAGTCGGAAAATGCTGGCGTGTGTTGGTCAGCTGCTGAATCAGCGCATCACGATATTTTTCTGGCGTATAGCCGTACTGCTTCTCGATCGCTGGCGTGAAGCCCATCGCGCTCTCCTGGAAGGAGATACCTTCCAGGTTCGGGTGACTGTCGAAGCGCGCGCCGAGGGCTTTGGTCAGCGCCGCCATTCTCTGGATCACATACGGATCCCAGCGCTTCGAGACCCATCCGCCATGGGTATAGGGCACGGCGTAGGCATTCGCCAGATACGGTGGCACGAGCTTCACTGCCCGGGAGAAGCTCTTGTCCTCGATCATGATCACGAGCTGCATGCCATGATCCTGGGCGATCTGCAGATCACGCGCGATCAGCGAAAAGTTGTAGTTCCCCAGGGTCGGCTCCAGATCCTTCCACGGATAGCGCTTGTGCAGGCCGCGGACTCCCGGCTTGACCGCCTCGATCATCTGGGCAGGACCATCCCAGTCATTGAGCGCGATGTAGTGCCCGGGGTTGTACTTGAGCCTGCCATTGAACTGCTGCCCCGGCTTGCTCGCATTGCCGCCGCCGGTTCCACCACCGCTGTTCGCGCCATCGGTCGAGCCGGTCCCGCCACTCTTATTGCCGCAGGCGCCATTGCCGAGCAGGTCCACCGGCATCGTAGCCTGCGCCGCACCGGCCCCCAGATAGACGGTCTTGCCCGTCGTGCCTCCACCCCAGAGACAGATTCCCGCCCCAGCGGGAACACCGAAGGTGACACCGTCGATATAGTCCGCGCCGCCGACCTTGAAACTCATCTCGATCTGACCGGGAAACGTCTTCCTGACGCTGTCGTTCCCCTCGAGCGCGATATTGGCATTCCAGTTGAAGGGCTTGTCCTTGACGGAGAAGCCGCCATTGAACTGCTGATCCTTGCTGCCGCTGAGCAGGCGCATCTGCCAGTCGCCATTGCTCTCACGCCAGACATAGACGCCCGCATCCCGACCGGCAGCGAAGGCCGGCTTGCCATCCACCACGGCGGCCGATGCGCCGCCGGCTCCAAGCATTGACGCCAGGCACAAGGCCCCCAGAGAAAAGATTTTTCCGAATTTATACATCCTGCAAATCACCCTTTGATTTCGTTTTCCGTCTGCCGCCCGTCCCGGACGCAAGGCACGAGAACACCTCGCAGGGTCCGAACTCACTCGCTCCGGGGACGCGCGACGTCGATCCGGCGGGCGAAAAACGCCGCCGGTTGGCTTCTCGTTGGGGATTTGTTTTTGTTTTTTTGGGCTGCCGCTATGCGACAGCTCGCGCCGTAAGACCGCGGCGCGTTGGTGCGCGGGCGCCAGCCAGGCGACCCGTTATCGGGACTGAAGCCGGGGATCCATCCGTGCTTCCACTACGTATCAGCACTATACGTAACGGTCCTTATTCTACGCAGCCACCCGCCTCGAGTAAAGGCGGGACAGGCACCGCAGAAAATCGATCTTTACCAATCAAATTAATCGCTTGCGGTTTTTTGAGGGGTGTGATTATCTATGCCTCATTAATATCTGCGGCCGGCTGGCCGTTGTAATCCGCACCGGCCGCTACGCGGCCGATTCGGATGCAAAAGAGAACGATTGGCGGAGAGCGCAACATGATCAAATACGAGGAACTGAGAATCGGCGTCATCGGACTGGGCTACGTCGGTCTCCCGCTCGCCGTCGCGCTCGGCAGCCGCCTGCCCACCTGCGGATTCGACATCAACTCGGCGCGGGTCGAGGAACTGCGAAGCGGCCGTGACAGCACGCTGGAAACAACTCCCGAAGAACTGGCCAACGCACGGCAACTGACCTTCTCGTCCGATCCGCGCGATCTGCGCGACTGCAATTTCTTCATCGTCTCGGTCCCGACTCCGATCGATGAGTACAAACGGCCTGACCTGCATCCGCTGATCGCGGCCAGCCGCACCGTCGGTGAAGCGATGTCCCGCGGCTGCGTGGTGGTGTACGAATCCACGGTCTATCCGGGGTGCACCGAAGAAGTGTGCGTGCCGGTACTGGAAAGCGTCTCCGGTCTGCGCTTCAACCAGGATTTCCATGTCGGCTACAGCCCGGAGCGCATCAATCCCGGTGACACCGTGCATCGTCTGCACAACATCACCAAGGTAACCTCCGGCTCGACGCCCGAGGCCGCCACACTGATCGACGCCGTGTACTCCTCGATCGTCGAGGCCGGCACCTTCAAGGCGAGCAGTATCCGCGTCGCGGAAGCGGCGAAAGTCATCGAGAATACGCAGCGCGACGTCAACATCGCCCTCATCAATGAGCTGGCCCTGATCTTCAACCGTCTCGGCATCGACACCACGGAGGTGCTCGAAGCTGCGGGCAGCAAGTGGAATTTCCTGCCGTTCCGGCCCGGACTCGTGGGCGGCCACTGCATCGGCGTCGACCCTTACTACCTCACTCACAAGGCGCAGGAGATCGGCTACCACCCTGAAGTCATTCTGGCTGGTCGCCGCATCAACGACGGCATGGGGGCCTATGTGGCCGGTCAGGTCATCAAGCTGATGGCGCAGCGCTGCATCCATGTCAGTGGCGCACGGATACTGGTGCTGGGTCTGTCCTTCAAGGAGAACTGCCCGGATATCCGCAATACCCGGGTCACCGACATCGTCGCCGAACTGCAGAGCTACCGCGCCAAGGTCGACGTTTACGATCCCTGGGTGAATGCCGACGAAGCGGAGCACGAGTATGGGCTGCGCCCCATCGCGAAACCCGCCCCTGGCACCTACGACGCAGTGGTGATCGCGGTCGCGCATCGCGAGTTTCAGGAACTCGGCATCAGCGGCATCCGCGCGCTGTGCAAGCCCGAGGCAGTGGTTTACGACGTCAAGTCACTGTTCCCGCCTGAAGCGGTGGACGCTCGCCTCTAAACGCCGCCGGCACCTCTTCGCCCGGGCTACCGGGCCTCCTTCAGCGCCCGGGCAGCAGGAATGGATCCTGCTGCCCCATGAGTACGCAGCCAACCTGCTGACAACTCGCATTGACAGGTCCGCACCCCACCGATAGCGTGGGGCGCACGGGCAGCCGCCCGCATCGCGAAAGGAGGTCCGATGCGCACCCTGTCGCAACCCCGCCCATGGCAACTCCCCCCCCTGCCCGGCGAAAGCGAGGCCGAACTGCACGATCGCCAGGACCGGGCCTATTTCGAGGAACAGATCGAGGATACGGCCGACTGGTGGCAACGCATGGGGGGTGATATCGATCTGGAGGGACTCGCAGTTCTCGATTTCGGTTGCGGCCATGGCGCACTGTGCGTGGGAGCATGCGAGCGGGGCGCCGCGCACGTCACGGGGATCGATCTCGACCGGCGCCGCATCGCCTTTGCCCGCCGTCATCTGCCGGCACGCTATCCACAATGGCGCGACCGGCTGCGTTTGCTCGACATCGATGTGGCCCAGCTGGAAGAAGAGGGCCGCTATGACGTGATACTCAGCAAGGACTGCTTCGAACACGTGGAAGACCTGCCCGCGACCATCCGCCACTTCCACCGCCTGCTGCGTCCTGGCGGCAGACTGCTCACCGGCTTCAGCCCGCTGTTCTACAGCCCCTTCGGCGATCACGGCCGGCTGGGTCCCCGTATTCCATGGCTGCCGGCCCTGCTGCCGGAACGTTTCGTGCTCGCCATGGCCAGTCGCCGGCAGCGCCGGCCGATCCGGAGCCTGGCGGATGTTGGCCTGAACGGGCTGACCCCGGCGCTGTTCCGCGCCGCCCTGCCACCCGAGCAGTGGCGTTTCGAGCGCCTGGCCTACAATCAGAGCAACCGACGCCTGATGCCTGTCATGAACACGCTGCGCCGTATTCCGGCCCTGGAGCGCTGGTTCACGGTGGGGATCTATGCCAGTGTGATCCGCCTCTGATTGCAGTCATCCGCCCCGCCGCCGATAGCAATTGAAGATTGCGCGGGGATCCGCGTGTCACCGCGCCCCCTGTTCCGCACTCTCACTCTGCGGTACCCTTTGGGCGCAAAGTTTATTGGCGGGATAATCACATGAAGATACTTGTCACCGGCACCGCCGGATTCATCGGCTCGGCGCTCGCTCAGCGACTGCTTGCGCGCGGCGATGAAGTCATCGGCATCGACAACGTCAACGACTATTACGACGTCAACCTCAAGCTCGCGCGCCTGGAGAAGCTGAAGCAGCATCCCGGCTTCACCGAGGTCCGGATCGGGCTCGAAGACCGCGCCGCCATGGACGCCGCCTTCCGCGACCACCGACCGCAGCGCGTCGTGCACCTCGCCGCCCAGGCCGGCGTGCGTTACTCGCTGATCAATCCGCATGCCTATATCGACAGCAACCTGGTCGGCTTCATGAATGTGCTGGAAGGATGCCGGCACCACGAAGTCGAGCATCTGGCATACGCCTCCAGCAGTTCGGTCTACGGCGCCAATACACTGATGCCGTTTTCGGTGCACCACAACGTCGATCACCCGGTAAGCCTGTACGCCGCCAGCAAGAAAGCCAATGAACTGATGGCGCACACCTACAGCCATCTGTTCCGCCTGCCGACCACCGGGCTGAGATTCTTTACCGTGTACGGCCCCTGGGGGCGTCCGGACATGGCGCTGTTCCTGTTCACGCGCGCCATCCTGGCCGGAGAACCCATCGACGTATACAACTACGGCAAGTGCCAGCGCGACTTCACCTACATCGACGACATCGTAGAAGGGGTCATCCGCGTGCTCGACCGCGTGCCGCAGCCGAATCCGGAGTGGAGCGGCGACCGGCCCGATCCGGCCAGCAGTCTCGCGCCCTACCGTGTCTACAACATCGGCAACAATAATCCGGTCGAACTGGAACGCTTCATCGCCGTGATCGAGGACACGCTGGGAATGAAGGCAAAGAAGAATCTGCTGCCTCTGCAACCCGGAGATGTTCCGGCCACCTACGCCGACATCGATGATTTGACGCGGGACACGGGTTTCAGGCCGTCCACACCGCTGGAAGTGGGAATTCCGCGCTTCATCGAGTGGTACCGGGAGTACTACGGCAAGTAGGCGTTGCCGGCGCGGTCATCGCGCACGAGAGTCCATGGCGATGACCGTCCGCCCTCTGCGCAGTACTCGCATTTCTTCGCAAAAAAAAAGCCGCGGAGCGAACTCCGCGGCTTTGATCATGGGCAACTGCCCCGAT
>CAZOOF010000060.1:0-9980 GCA_964581365.1 uncultured Chromatiales bacterium
ATCGCGGGGTAGGGCAGCGCGCCACGCTTCTGCATATGGTAGCGCCGGATGACCCCGGTGGTCGTCTCCTCGGTGACGCCGCGGATATTCTGGCGAATGCGGCTGTAGAATCCGGGGTCCTTCTGCAGGCGCGCGCGGATCGCTGCGAACAGGCAGCGCTCTTCCTCGCTTTCGGGCTTGTCGAGTACGGAAGGATCCTGCTCGGCTCGCGCGCCCAGCACGACCAGCAGCGTGGCGTCGCCGCCATCATCCAGGATCATGTTGGGCGTGCCGCCATCATGCCACTCCATGATGCGGTGGGTGTATTCCCAGTACTCCTCGAGGCTCTCTCCCTTGTAGGCGAAGACCGGGACGCCCGTCGCCGCGATGGCGGCCGCAGCGTGATCCTGGGTGGAGAAAATGTTGCAGGAGGCCCAGCGCACCTCGGCGCCCAGCGCCGTCAGGGTTTCGATCAGTACCGCGGTCTGGATCGTCATGTGCAGACTGCCGGCGATGCGCGCTCCCTTCAGCGGCTGCGCGGGACCGTACTTCTGGCGCAGTGCCATCAGACCGGGCATTTCGGTCTCGGCGATCGCAATCTCCTTGCGCCCCCATTCCGCCAGTCCCATGTCCGCAACCCGGTAATCGGCTACGGATTTTGTCGCTGTTTGCGTGCTCATCAATCGTTTCCTCGTATCTGCTGCCCCGGGGGGCGTTTGGTTCCTGGTGGCCGTTCGGTCCCGGGGGCGATCAGCCCGCTGCCCGGATGCCCGCCGCCTCACGCAGCGCTGCCGCCTTGTCGGTATTCTCCCAGGGGAAACCGTTTTCTTCGCGTCCGAAGTGGCCGTAGGCCGCGCTCCGGGCATATATCGGCTGCAACAGATCCAGCATTGCAATGATGCCCTTCGGCCGCAGATCGAAATGCTCGCGCACCAGGCGCTCGAGGGTCTGGTCCGACACCTTGCCGGTGCCGAAGGTTTCCACCATCACCGAGGTGGGTTCGGCAACACCGATGGCGTAGGACACCTGGATCTCACAACGATCAGCCAGACCGGCCGCCACGATGTTCTTGGCCACATAGCGCGCAGCATAGGCGGCAGAGCGGTCGACCTTGCTCGGATCCTTGCCCGAGAAGGCGCCGCCGCCGTGACGGCCCGCGCCGCCGTAGGTGTCGACGATGATCTTGCGACCGGTCAGTCCGCAGTCGCCCATCGGGCCGCCGACCACGAAGCGGCCGGTCGGGTTGATGTGGAACAGGGTGTCCTTGGAAATCCACTCCGCCGGCAGTATCGGGCGGATGATTTCGTCCATGACCGCCTCACGCAGATCCTTCTGACTGATTTCGGGCGCATGCTGGGTGGACAGGACGACTGCCTCAATCGACACCGGCTTGCCGTCGACATAGCGCATCGTGATCTGGCTCTTGGCGTCCGGGCGCAGCCAGGGCAGGGTGCCGTTCTTGCGCACCTCGGCCTGCCGCTTCACCAGTCTGTGGGCATAGGTGATCGGGGCGGGCATCAGCACGTCGGTCTCATTGCAGGCGTAGCCGAACATCATGCCCTGATCGCCGGCGCCCATTTCCTTCTCGGCGGTCTCGTCGACGCCCATGGCGATATCCGGAGACTGGCGGCCGAGCGCTACTGCGACGCCGCAGGTACGGTAGTCAAATCCCATCTCCGAGGAGTCGTAGCCGATGCGGCGAATCGTTTCCCGCGCAATATCCGCGTAATCTATGCGGGCATTGGTGGTGATTTCTCCCGCCAGGACCACCAGGCCGGTCGTCACCAGGGTTTCGCAGGCGACGCGGGAGCGCGGATCCTCGGTCAGCAGCGCATCCAGAATGGCATCGGAGACCTGGTCGGCAAGCTTGTCGGGATGGCCTTCGGACACGGACTCCGAGGTGAACAGATAGGGCTTGGACATGAGCTTCCTCATTAGAATTAGGGCATGCGATCTAGACGGAATTGTCGGTCCACCCGTGAGGCTTCTGAAACCGCAGTTGCGGTCGATCGCCTGCAGCAGCGCCCCACTCCGTACCGAACGGGCTATAATACCGCCTTTTCAGCCCCGTTTGTAACCCGCTCCATGCGGGTCGGGCTCCGGTGCGGCACATGCCTGGGGTCGAGAAAACTTGCGGAAGGAGATGCGTGAATGGTCAGACTCGAAACTCCGGTATGTGAGTTCGGCAAGCCGGCAGTGGATTTTTCGCTCCGGGGCGTAGACGGTCGCATCTGGACACTGGACGACTGTCGCGGTGAGCGTGGTCTGCTGGTGATGTTCATCTGTAATCACTGTCCGTATGTCAAAGCGGTGCGCGAGCGCATCGTGCGCGACGCGCGAGAACTGCTCGATTACGGGATTCGCAGCGTCGCCATCATGTCGAACGATCCTGCCGACTATCCGGAAGACAGCTTCGAGAACATGGTGAGGGTCGCCGAGGAATTCGATTTCCCATTCCCTTATCTGTGGGACGAGACCCAGGAGGTCGCCCGTGCCTACGGTGCCGTCTGCACGCCCGATTTCTTCGGCTACAATGCCGATCTGGCTCTGCAGTACCGGGGGCGTCTGGATGAGAGCCGCAAGGAGGCCGTGCCGGGTGCGCGCCGGGATCTGTTCGAGGCAATGAAGATGGTCGCCGAGACGGGGCGCGGACCGGAAGAGCAGATTCCGAGTGTCGGCTGCTCGATCAAATGGCGTGAAGACTGATCGCCAATTGTTTGACGTCGAGATTGTCGCCGACGTCGTTTTTTTGTTGCTGAAGCAAGGGGCCTGCGCCAAAATACGAACCTCCAGCATTAATGCGTACGCCCCGAGGGGGCTCGCGGCGCATGCCGGTCCGCATCATCCCCGCAGTCCGAGGGATCCAGCGAGAACAACAGCCAACCCAGCTCTCCCTTCGCGGGGGCGGAGTGGCTGCTATTTTTTCCCGGTGTGCGCGGTCCGGAGTCGGGCCGGCTGAGAAAAGAATTTAGGATTCACCGGTTAGCGATTTTTTTAGGAGAACGACGAATATGCCGTCCCGAAGAGAGTTAGCGAACGCGATACGTGTACTGAGCATGGACGCCGTGCAGAAGGCGAAGTCGGGTCATCCCGGCGCGCCCATGGGCATGGCGGATATCGCCGAGGTACTGTGGAACGACTTCATGCGCCACAACCCTGCCAATCCCGCATGGGTCGATCGCGATCGCTTCGTGCTGTCCAATGGTCACGGATCGATGCTGATTTACTCGCTGCTGCATCTGACCGGCTACGATGTCACGCTGGATGATCTCAAGCAGTTCCGCCAGCTTCATTCCAGGACTCCGGGACATCCCGAGTTCGGCTATACCCCGGGAGTGGAGACCACCACCGGTCCGCTCGGACAGGGCATCACCAATGCGGTCGGTATGGCGCTGGCCGAAAAGCTGCTTGCCGGTCAGTTCAATCGCGACGGCCATCACATCGTCGATCATTACACCTATGTATTCCTGGGCGACGGCTGTCTCATGGAAGGCATTTCGCATGAAGCCTGTTCGCTGGCCGGTACGCTGGGCCTCGGCAAGCTGATCGCCTTCTGGGACGACAACGGCATTTCCATCGATGGTCACGTTGAAGGCTGGTTCACCGACGATACTCCGGCCCGATTCCGCGCTTACGGCTGGCACGTCATCTCCGATGTCGATGGTCATGACGGCGAAGCCGTGCGCAAGGCCATCCTCGAGGCGCGCTCGGTTTCGGATCGTCCCAGCCTGATCTGTTGCCGCACCGTCATTGGTTTCGGTGCCCCGAACCTCTGCGGCAGCCATGACTGCCACGGTGCGCCGCTCGGCGACCAGGAAATCGCGGCGACCCGCGAAAACCTCGACTGGAAGCACGATCCCTTCGTGATTCCCGATGAGTACTATGGCGCCTGGAATGCGCGCGAGAAGGGTGCAGCGCTGGAGCAGCAGTGGAGCGAAAGGATGGACGCCTATCGCAAGGCGTATCCTGAACTCGCCGCTGAGTTCGAGCGTCGCATGAAGGGCGATCTGCCGGCCGACTGGGAGCAGAAGGCGGCTGAGTTCGTGCAGGATGTCATCAGCAAGAAGGCGACCATCGCCAGCCGCAAGGCTTCGCAGAACGCGATCGAGGGCTATGGTCCGGTGTTGCCGGAACTGCTCGGCGGCTCTGCCGACCTGGCCGGTTCCAACCTGACGATGTGGAAGGGCTCGCGCAGCGTCAGCAATACAGTCTCCGATGGCAACTACATCCATTACGGCGTGCGCGAGTTCGCCATGTCGGCGATCATGAACGGCGTCGCGCTGCATGGCGGCTTCATCCCCTACGGCGGCACCTTCCTCATCTTCTCCGACTACGCCCGCAACGGTCTGCGCATGTCGGCGCTGATGAAGCAGCGCGTCATCTACGTCCTGACCCATGACTCCATCGGTCTGGGTGAAGACGGTCCGACTCACCAGCCGATCGAGCAGGTTCCCTCGCTGCGCCTGATTCCGAACATGTCGCTGTGGCGGCCCTGCGATGCGGTTGAGACAGCGGTTGCCTGGAAGTTTGCGATCGAGCGCGTCGGCGGTCCGACCAGCCTCAGCCTGTCGCGTCAGAATCTGCCGCACCAGGAGCGGAGCGAGCAGCAGATCGCCGACATCGCCCGCGGCGGCTACGTTCTGAGTGATTGCGAAGGCACGCCGGAGCTGATCTTCATCGCCACCGGTTCCGAAGTGGCGCTGGCCATGGAAGCTGCTGCGCAGCTCTCAGCCAAGGGTCGCAAGGTGCGCGTGGTCTCGATGCCGTCGGTCGATGTCTTCGAGGCGCAGGACGAGGCCTATCGGGAGGCGGTGCTGCCCTCGGCCGTTGCTGCGCGCGTGGCGATCGAAGCCGGCGTCACCACTGGCTGGTATCGCTACGTGGGCATGCGCGGCGCCGTCGTCGGCATCGACACCTTCGGCGAATCGGGCCCGGCGGACGAGGTCTTCAGGCATTTCGGTTTCACCGCTGACAAGGTGGTCGAGACAGCGGAACGAGTGTTGAATCAGCGCTAAGCCAGCTATTAAGGAGAGAAAAAAATGGCGATCAAGGTTGCAATCAACGGTTATGGCCGCATCGGCAGGAACGTGCTTCGCGCCCTGTACGAAGCCGGACGTACCGACCAGATCCAGATCGTGGCGATCAATGACCTCGGCAATGCCGAGACCAATGCCCATCTCACCCGCTTCGATACGGTGCACGGCCGCTTCAACGGCACCGTCGAAGTAGACGGCTCGTACATGGTCGTCAATGGCGACCGCATTCGCGTCGTCGCCGAGCGCGATCCGTCCAAGCTGCCTTGGGGCGAGCTGGGCGTCGATGTGGTCATGGAGTGCACCGGGCTGTTCACCAGCAAGGATAAGGCTTCCGCCCATCTGAAGGCCGGTGCCAAGAAGGTCGTGATTTCCGCTCCGGGCGGCAATGACGTCGATGCAACCATCGTCTACGGCGTCAACCACAAGACCCTGAAGGCGTCCGACACCGTTATCTCGAACGCTTCCTGCACCACCAACTGTCTTGCGCCGCTGGTTCAGCCGCTGCATGAGAAGATCGGTGTGGTCAACGGTCTGATGACTACCATCCACTCCTATACCAACGACCAGGTCCTCACCGACGTGTTCCACTCCGACCTGCGTCGGGCGCGTTCGGCCACCCAGTCGATGATTCCGACCAAGACCGGCGCCGCTGCCGCTGTCGGCCTGGTGCTTCCGGAGCTGAACGGCAAGCTCGACGGCTTCGCGGTGCGCGTGCCGACCATCAACGTCTCGCTGGTCGACCTGACCTTCACCGCCGCCCGCGCGACTTCCAAGGATGAGATCGACGGCATCCTGCGTGAGGCTGCCAACGGTCCGCTGAAGGGTGTCCTGGCTTACAACGAGCTGCCGCTGGTTTCCATGGACTTCAACCACGACCCGGCGTCTTCGACCTATGAGGCGAGCCTCACCAAGGTGATCGATGGCACGCTGGTCAAGGTGCTGGCCTGGTACGACAACGAGTGGGGCTTCTCGAACCGCATGCTCGATACCACCATCGCGCTGATGAACGCGAAGTGAGGAACGGGACGCGGGGGCGGTTGAGACCGCCCCCGCGCGCCTGCGAGCACAAGTAACAGCGGAGATTGAAAATGTCGGTAACAAGAATGAGCGACCTCGACCTGTCTGGAAAGCGGGTCCTGATTCGTCTCGATCTGAATGTTCCTCTCAAGGATGGCAAGGTCGGCGATGACACGCGGATCCGCGCCTCGCTGCCGACCATCGAGCTGGCGATGAAGGCTGGCGCGAAGGTCATGCTCATGTCCCATCTGGGGCGTCCCGAGGAAGGCGTATTCGAGGAGAAGTATTCGCTCGCGCCCGTGGCGGAGCACCTGAGCGGGCTGCTGGGCCGGCCGGTGCGCGTCGAGCGCGACTGGCTGAACGGCGTCGAAGCGGCTGCCGGGGAAGTCGTGCTGTGCGAGAACGTCCGTTTCAACAAGGGCGAGAAGAAGAACGACGAAGAGCTGTCCAAGCGCATGGCGGCGCTCTGCGATGTCTATGTGATGGACGCATTCGGCACCGCGCACCGCGCTCAGGCCTCCACCCATGGCGTTGCCCGTTTCGCGCCGGTGGCATGCGCAGGTCCGCTGCTGGTTGCCGAACTCGAGGCGCTCGGCAAGGCGCTCGATAAGCCGGCGCGACCCATGGTCGCCATCGTCGGCGGCTCCAAGGTTTCCACCAAGCTGACGGTGCTCGATGCCTTGAGCGGCATCGTCGATCAGCTCATCGTCGGAGGCGGCATCGCCAACACCTTCATCGCTGCGGCGGGTCACAGCGTCGGCAAGTCGCTTTATGAGCCTGAGCTGGTCCCCGAGGCCGCGCGCCTGACGGCTGCCGCCCGCGAGCGCGGCGCGGACATTCCGGTGCCGGTCGATGTGGTTTGCGGCAAGGAGTTTTCGCCGAGCGCCGAGGCCACGCTGAAGCCGGTCGACCAAGTGGCTGCCGACGACATGATCTTCGACGTCGGTCCGCAGACTTCCGAGGCTCTCGAGAAGATCATTCGCGAAGCCGGTACCATAGTCTGGAACGGACCTGTCGGCGTGTTCGAGTTCGACCAGTTCGGCGAAGGCACGCGGCGCATGGCCCAGGCGATCGCGGAAAGCAGCGCGTTCTCGATCGCCGGCGGCGGCGATACCCTGGCGGCGGTTGCCAAGTACGGCATCGCGGATCGCCTGTCGTACATTTCCACCGGAGGCGGCGCATTCCTCGAGTTTCTCGAGGGTAAGAAGCTGCCCGCGGTGGCTATCCTGGAGGAGCGTGCCCGCGGCGCCTGAGCCCGGCAGACACCCATGACACAAACCAGAAATCGTTTGCGACGCACCAAGATCGTCGCCACGCTGGGTCCGGCGACCGACGCCCCCGGCGTGCTTGAACGGATGGTCCGCGCGGGAGTCGACGTCGTTCGCGTCAACTTCTCGCACGGAGAGGCCGCCGACCATGTGCGGCGCGTGGAGACCGTGCGCAAGGCTGCCCGCGAGCTCGGGCGCGAGGTGGGCGTGCTCGCCGACCTGCAGGGTCCGAAGATTCGCACCGAGCGCTTCGAGCAGGGCAAGGTGACGCTGGAAGAGGGCGACCGCTTCGTGCTCGATGCCAACATGGCATCGAATGCCGGTACGCGCGAACGGGTCGGCATCACCTACAAGGAGCTGATCAACGACGTTGCCAAGGGAGACGTGCTGCTCCTCGATGACGGCAAGATCGTGCTTGAAGTGGAAAGCGTCTCCGGTTCGGAGATCGTTTCGCGCGTCATCACTGGCGGCGATCTGTCGAACAACAAGGGCATCAACCGCATGGGTGGTGGCCTGTCGGCTGCCGCCATCACCGACAAGGACCGCGCCGATATCCGCGTTGCCGCTGAAATCCAGGCGGACTACGTGGCGGTATCCTTCCCGCGCAATGCGGCCGATATCCGCGAGGCGCGTGAGCTTCTGCGCGCCGCTGGCGGCAATGGCGCCATCGTCGCCAAGATCGAGCGGGCGGAATCGCTGGGCGGGCTCGAGGAAATCATTGCGGCTACCGACGTGGTCATGATTGCGCGCGGTGATCTCGGCGTCGAGATCGGCGATGCGGAACTGCCGGCGGTGCAGAAGCAGATCATCCACATGGTCCGCAATATGAACCGGGTGGTGATCACCGCCACGCAGATGATGCAGTCCATGGTCGGCAACCCGATTCCCACGCGCGCTGAAGTTTTCGACGTGGCGAATGCGGTGCTCGACGGTACCGATGCGGTGATGCTGTCGGAGGAGACCGCGATGGGCCGCTATCCGGTCAAGGTGATCGAGGCCATGGACCGCATCTGTCGCGGCGCGGAGAAGCAGAAGATCGCTGCTCTGTCCCGGCATCGCGTCAGCAGCGAGTTTCACCATATCGATGAAGCGATCGCGATGGCTTCGATGTATACCGCCAACCACCTGCATGTGCGCGCGATCGCGGCGCTCACCGAATCCGGAGCGACCACGCAGTGGATGTCGCGAATCAGTTCGGATATTCCGATCTACGCCATGACGCGTCATGAGCAGACGCGGCGCAAGGTGACGCTCTTCCGCGGCGTGTATCCCATTCCGTTCGATGTGGGCTCTCCGTCCGACGCTGATGTGCGCCGCGACGTCATTGCCGAGCTGCAGAAACATGGCACCGTGCAGGACGGTGACATGGTGATCATCACCAAGGGAGACCTGATGGGGACTCATGGCGCAACGAACACCATGAAGATCGTGCGCGTGGGCGAATGATGTACGCCAGTGCGCCGATCGCTCCCGCGCGCTGATGCGCCAGCGGGGGCGGATCGGTTCCGGAGCAAGGAAGTTTGGTTATTGATTCGACCGTAAGGAGAGAATGAAAAATGGCCTTGATTACACTGCGTCAGATGCTGGATCACGCCGCCGAACACGGCTATGGCGTGCCGGCGTTCAACGTCAATAACATGGAGCAGATGCACTCCATCATGCAGGCTGCGGATGAGACCGACAGCCCGGTGATCGTGCAGGCTTCGGCAGGCGCGCGCAGCTATGCGGGAGCGCCCTTCCTGCGTCACCTCATGGCCGCGGCCGAAGAGTACTGGCCGCACATTCCGATTGTCGTGCATCAGGATCACGGTGCTTCTCCGGCCGTCTGCCTGCAGTCCATTCAGCTCGGCTTCACCTCGGTGATGATGGACGGCTCGCTGATGGAGGATATGAAGACTCCGTCGAGCTACGAGTACAACGTGGATGTCACCCGCCGCGTGGTCGAGATGTCCCATGCCGGTGGCGTGTCCGTGGAAGGTGAGCTCGGCTGTCTGGGTTCGCTCGAGACCGGCATGGCGGGAGAAGAGGATGGCTCGGGCGCCGAGGGTGTGCTCAGCAAGGACATGCTGCTGACCGATCCCGAGCAGGCGGCCGACTTCGTCAAGAAGACCGGCGTCGATGCGCTTGCTATCGCCATCGGTACCTCGCATGGCGCCTACAAGTTTACTCGCCCGCCGACCGGCGACATCCTGGCGATCGAGCGCATCAAGCAGATTCATGCCCGCATTCCGGACACGCACCTGGTGATGCACGGTTCCAGCTCGGTGCCGCAGGAGTGGCTGAAGATCATCAACACCTATGGTGGCGACATGGGCGAGACCTATGGCGTGCCGATCGAGGAGATCCAGCAGGGCATCAAGCACGGCGTGCGCAAGGTGAACATCGATACCGATCTGCGCATGGCCAGCACCGGCGCGATCCGCAAGTTCCTCGCCGAGAACCCGAAGGAATTCGACCCGCGCAAGTTCCTCAAGGCCGCGACCGCCGCCATGCGTGGCATCTGCAAGGAGCGCTACGAAGCCTTCGGCTGCGCAGGCAACGCGTCCAAGATCAAGCCCATCAATCTGGAAAAGATGGCCAAGCGTTACAAGGGTGGCGAACTCGATCCGCGCGTCAAGTAAGCGAATCGGGGCAGTTGCCCATGATCAAAGCCGCGGAGTTCGCTCCGCGGCTTTTTTTT
>CAZOOF010000061.1:0-9805 GCA_964581365.1 uncultured Chromatiales bacterium
CGCTGATCGCCATCAACTGGTATCTGATCCGTCGCGGTCTCGGGCTGCGTCAGTAGCCCGCGACAGAGCGCAGGCCCGCTCTTCGCGCAGACTATCGAAGGTGCTCTCCATGCGGGCAGGTGAATTCTGGCGTGCAGCGCTTCGAGCAGTCCGCCCCTTCCCAGCTTCTCCATCACCGGCCATTTGACCTCGGCCGGGTGCAGCTCGCCACCCGTGGCGCGCAGCATCGCTTCCACCGCCGCAACATTTGCACCGCGGTGGCATCCACATAGCTCACCGAGGACATGATCAGGACCACGTGCCGGGGTCCATGCGTGCGGATTTCATCCGCGATGCGGCGTTCGACGAGGTCGACGTTGCCTAAGAGACGTGCCAAAGAACAGGTTCTCGTCGATGCGCAGCATGAGTACGGCGGGATCCGCTTATGGAATCACCTCAATCACACACTTGGTGATTGCGTAGTCACCCTTATTGAAGCAGTTTCTTGCCAGTCAGCAAAATCACCTATCCAGGAAGTATGAGCTCATAAGAAGAACCCATCGAGTCCAGCAAGGGAACCATGCTCAATGGCAAGGGAATCATGCACAGCATTACTCACCACCATCCTGGCCCCATGTCTGGCCATTCTGCTACTGATCACCAGCCCGGACAGCACCCAGGCAGCGGAAGCGACTTACATCGGCGAGAAAACCTGCTTCCAATGCCACAGCCAGGAGAGCACGCACTTCGGCGAGACTCTTCACGCCCAGATGTTTCGCCTGAATCCCAGGAACACGCTCGAAAGCAGGGTCTGCGAGGCCTGCCACGGTCCCGGATCTGAGCACGCCAAGGCACCCCACGACAAGACGCTCATCATCGGCTTCACCAAGGCCTGGAACACGCCCGTCGAGACGCAGAACGGGCAATGCCTGGCTTGCCACCAGGGAGGCAATCGTTTGCATTGGCCGGGCTCCGCACACGCCGCCAACAAGCTCGGCTGCGCCGACTGCCACAACCCCATGCAGCGCACTTCGGCGAACTCGCTGCTCGCCCGCGCCAGCATCAGCGAAACCTGCTTCCAATGCCATCAGCAGCAGCGATCAGAATTCATGAAGCGCTCTCACATGCCCTTGCCGGAGGGCAAGATGAGCTGCGTCGACTGCCACAATCCGCACGGATCGGTGACCCGGCCTCTGCTCAAGGCCGACGACGTCAACTCGCTCTGCTATAACTGTCACGCGGAGAAGCGCGGCCCCTTCCTCTGGGAACACGCCCCCGTGCGCGAGAACTGCCTCAACTGCCACACGCCCCACGGATCCAATCACGACAAGCTGCTGGTGGTGGCGCGACCCCAGCTCTGTCAGCAATGTCACGCGCCGTCGATCGGCCATCCCAACCAGTTCTTCAACAACAGCCAGACCGCCGCATCGGCTCTCGTCGGCGGCGTGCAGAGCCCCCGCATCATCGGCCGTGTATGCCAGAACTGTCATACGCAAATTCACGGCAGCAACCACCCGGCCGGATCCCGCTGGCAGCGATAAGAGCCGATTTCAGCAGGAGGCGAATGGCGATGACCATACAAACACGGAAAAGCAGGTCGAACCTACGCAGAAAACTCCTGAGCGCGTGGATCGGCAGCATTCTTGCACCGCTCGCCATCCCTGCCGTTCAGGCCGATTCCGGTGCCGGCGTCGACACAACGCTGGGCAACACGCTCAATCCGCGGACCCTGGGCAATGTGCAGATCAAGGATCCCGAAGGACGGGGCGAGGCGCCGTACAGCCGCAATCCGACCGGCTTCCTCTATGACTGGCCGAACAGAACGACCGGATTCGGACGGGCCGGCGCGGCCTGGTTCGAAGGGGCTTTCGCACCCGCCACCGCTCCCGAAGACACATCAGATGAAGAAAAGCCGGCAGATGCGGACGCGAAGACCACTTACTTCCGCGGCCACATCGAAATCGGCGTGATCGATGCAGGTGGCGACGAGGATAGAGCCAAGTTTCGCGAATACAAAGACCTGGACGACGGCCTCTACATACCGAATCTCGGCCTGTCCTGGGAGCGGGACACCAGCTATCTCGACATCGTGGGCGGCGGCATCGGCCGGGACGACCAATACTACGGTCTGACCTTCGGTCGCTACAACGACTGGCGTATCAAGGGGTTCTACAACGAGACCCCGCATGTGTTCACTACCACGTACCGCTCGCTCTGGAACGGACTCGGCACGGACGAACTGACCCTGAGAAATCTGACTCCCGGTGGCACCACCGACGCTAACACCACCCAGGCAGCCATCAGGGACGCGCTCGCAAACACCGACGACACCGAACTCGCCCTGCTGCGACAGAAAGGCGGCGCACGCCTCGACATGAGGCTGTCGGAGCGCTGGCGATTCTTTTTCAACGCCACCCAGGAGAAGCGCGAAGGCACGCGACCGTTCGGGGCAGTCTTCGGCGGCGGCGGTGGCGGCGGCAACATCGAGATTGCCGAGTCCATCGACTACATCACGCAGGACATGATGACCGGTTTCCAGTTCGCGGACGAACTCTCGAGCTTCAACGTCCAGGCAAGCATCTCGCTCTTCCGCAACGACATCGATACGCTGACTTTCGATAACCCACTGTTCATCAACACCAACACCATCACTGGCGTGCCGCCGACGACCTTCACCCAGGGGCAGATCGACCTCTATCCCGATAACGAGTACTACAATCTCAAGGGAGAGTACGCACGCCGGTTGCCGAATTTCTATGACGGACGCTTCACTGGCGTGGTATCGCTCAGCACCATGCGCCAGAACGACGACCTCATCCCCTGGACCAGATATTCTCTGACCGGCGGGGCCATCAACGGCGTCCCCACTGATGACAACTGGAACACTCCGGCGGCACTCACCAAGCAGTCGGCAGACGCGCGCATCGATACCCGTCTGGTGGATATCGGCCTCGCACTGCGACCCCTCAGCGATCTCGATGTGAAAGGCAAGATACGCTACTATGAGACCAAGAACCGCACCGAGTTCTGGGCCTGCAATCCGCTCACCGGGCAGTGGGGCCGGCTGCTCAACAACGGCAGCGGCGGCGCCTTCGTCTTCCCGCACCTGACCGCCGGCGTGAATCCCGACGGCACGACGAACACCGACTACAACGCCGCAGGCTGCAATCTTGCCGCCACTCAGGCGCTGGGACTCGTCCCCAGTGCCGGCAACGTAAACCTCCGCAACATCCCCTACGAGTATAAGCAGTACAACTACACCGTCAGCGCCGACTACCGGCTCTCGCGCAACAACAGCGTGAACGCTGCTATCGAGCGTGAGACCTTCAAGCGCGAGTATCGGGAACGCGATGAAACCTGGGAAAACAAGTTCAAGCTAGGCTACGTGAATCGCAGCCTCGCTCGCGGCACCGCGCGCCTGTCACTGGAACACGACCGGCGCCGCGGCAGCGACTACAGCGCACATGTTTACCACCAGTTCTACAGCGCGGCGCTCGGTCCGACGCCGGAAACGGACGGCGTCAACGTGGCATCCTGGATTCACGTCATCGAGCAGTTCCGCAAGTTCGATGTCGCCGATCGTGATCAGAACATCTTCAACGGGCGGTTCAATTATGCGCTCACCTCCGCGGTCGACGCCGGCATGACGGTGCAGATCAAGGATGCCCGTTACCCGGCTGAGTATGGCCGCCGCGACCACCAGCGCCAGAACTCGCTGTCTCTCGACGTCAACTGGCAGCCTTCGCCGACCCTCGGCGTGTTCGGCTTCTACTCGTATCAGGACGGCCGCATGAAGCAGCGCGGCAATCGCTCAAATGCCTGCGTACTCGGCACGACCTACTACTTCTGGAGCACCGGCGAGGTGACGACGACGAGCGACGCCCCGGGCTCCGGCTCGATCCTGCTGGGAACGTCTACGCCGACCGCCGCCGATTGGGAAAACGTCTGCGCTCCCGCCGGCACGCTGAGCCCGCTCTTTCCCAACAGCCGCGCCTGGGAAGTCACCCATAAGGATCGCAACGATGTTTTCGGTGTCGGGATGCGATACGACTTCGACCTGGCCGCTGTGAACCTCAGCTTCACGCGCGCCTACGGTCGGACCAGCATCGACTATGTCTACAACCCGATCGGACAGTTGATGACGGAGACCGACGCCGCACTGGCAGGCAGCGGATTCGAGGATCTGACATTCAGCCAGAACATTTTCGAGGCCATTCTCACCATACCGGTCAGGAAGACCACGGCGGTGGATCTCCTGTACCGTTACGAGAGCGCCAAGATCGATGACTGGCATTACAACGGTGTCAGGGAAAACCCGATGCCGGCAAGCAACGCGGTGTATCTGGATGCCGGCCCTGAGGATTACAGAGCTCATGTGGTCGGCGTCATGGTGCGGGCTGATTTCTGAGCCCCCTCAAACCGGGAGGACGCGTTCGTGAAACAGAAATCGATACGTCTCTCCGGCACCGGCCTCATGCTGCTGACCTGGTGCCTGGCCGCTACGGCGCTTGCCGATGAGCCGCCTCAGATCGTGACGGAGATTTGCGGCGGCTGCCACGGCGTGGATGGCAACAGCATCGTGCCTACGTTCCCCAGCCTGGCCGGTCAGCAGCCCGAATACACTACCAAACAGCTCAAGGAATTCGTTTCGCGCAAACGTCTGAACGTGGCAATGGAGCCTTTCCTGCCCCAACTGAAGACGGCTGACCTGGACGAGATCGCAAGCTACTTCTCTGCGCAGAAGCCGGCCTCACGCGAGGTTGCGGACGCCGCGCTTGCCGAGGCGGGCAGGACGATCTTCGAGCGCGGCAAGCCGGATGCCGGTGTGCCCGCCTGCGGGGCCTGTCACATGCCCACGGGCGAAGGCTTCACGCGATTCCCGCGTCTGGCCGGGCAGGATCAGGAGTACATCAAGAAACAGATCGCAGATTTCAGGAGCGGCACTCGCAACAACGACCGCGGCCGCGTCATGCGTGCCATCGCCGAACGGATGAGCGATCAGGACACCGAGGCCGTGGCCACATTCATTTCGGGACTGTAGAAGGCGCATTCACCGCGAAAGCCGGGACCCCCTTTCGGCTCCATGCCTTGGCCTCCTCACCTTCGACTGGTCTGGCGCGCCGCACGCTGACGCGCGGCATTCGTGCACACGGCCCTTGACACCCGGGGCAGGCGCAATCTTATCGTCCATCGCCTGTTCTGATACCCGACCTATCCCGCTGCCGACTGGAGAAGGCTTATACCTCCGGGACGCTCACGTTCAAGGGCGTATCGCTCGAAATCCCTGAAGGCGATTTGTTTGCATTATTCGTCCCCAACGGCGCCGCAAACCACGATCATCGGCATCGTCACCGGGCTGGTGACGAAGCGCGGCGGCACGTGCCGCTATGGCTTCCTCGGCGCTTCCGATGTCCCGCGTGGATTTCGATCACGCTGCTGCTCGCTCTTATCGGCGCGCTGATCACAATCAACTGGTATCTGATCCGTCGCGGTCTCGGGCTGCGTCAGGGAGAGCCGGTGTATCACCTTCCCCTGCACGCAGCGCCTTGAAAGCGCTCCATGCGGAAAGGTGAACACGGCCGCTCAGTATCCCCAGTAGCCCGTCCCGTCCCAGCCTTTTCTCCACCGGCCATTTCACCTCCGCCAGATGCAGTTCGCCGCCGGCGGCGCGCAGCATCGCATCCACTCGACGCAGCATCTGCGCGGCCGTCGCATCGACGTAACTCACCGAGGACATGATGAGGACGACGCGCCGGGCTCCGCGCGCGCGTATCTCGTCCCGCAGACGGTGCTCCACCAGGTCGACATTCCCGAAGAACAGGTTCTCGTCGATGCGCAGCATCAGCACCGCCGGATCAACCTCGGCCGCATGGTGCTCGATATTGCGGAAATGCTCGGTGCCCGGCACCCTGCCGACCACGGCAATATGGGGACGGCTGGCGCGCCGGATAAGAATGGCGAGTGACAGGGCGATGCCGAGACCGATGCCGGTTTCTACTCCGGAAATTACCACGCCTGCCGCGGTAACCAGCAGAGCCGCGCCTTCTGCGCGATCGTAGCGCCAGGTCTGTCGCAGGGTGCGCAGATCGATCATGCTCCAGGCCACCACGATGAGCAGCGCCGCCACCACCGCGGTCGGCAGCGTACGAAAGATTCCGGTCGACGTGAGCAGTGCCAGGGCTACCACCGCTGCCGCGAACACTCCGCTCATCCGGCTGCGCGCTCCGGCCTCGAACGCAATCGCGGTGCGCGACAGGCTGCCGGAAACCGGAAAGCCGCCGCTCAAGGCGCTGGCGACATTGGCCGCCCCCAGGCCACGCATCTCCGCATTGCCGTCAGGCCCTGGACTGTCTCCGCTGATCGTCTGTGCGATCGCGATACTGGAGGCATGCACCACGAACGCGATCAGCAGCGCGGACAGCCACAGCTCCGACACCAGTCCGGGAGACAAGGGGGGCAGCAGCGGATGCGGCAGCCCGGCCGGCAGATGGCCAACCACATCGATGCGAATTCCGGTATCCAGCCAGGCGACCATCGCCGCGCTGCCGAGCATCAGCGCCAGCGGCACCAGTCCGACCAGCACCCGCGCCAGGCGCGGCGGCAGGCCAACACGCGGCAGCGTGGTCGCAGCACCGCGCGAAAGCATGAGAATGAGCATCGCGCCCAATCCGAGCGCTGCGGTCAGCGGCTCCATCAGCCGCATTTCCTCGCGATGAATGCCGAGCAAGAGCGGAATCTGGCCGAGGATGATGAGCACCGCGGTACCGCTGACGAAGCCGCTGATCACCGGGCGGCTGAGGAAGCGGGCGAGCGAGCCCAGACGCAGGATTCCGGCAAGGATGAGAAAGGCGCCGGACAACAGTGCGATGATGGCAGCAGCCGCCATGGGATCCGTGGTCTCTGGAACCGAACTGAGCGCGGCCGCCGTCATCAGTGAGGTGACCGCGACTGGCCCCACCGACAGCAGCGGCGAGGACCCGAACAGCGCGTAAGCGAGCAAGGGCGCCAGACTCGCATAGAGCCCGGCCTGCGGCGGCAAGCCGGCGAGCGTCGCAAACGCGACTGCCTGCGGCAGGAGCATGAGCGCGACCATCGCTCCGGCGATCAGGTCCCCGCTCATCTTCTCCAGGAGGGGTCGCCGATGAGCGCCGCTCAAGCGCATCACACCCGCGCTCCGGGCAGGCGGAGATTGGCGTGGCAGAGAAATCCGCGCCGCGATACAGTGGAGAGACTCGCGAACATTGGACCCGTTTCCCCAAGCGCCGCCGCGGGCGGTGAAATGGAGCCTGTCATCATGCGTCCCTTTATCCAGCCATTCTTCGATCCGGACACCGAAACCTTCAGCTACGTAGTCTACGACGAACCCGGAGGACACGCCGCGATCATCGACTCGGTGCTCGACTTCGATTTCAAGGCGGCCCGCATCTCAACGGCCGGAGCCGAGCGCATCATCGGCTTCGTCCAGGAGCGCGGCCTGACCGTCGACTGGATCCTCGACACCCACGCCCACGCCGATCATCTCACCGCGGCACAGTTCCTCCGCGAGCGGCTCGGCGGCCAGGTCGGAATCGGAGAACATATCCGCGAGGTGCAGGAAATCTTCTGCGATATCTTCAATCTCGGCCCGAATTTCCCCACCGATGGCAGCCAGTTCGACAAACTGTTCGCCGACGGCGAGACCTTCCGCATCGGCGAACTCGAAGGCCGGGTGATGCACACGCCGGGACACACTCGGGCGGACATGGCGTGGATCATCGAGGATGCGGTATTCGTCGGCGATACCCTGTTCATGCCAGATGTCGGCACGGCACGCTGCGACTTTCCCGGTGGCGACTCCCGGCGCCTGTATCATTCGATACGCATGCTGCTGTCGATGCCCGAACAGACACGCCTGTTCCTGTGCCACGATTATCCGCCGCAGGGCTCGGGGCGCGCGCACTCTTGGTTCACCACCGTCGGGGAGCAGAAACGGCACAACATCCACGTGCATGAGGGCGTGAGCGAGGACGACTTCGTGGCAATGCGTGAGCGCCGGGACGCGACGCTGGACATGCCGCGCCTGATCCTGCCGTCGATTCAGGTCAATATCCGGGCCGGCCATTTTCCCGAGCCGGAAGATGACGGTGAAGTTTATCTGAAGATTCCCCTCAACCGGCTGCAGGGGCGATGAGGGATATCAATGCCAACCCCGGTTTCCTCCCTCACACTGGCTGCCTCCCTGAGAAGGAGGAGCGCAGCATGGGAAAGTACTTTCTTGCCTGGATCCTTGGCGTGCCGGCTTCGGTGCTGCTCGTGATCTATCTGATATTCCGTTAGCAACGGGAGAAGGCACCGTCAATTGACGATGCCCGGGATTTCGATCGAGACCACAGCCGCGCAGTCGATGCGGGGGAATCGCTCCTAGAACCGGGCATGCTTGGCGTTGCACTCCTGACGCAGGGCATTTCCGCGGCGATTGCTCTCGTTCATGATCTCGGCCTGTTCCTCCGGCGTCAGCCAGTCCAGATAGCGGTACGGAGGTGATCCCTCGGCGGGAACCAGCTTGTAGGGCGGCGCGGCGGCGGCCTTCACAGCCTTCAGATCATATTCCAGATCGGCACGCCCGCCCGCCTTGAAAACCCCCTGATCCAGTTTGCGCTGCAGGGCGGGCGCCAGCAGCTCGCCGTAGTGCACGGTGTTGTGCCGATCCATGCAGGCGATGAGCGGGTTCATGCCGTCGGCGCAGCCGGCGCCGAGCGCGCCGCAGTTCCGTCCGCCGGATGCGTTCTGGCCGCCGAGCTTGATCTTCGGCATCTCGAACTTCGGCGGCGGCGGCGCGGGCTCGGGTTCCGCCGCGGCCTGCCCCGAGAGGGCATCATCCATCACCTGCTCCGCTTTCTTCTCTACGGCTTGTTCCGCCGCGCTCTTCAGCCGGTCGAGAAAACCCTGAGCGCCGGCATCCTGCGCACCGAGCAGCGCAACCAGCAGCAGGATCGGCATGACCAGATATCGGTAGGCGCCGCGCCTTTCCGGCACTGACACCTTCCCCGCGCCTACGATCGCCAGAGGCATCGTCATCAGCTCCGCGAGCCGCGGCGCCGCAAACCGTACAGCAGCGCGGCCAGCCCCAGCAGCAGTCCGGTGGAACCGGGCTGCATCACGCCACCACCGCCCCCGCCGCCCAGGGACGCGCCGCCGCCGTTGCCGTTGCCGCCGCTGCCACCACCGCCGTTGTCATCATCGCCGTCGCTGTCCAGCACGACGCGGAACACCGTGCCGCAGCCGATTACGGTAGAGGTGCCGATGGCGGTGCACGATCCGGTCCCACCGGCGCGCGAGGTGCCGTACAGATGGCCGTCGCTTCCGAAGATGAGGCTTCCGGCCAGCAAACCTATCGCGGCACCACCGAGACCGGGGTCTCCAAAGGCATTCAACATCTCTTGGGTGGTGACCAGGGTGGTCAGCGTACCGGCAGTGCTCAGACGAAAGATGCCCTGCGCAACCCCATACAGATTGCCATCATCGCCCACAGTCAGGCCGCCAGCCGGCCCGCCCAGATTGTCAGCCGTACTGAAATCATGGACGACTTCGGGTTCGAGGTCGTTACCGTCGGTGGCGATGCGAAAAATGTATCCCCGGTTATTCTTGCCACCGATAGCGATCATCCCATAGAGCAGGCCGTCAGGCCCCTGCGCCAGCGGACCAGCCGGGATCTCGAATTCATTCTTGAAAGCATGAAGTCGCGCAAAGGCGCCATCGGAGGTTACCCGGAATATGGTGCCGCATGCTCCTCCATCTTCTACGCCTTCTCCTCCGCAAGGCCCGAACTGGGAAGTCGAGCCATAGA
>CAZOOF010000062.1:0-8912 GCA_964581365.1 uncultured Chromatiales bacterium
CCGCTGCGCCGCCACTGGCAATGCGGCCGTCGCCTGCTGCACCACGCCGATGATCTGTCCGGGATCTGTGCGCAGCTCTCGACGGACGAGATGCCTGGCAATCGCCAACGTCATCGACACCACTTCCTCCACCACGCGCTCGTCCAGTTCGCTCAGCGGCCGGGCCAGGACGTCCAGCGCCTCGGCCAGGCGCTTCGCCTGCTGCCGTGCCTCCGCCTTGCCCTGCGCCAGCCCTTCCTCGCGGCCGCGCGCATAGGCTTCCTCCCAGGCCTCGCGCTGAATGCGCTCGATCTGCTCGGCGGTAGGCAGCGCCGGCGCTGGCGGCGCCGGCTGATTGCTGAACTCAGGCTCCGCTCGTCCCATCACCGGCGCCTGCCAGGGCACACAGCTGGCAAAGCCGTTCTCTGCCCTAGACATACTCTTCTCCTCCCTTGGCGCCCAGCGAGATGTCGCCTGATTCGTTGAGGCGTCGGGCTACGGCGAGAATCTCCTTCTGCGCCGACTCCACCTCGCTCAACCTGACCGGGCCCTTGGCCTCGAGATCGTCGCGCAGCATCTCGGCGGCGCGCTTCGACATGTTGCGGAACATCTTCTCCTTGACCGCCTCGTCCGCTCCCTTGAGGGCCAGCACCAGCGTGTCGGTGGACACCTCACGCAGCAGAGTCTGGATGTCGCGATCACCGATGGCGGACAGATCGTCGAACACGAACATCAGATCCTGGATGCGCGCCGCCAGCTCGTTGTTGTACTCGGCGACCTGATCCATGATCACGCCCTCGACCGCCGGGTCGACCAGATTGAGGATGTCGGCCGCCACCTTGACGCCGCCCAGTCCCGAAGACTTGCCCGCCGAGCTGCCGAGGAACTGCTCCTCGATGACGCGATTGAGCTCCTGCAGCGCCGAGGGCTGCAGGCGGTCGAGCACCGCGACACGCAGCAGCACGTCCGCGCGCAGCTTTTCCGGCAGATGCGCCAGCACTTCGGCCGCCTGTTCTGGATCGAGATAGGACAGCACCACGGCGATGATCTGCGGATGTTCCAGCTTGACTACATCGACGATGGCGCGCGAATCCATCCACTTGAGCTGCTCCAGTCCGGCCGAATCCTCGACCGACAGCACGCGCTCGAGAATGTTGCCGGCGCGCTCTTCCCCGAGCGCCTTGACCAGCACATTGCGCAGATACTCGCGCGAGCCCACAGCGTAGGAAGTTTCCTTCTCCACCGCATCGACGAACTCGTTGAGTACCGCATCGGCCTGTTCGGACGAGACCTGCTTCAGGCCCGCCATCGCGCTGCTTACCTTGTGCACTTCCTTGGGCCCGATGAGTTTGAGCACCTCGGCCGCGTTCTGCTCTCCCAGACTGAGCAGCAGAATTGCCGCGCGATCGACGCTGCTGACGCTGCTGGTGGCGATCTGTTTCTTTCTATCCATGAAAATGTCCTCTGCGCGTCACTCTGTCGCCACCCAGTTGCGCACCACCTGTGCGACCCGCTTGGGATCGCTGGCGGCGAGACTGCGGATCGCGTCCAGCTTCTCCTCAAAACTCGGCGCCGCCTTGGGCAGGGCCGCAGTGGCTGCCGGCCCGCCCAGCGTGAGCTGGTCTTCGGCGAGCTGTCCCGCGTCGCCCACGGGCAGCGCCGGCGCCGAAGGCAGGCGTCCTCCACGGGCGGCAAGATCACGCAGCACCGGCCGGAGCACACCAAGAACCAGGAACAGCACCACCACCAGGGCCGCCGCCTGCTTCAGCATGCCGGCGACATCCAGCCGCTCGAACAGCGAGGCCTCGGGCGCCTCCTCGATACCGGACTCGGCGGGCATACTGAAGGGCGCATTGACCACGTTGACGCTGTCGCCACGCTCGGCTTCGAAACCGAGCGCTTCGCGCACCAGCGCGGTGATCCGCTCCATCTCTTCTTCGCTCAGCGAGGCCCGCACCGGCGCGCCGTCCTCGCCGGGCACGGTACGGTAATCGACCACGACCGCTGCCGACAGCCGGCGGATGACGCCGCCGCCCATGCGGCTGTGACTGATGGTCTTATCGAGCTCATAGTTGCGCACATTGCGGCGCGAACTGCTGCCGCTGGCGGCGGCCTCCTCCGCCCCTACTCCCTCGCCCGGCGGCTGGTTGGACAGGCTGCCGGGAACGCCGAGCGGAAGACGCCCGCCGCTCACGGTTTCCTCGACGAGCTGCTCGCTGCGCACGCGCTCATCTGGCGAGAAAATTTCCTGCGTCTGCTCGGTAACGGTGAAATCAATATCCGCGTTGACCTGCGCCTTCACCGCCCCGGGACCCATGATCGGCGTCAGGATGTCCTCGATGCGTTTGATGTAGGACTCTTCCACCCGCCGCCGGTATTCGAACTGCGTGGCGCTGAGACGCATGTCCTGATCGCTCTCCGGCGTGAGCAGGCGGCCGTTCTGATCGATGATGGTGACGCGATCCGCATCCATATTGGGGATGCTAGAGGCGACCAGATGACTGATGGCAGCGGCCTGCGCCTCGCTCAGCGACCGGCCGGGATACATATCCAGCATCACCGAAGCCGAAGGACGTTTCTGGTTGCGGGCGAACGCCGTCTGCCGCGGAATGGCCAGATGCACGCGCGCGCCGCGCACCGAGCTGATCGCACTGATAGTCATCGCCAGCTCACCCTCGAGCGCGCGCTGGTAGCGGGCGTTCTCCATGAACTGGCTGACACCGAAACCCTTCTGATTGTCGAGAAGCTCGAAGCCGGAACCAACGCCTCGGGGCAGTCCCTCCCCGGCCAGCAGCAGGCGCGCCTCGTGCACACGATTGGCCGGCACCAGCACGGTCGCGGTGCCATCGGCAAGCGAGTGGTCGATGCCCGCCTTGCGCAGCGATTCGACGATGGCCGCCGAGTCCTGCGTATTGAGATTGGCGTAGAGCATGCGGTGATCCGGTTCCTGCGCCCACAGCACCACCGCCACTCCGATCGCGACGCTCGCCGCCAGGCCCACCATGAGCCCGAGCTGCCTCACCAGCGGCAGTGCGAAAAATCCCTTTGCCGGCAGCGCCATGCTTTCAGCCTTTACCATCGCCATATCGCTTTTTCCCGTATTACTTCATTCGTGCCATCGGACCCGAGCCGCAAAGACCGGAATCAGATCTGCATGTTCATGACTTCCTGGTACGCATTGATGAACTTGTTGCGCATCTGCAGCAGCATCTGGAATTCGAGGCTGGATTTCTGCGACGCGATCATCACCTCCGCCAGATCGACCGGGCCGCCCAGCTGAAACTCCTCACGCATCCGGCTGACCGTCTGCTGCGATCCGTTGACATGATCCACCGCCTTCATCAGCAGCTCGGAGAAGCGAACCTGATCGACGCCTTCGGGCAACGGAGCCTGGCCGGTACCCGCAGCGGCGGCCATCGACCGCAGCTGGGAAAGCATCTGTGCCGCACCGATTTCGCTCATTTCTCTACCTCACCTGTCAGCGTCGTCTGTGATATGTCTCAGACCGGAATTCCGATCCCTTCCTTGCGGATCCGCGCCAGCTTGTAACGCAGGGTGCGCTCACTGATGCCGAGACGTTCGGCAGCCGCCTTGCGGCTTCCCGCCACCTCGCGCAGGGTGTCGAGCAGCAGCGCGCGCTCGCGCTCGCGCAGCTCTACATCCAGCGCACCGCCCTGCGCCTGCGCCAGAGCCGGTGCATCGCGTCCGCACTCGAAGCGCAGATCGGCGGCTGTGATGCGCGGTCCATCCTGCAGGATCAGCGCGCGCTGCATGACGTTGTCGAGTTCGCGGACGTTACCGGGCCAAGGGTGCGCAAGCAGCGCCGCCTCAGCGCTGCTATCCAGCGCCGGCACCCGCCGCCCCTGCAGACGCGCCATCCTCGAAAGCATTCTTCGTGCCAGCGGCAGGATGTCGTCGCTGCGCTCGCGCAGCGCGGGCATGTGCAAGGGAAAGACATTGAGCCGGTAATAGAGGTCCTCACGGAACCGGCCCGCAGCCACCGCCTCGGTCAGAGCACGGTTCGATGTCGCCAGGACGCGGACGTCCAGGGCAATGGTGCGGCGGCCGCCGAGGCGTTCCACTTCCCGCTCCTGCAGCACGCGCAGCAACTTGGCCTGCAGGCCGATGTCCATCTCGGTGATCTCGTCGAGCAGCAGCGTGCCGTGCTGCGCCTGCTCGAACTTGCCCGGCGTCGCCGTCAGCGCGCCGGTGAAAGCGCCCTTTTCGTATCCGAACAGGGTGGCTTCGAGCATGCTCTCGGGAATCGCGGCGCAGTTGATGGCGACGAAGGGACCGCCGGCGCGGGGAGAATGGCGGTGGATAAAACGCGCGAGCACTTCCTTCCCGGCGCCGCTCTCACCGGTGATCATCACCGTGGCATCGGTGCCGGCGACCCGCCGCGCCAGCGCCGCCAGATAGCGGCTGCGCTGGTCACTGCAGATCATTTCCGCATCTTCACCGCTGTCGAGCTCGATGTGACGCTGCACCGCGGCAATGAGCGCCTGTCCGTCGAATGGCTTGACCAGATAATCGGCCGCACCCGACTGCATCGCCTCGACCGCGCGCGGCACAGTGCCGTAAGCCGTCATCAGCAGCACCGGAATCTCCGGGAAGTGGCTGCGGGTATGCGCGAGCAAGGCCAGCCCATCCATCGGGGTCATCTGCACATCACTGATGATCAGGCCAATCTCACCGCGACGCGCCGCAATCACTTCCATCGCCTCGCCGCCGTCGGTCGCAACCGCTGTCGCATATCCGGCGAGCGTCAGCGTATCGGCAAGCGCTTCACGCAAATCCGGATCGTCTTCGACGACAAGAACCAGCTTCCCGTTCATTGCACACTCTCCATCGATTCGACGGCCTCGCTCATCACGGCCGGTGATACGGACTGCGCCAGCGGCACGCGCAGGCCCACGGTGGTTCCCAGCCCGGGCTGGGAGTCGATCCACAGCACGCCGCCATGCGCCTGGGCGATGGCTTCGGCGACCGCCAGTCCGAGCCCCGTGCCGTTGTCCCGGGTGGTCAGGAATGGCTGCGCAGCGCGCGCGCGCAGTTCGGCGGACATGCCTGGCCCGTCGTCGCTCAAGGTGATCTCGAGCGCCTCGGCATCAGCGCGCCGCGCCAGCAGGCGCAGATGGCCTGCGCCCGGCAGGCCGGCGCAGGCCTGTACCGCATTCTCCAGCACTGCCTGCAGCGCGGTGAGCAGCGCATCGCGATTGCCTCGCACGCGCGCGTCTCCGGCGTCGTCGACGATGTCCAGGCGGCAGCCCGCCAGCATGGGAGCGGTATGGGCCTGGAAGGCAGTGATCAGTTCTGAAACGGTGAAGTCGCCGGCACGCATGACTCCGCCGCCGGCCCAGACGAGCAGATCGCGCACCAGCCGATCCAGATGATCGAGACAGCCGCGCAGCTTTCCGATGCAGCGCTCACGCTGGCTTGACGTCAGCTCAGGATGTTCGAGCCGGGAAACATGGAGCAGGGCCGAGGCCAGCGGCGTGCGCAACTGATGGGACAGACCGGCGATGGTCTGGCCCATCGCGGCAAGCCGGCGTTGACGCGCAATCGCGGAGCGCGCGGCCCCGGCAGCGGTCACATCGGTGAGCAGCACCACCTGACCGCGGCGGCTGCCGAGCGGCGAGGTCACGACGTTGACGATGCGGCCGTTGGCGAGCGGCACACCGTCGGTTTCCTCGAAACCGGCGCCACTGCGCGCGGGGAGTACGCGGGTTACGACCGCGCTCCAGGTCTCACCGATCAACGGTGCTCCCAACAGGGATTCGGCAGCGGGATTGCAATCGGTGACGCGGCCGCGCGCGTCCATCACCACGACGCCGGCAGGCAGCACATCGAGCAGGCTCGCGCGTCCGCCATCGTCATCGGTCGCCGCTAGCGGGCGTTCGGAATTCATGCAGCCACCTCCATGATCCCGACGGCTCCGGGGAGGAACCGTCGTGCCGATCATTTAGCAACTAGCATGCCTGAATATATTTCTGGAAGGATTACAAATAGTTAGAAATGATCAGGTGCGACGCGCGTCAAGCTTACGTCACATGATCGTTGCGATGCAGGCCGTACTTGCGCAGCTTCTCCACCAGCGTCGTCCGCCGCAGCCCGAGACGGTTGGCGGCATGGGCGACGATACCCTCGGCGTCTTCCAGTGCCTGCTTGATCAGACTGCACTCGAGCTCGGTGAGATGCTGCTTGAGATCGATGCCGTCACGCGGCAGTCGCGGCGCATCTACCCCATCCACCATGATCGGGGCAGGCTCCTGCACCAGGGTGGCGGCGGTGATGCGCTCGCTGGCCTGTCCCGGCTCGGGCTGATACTTCGCCGGCAAATCGTGCACATCCACCACACCGTAGGGATGCATGATCACCAGGCGCTCGATGGTGTTGGCGAGTTCGCGCACATTGCCCGGCCAGTGGTAATCCATCAGCGCGAGTATGGCGGCCTGTGTCAGGCGCACCGAGCCGCGCTTCTCATGCTCGAGCCGGGTGATCAGTTCGCGGATCAGCAGCGGGATGTCTTCGCTGCGCTCGCGCAGCGGCGGCATCTCGATCGGAAAGACGTTGAGGCGGTAATAGAGATCCTCGCGGAACTTGCCCTCCTCGATCGCTTTTTCCAGATTGCGATGAGTGGCGGCGACAATGCGCACATCCGCGGTCAGCGTCTTGTTGCTGCCCACGCGTTCAAAGGTCCGCTCTTGCAACACGCGCAGCAGCTTCACCTGCATGTGCATGCTCATGTCGCCGATTTCATCGAGGAACAGCGTGCCGCCCTCGGCCATTTCGAAGCGCCCCTGGCGCGCGCTGATGGCGCCGGTGAAAGCGCCCTTCTCATGACCGAACAGTTCGCTTTCGAGCAGATCGCCGGGTATGGCGCCGCAGTTGATGGGCACGAACGGCTTCTTGCGCCGGCTGGAGTGATAATGAATATTGCGCGCGACGACTTCCTTGCCGGTGCCGGATTCGCCGAGTATCAGCACGGTCGCGTCGGAATCGGCGACCTGTTCGATCATCTGGCGTACGCGCCGGGTCTCGCGGCTGTTGCCGACCAGGCTGCGAAAGAGTTCGGGTGAACTGCTGGCGGTGGCATCGCCACTGCGGGCCTTGCGGAACACGTCGGCCTGCTGCAGCAGACTGGTGAGTTCTTTGTACTTGACCGGAGTGTTCAGTGTGCCCAGCACCTGGGTCTGGGCTTCGGCGGACAGACGGAGACGGGGCTTGCCGTCCTGCAACAGAATGATCGGCATCCGCGGCCCCCACTCCCGCAACCTGCCGATCAGACGATCGATCCCTTCTCCGGTATCGGCGACAATCACCGCGCCGAACTGTTCAGGACTTTGTTCCGGAGCTTTCGACGCATCGGCTCCGTCACTCTCCACTGCTTCGTAATCGATCAGATTCAGAACGGCAGTCAGGCATTTCGACCGCTGACGATCAGGATCGATGATCAGAACGGGCTCCATCCGCATTCCCCTCCAGAGTGTCTCGCCGCTTCCACGGCGTGTTCTTCTATATTGTCCTGGACCGAGATTTCCCTGTGCACACAGCCTAATCCATTAGTCGCAACGATGTCAAAAACCCGGCACCGGGCGACTGTGCGTTGAGGAGGGATGAAGGGAGGCGCTAGCGCCGGACGCCCTGGCGCGCATGGGCAACCAGGCGGCGATGCTGGCGGAAGATGGTTTTTTCGAGCGCGCTGCGCACGCCGTCGCTCAATTCGCGATAGCGCAGTGAGACCTGCACCCGGGCATCGTCCACGGCCTGAACCGTCTCGATGACGCCGAACATCACCAGCGGGCGAGGATAGCGTGGATTGAGAAAAACTTCGGCCTCGACCAGATCCCCGGGCGCAGGCGCATCGGGCGATGCGCAGGTCCAGACCAGGGTTTCAGCACACAGCCGCACCGCAACCGGCTCGGGCAGATCGGATTGCCGGGCGAGCAGATCCCCCATGAGATCGATCAGCAGGTCGAGCTTGCTTTCCAGGCGATGCAGATCATGGGCGGTCGGTGAATCATCCTCACCGCCCTCGGTGCGGAACTCATCCACCGCCGCCAGATGGCGCAGCAGCTGTTCGTTACCGAGACTGATCGCGAGACTGCGGGTCAGGGAATGGCCGTCCTCGCTGCGCCGCCAGCGCAGCGGCAGCATGTCCTCGTAACAGAGGCCGCTACCGAAACCGCCAGTGTCGTTCTCGCTCATGGTTGGACCATACCGGATGACATCGAAGCGGACAACCGCGCGCCCTCAGCTGGCGCCGGCCCGATAGGCGTCGGCGGCGCGGCGCTGGGCCCGGCCGTCCTCCAGCGTACGGCGCAACTCGTTGCGATGCGATTCGCCGAGCGCGATGATCTCATCATTGATCTGCGCCAGCCGGGAAAGCGCTGCGGGCTCGATGACCGCCTCAGGTGCGAACATGTGTCCCAGCAGCCCGCGCCGCTCGCGCTCCAGACGGGCAAGCTCATCCCAGTCGCCGGCTATCGCCGCAGCCAGCATGCGCTCGCTGCACTCCAGCACCGATGCGGTGGCGTCCACACTCATTGACCGGCAGCCGTCGCGGGACGCGCATCGTGGAGCTGCTCGGGAATCGCGTTCCACGCATCCTTGACCTGACGCAGCAAGCCCGCGACCTCGTCGAGGTAGGCGGGCTCGTTGCGCACATTGGCCTCGAACAGCCTGCGCATCATGTAGTCATAGAGGTTGTCGAGGTTCGAAGCCAGCTCGCCTCCGGCCTGCCGGTCGAGGCTGACGCGCAGACCGTCGATGATCGAAATCACCAGCCCGATCTGGGCGCCCTTCTCCGCGATCGCGCCACGCTCCATGTGCCCCTTGGCAGATGCGATGCGATCCAGAGCGCCCTCCATCATCATCCGGATCAGGGCGTGCGGACTGGCGCTCTCGATCACTTCCTGCAGTCCCGCCGCGCG
>CAZOOF010000063.1:0-8899 GCA_964581365.1 uncultured Chromatiales bacterium
CTCGGTCGTGGTGTTCTGCGCTTCATCGAGGATGATGAAGGATTCGTTCAGGGTGCGTCCGCGCATATAGGCGAGCGGCGCCACCTCGATGATATTGCGCTCAATGAGCTTGCTGACGCGATCGAAGCCAAGCATCTCGTAGAGCGCGTCGTACAGCGGCCGCAGGTAAGGGTCGATCTTCTGCGCCAGATCGCCCGGGAGGAAACCGAGACGCTCGCCCGCCTCGACCGCCGGCCGCACCAGCAGAATCCGGCGCACCTGCTCGCGCTCCAGCGCCTCGACCGCGCAGGCGACGGCCAGATAGGTCTTGCCCGTACCGGCCGGCCCGATGCCGAAGTTGATATCACAGGAACGGATATTTTCCACGTAGCGACGCTGGTTCACGCCGCGCGGCACGATGGCGCCGCTGCGGGTGATGATGCGCGTCCGCTCCAGCGGCGCCGCCTCGCCCTCCGGAGCGGGATCGCCGTCTCTGGCGCCATCATCCTCTGCCTGCAGCAGGAGATGGACGCGCGCGGCCGGCAGTGCCCCGGCCTCGGTATCGGCGTACAGGCGCAGCAACGCGCGCCGCGCCGACTCCACCGAGGATTCCGGACCGATGATCCGGAAGACGTTGCCGCGATTGTTGAGCTCCACACCAAGTCGCCGCTCGATTTCCCGCAGGTTCTCATCGAACTGACCGCACAGGCGGGCCAATCGCTGATTATCCTCGGGCTCGAGCACGAGTTCGCGGGTTTCAGGCGCAGCCTCGGGGCTCATCCTCGTGGTTCCGATGCTGCCTGGCGCAACGACGCCGGGCCGAACTGCTTAACAACAGATTGCTGCGCTGACTTCACTGGTCCTGTCCGTTGCCGTGTCGGCGATGATTTCGCCGCGCAGCGAGTTGATATTGCATGAGACGATGCGGACATCGACGAAACGACCGATCAGCCGGGCATCGCCCGGAAACACCACGATGCGGTTGTTCGCTGCCCGACCCGCCAGCTCCGAGGCGGACTTGCGCGAGACACGCTCGGCCAGCACCCGCTGCCGGGTACCTATCATGGTCTGATTGAATTCGGCGGCGATTTCATTGAGCCGCGACTGCAGACGCGCCAGCCGCTCTTCCTTCACTTCCTGGGGGACATCGTCCGGCAATGCCGCCGCAGGCGTCCCGGGCCGCGCACTGTAGATGAAACTGAAGGCGTGGTCGAAACGGAGTTCCTCGATCAGATCCATCGTCGCCTGGAAGTCCGCTTCGGTCTCGCCTGGGAAACCGACGATGAAATCCGAGGACAAACTGAGCGTCGGACGCGCCTGACGCAGCCGGCGGATCAGGGAACGATATTCGAGCGCCGTGTGGCCGCGCTTCATGCGCGCCAGAATGTGGTCCGAACCGCTCTGTACCGGCAGATGCACATGGTCGGCGAGTTGCGGCAGCTCACCATAGGCCTGCACCAGACTGTCGCTGAACTCCACCGGATGCGAGGTCGTGTATCGAACACGACCGATGCCATCGATCGCCGCCACGTAATGCAGCAACAGCGCCAGATCCGCTTCGACCCCGTCCTCCGTCATGCCGCGATAGACATTGACGTTCTGGCCGAGCAGCGTCACTTCGCGCACGCCCTGGGCGGCCAGCGCCCGCACTTCCTGCAATACCGACTCGAACGGGCGGCTGACTTCCTCGCCGCGCGTATACGGGACGACGCAGAAAGTGCAGTACTTGCTGCATCCCTCCATCACCGAGACGAACGCGGTCGGACCCTCGGCCCGGGGAACGGGCAGGCAATCGAATTTCTCGATCTCGGGAAAACTGATGTCCACCACCGGGCGGTGGGTACGCAGATGTTCATCGAGCATCTGCGGCAGGCGGTGCAGCGTCTGGGGTCCGAAGACCAGATCGACATAGGGGGCACGCTCGCGCAGCGCCTCGCCCTCCTGACTGGCGACACAGCCGCCGACACCGAGAACGCGACCGGGCCGCTCCTGCTTCCACGGGCGCCAGCGGCCTAGCTGAGAGAACAGTTTCTCCTGGGCCTTCTCTCGCACCGAACAGGTGTTTACCAGGATGACGTCCGCGTCTTCGGGTTGTTCCGCAAGCTCGAAACCACATTCAACCAAGGCATCCACCATCCTGGCGGAGTCATACTCATTCATCTGGCAGCCGAAGGTCTTTATATATAGCTTGCGTTTCATGCTCCCCTGGTAACGCAGTGGCGAAGGCCTCTAAGCTACTACTTTGACGCCGACATTTCCAGCCGGACCGATGCCCGGGCCACTGCGCCGGGCATCGGTAAAACTCCCACTCGAACCCTGTCAAGTCTATGATTTTGCGCGATATTCTATCCCTGACGGGGTCGAACGGATGCGGTGTATCGCCAGGTCCGCGCCGAGATGCTCCTGCTCGGCGCTCAAGCGGATCCCCACGGTGGCGCGCAGCAGCCCATAAACGAGGGTGCCGCCGGCCAGCGCGACCAGCACCCCGGCAGCGCATCCGATCACTTGTGACACCAGGCTGACTCCGCCCATGCCGCCGAGCGTCTCCAGTCCAAAGATGCCAGCCGCGATGCCGCCCCACACCCCGCACAGGCCATGCAGCGGCCAGACGCCGAGGACATCATCGATGTGCCAGCGGCTCTGCGTGAGGATGAAGGTCCATACGAACAGGGCTCCGGCGACCAGTCCGATGACGAGCGCCCCAATGGGATGCACGAGGTCAGAGCCCGCGCAGATGGCCACCAGCCCGGCCAGTGCGCCGTTATGGACAAACCCGGGATCGGCCCGCCCCACGAACAGGGCGGCAAGCACGCCCCCCATCATGGCCATGATCGAATTCAGGGCGACCAGCCCGCTGGCCCCGGCCACCGACTGCGCCGACATCACATTGAAACCGAACCAGCCGACCGACAGGATCCACGCTCCCAGCGCGAGAAACGGGATACTGGAGGGCGGATGCGCGGTGATGGCGTCGCCCTTGCCGTAACGCCCGCGACGCGGACCGAGCAGCAGCACCGCCGCGAGCGCGAGCCATCCGCCCATGGCGTGAACGACCACCGAGCCGGCGAAGTCATGGAACGGCGCCCCGAACTGCGCCTCCAGCCAGTCCTGGAATCCGAACAGCCCGTTCCACACGATGCCCTCGAATGTCGGATAGATCAGCGCCACGATCATGAAGCTCGCTGCGAGCTGGGGATAGAAGCGCGCCCGCTCGGCGATGCCGCCCGAAATGATTGCCGGGATGGCGGCCGCAAAGGTCAGCAAGAAGAAAAACTTCACCAGCTCATAGGCATTGCGCTCCGACAGCGCCGCGGCTCCATCGAAGAAACCGATGCCATAAGCGATGCCGTAGCCGATGAAAAAGTAAGCTACGGTGGAAACGCCGAAATCGCCGATGATCTTGACCAGGGCATTGACCTGATTCTTCGCCTGTACCGTACCCACCTCGAGAAAGGCGAATCCGGCATGCATCGCCAGCACCATGACGGCGCCCACGAGCATGAACAGCACATCCCCTCCGGACATGAATTCGTCCATTATGGTTCTCCTAGTGTTCAACAACCCCGCACCGCCGGAGCAAGAAACGCACCAGACTGAAGCACCCTTTCAGATCAGAGGTATAGCGTGAATGCACTGGGAAATGGCAGCGCGGCAGGCACCAGAGATGTGCGCCGTCGCCGTGAACGCACCATCGGGGAACATCGATTAACCGCATAGAGCGTACGTGTTTGACCGTATAATTCCACCCAACCCTCAATTGACCACAAGGAAAACAACGATGAGAAATCGGCGCTGGAAGTGGGCTCTGGGAACGGCCCTGATTGCTGCGGCGGCCACCAGCCATACACATGCCGCAATTCAGATTGCAGGGGAAAAACTGGAGGTAGCGGGACGCATCCACTTCTCGGCCGATCTCAGCGATACCGACGGACAACCCGCGGACGGCACGGAAGAAGGCACCAACCTCGGCATTTCCAGCAACAGCTCCTATCTGCGCTTCGCCGGCAGGCACCCGCTCGACACCAGCTGGACGCTGCAATGGCAGATCGAACAGGGCTACCGCGGTGATGCCGGCGGCGGCAGCTGGGCGAGCCGGAACACCTACCTTGGCTTCGAGCATGCGCGCTACGGCAAGCTGCGTATCGGCTTCTACGACACGCCGTACAAAACGATGGGCAAGCGCTGGGCAGTGCTCACCGACACCGTCGCCGACCGGCGCGCCATTCTCGGCGCTGGCGCCGAATCCGCCAACGTGATGAACGTGCGCGCCGCGAATTCGATCATCTACATGAACAAGGTGAACGAGCTCGAATATGAACTGATGTACGCGGCACAGGGGCAGTCAGGCGGCGATGGCGGCGCGGATGACAATGACAATGCGGCGCTTAGCGGCGCCTTCTGGTACACGGTCGGACCGCTCGAACTTTCCGGTGCGCTCGAGCACTGGTTCGGCTTCAATACCAATCGCCCCGACGGTCCCGACACCGACGGACGGGTTACCGGATTGCGGCTCGCAGCCCGGCATGCAATCGGAGCGAACGGCAGCGCAGGCCTGATCTTCGAGACCATCGACACCTCGGACGCCGAGATGGCGGAGCTCGACCGCGATATGATCGGCATCAATGGCAGCTACCGCTTCGGGAAAAACCGGATCGACGGCCAGCTGATGTATGCGGGGAATCGGCGCGGCCAGAGCAGTTCCGGCGCGATCAATCTCGGCGTCGGCATCGCTCATCAGTTCGATCGCCAGATCGAAATCTATGCCGCCGCCAGCATCACCGACAATGACGCCAACGCCCGCTACAAAGCCACCGACGGCGGGCATGGTGACGAGGTCGGCACCAATTTCGGCGGCACCCCGAGAGCGATTTCCGCCGGACTCGTCTATCGCTTCTGACCAGCCGGCAATCAAGAGCGGGCAGCGGGACCGGAAGCGAAACTCCGGTCCCGCCCGTTTCACGCCGGATCCATGAGCCGGTAACGTACCGGCAGCTCGGTTTCCATCCCCATGCGCGGCAGACCGCGCGCATCCGGCAGCCGCTCGAGCCGGGCCAGCGCCTCCACGGCGGCGCGATCCAGCAGCCTGTATCCCGAGCTGGACAGCACGCGAAGGACGCTGAGCCTTCCGTCGGGCTCGACACGCAAAGCCAGCAGCACCTCGCCTTCCCAGCCACGCCTACGCGCCAGCAGGGGATACTCGAAGTACGGTTGCACCGCCTCATGAATGCGAATCGCAAGCTGCTCGGCTGTCACCACCGGATCGGAGCCATCCTGCTCGCGGATCGCTTCATCACCTGAAGATGGGGTCACCGGTGAGAGAGACTGTCCGGAAGCGATGGCCGACCCCGCCGGTGATTCCTGCAATGGCTCGCCGGCCGGATCAGGACCGGCCTCATCCGCTTCCGGACCTTCTTCACCAGCCGCAAGATCCGGGAGGATCGATTCCGGCGCTGGCGCTTCTGCAAACTCCTCCACCGGAGGCGCCGCATGCGGACCCCGCTCATCCGCCTCGCCCCGCGGCTCGTTCCGGGCAGCCGCAGGGTCGGCGTCAGCTTCTGACCGGGCCGTTTCGGCCAGAGGTGCGATCGACGGTCTCAGGGTGATGCCGATGGCAGCCACCTGGATGTCCGCGCCGCTCACCGGCTCACGGAATGCCAGCCAGGCGCCAAAGAGCGCAACATGCAGCGCCGCCGACAGGGCGAAGAACGCTGGCATGCGCGCCCTCATGCTCACTGCAGACTGGCTCCAAAGCGCCAGGCGAGCTCGATGCGCGCCTCGCGCCCGGCGGTGCGGTATCCGTCCGCCAGCGCGTAATCCTTGTCGAACAGGTTCTCGATCCGCCCGCGCAGCACCCAGTCATCCCCGAGCCGCAGCTGCGCCGATGCGTTGAGCAGCGTGTAGCCGCCCAGCACCGCGTCGCTGAACTCAGAGTCGCGGCGGGAAGAGGTAGTCAATACGTCGGCGCCCAGCTGCCAGCGGCCGGCATCGTACACGATGGCGGCGTTCAGGCTGCGTTTGGCGCGGCGCGGAAGTTGACCGCCGCTGCGCAGCCGCGGATCCTGCAGCGTCGCTGAGGAATTCAAACGCCACGGACCCTGGCTCCAGTCATAGCCGAGCTCTATGCCACGGATGCGCGCTTCTCCCAGATTGGTCATCCCGCGCGTGCCGACGAACTCGATGAGATTGTCGATGTCGTTCTGAAACACCTGCAGCGCAACACCATGCGCCGGGGCGAAACGGTGGCGCAGACCGAGCTCCACATTGCGGGACTTCTCGGGCGCCAGATCCGGATTACCACCGAAGCCGAAGCGGTCGGTCTGATCCGGCGCGCGGAACGCGGTGCCCACCGAGGCGGTGATCCGTGTTTCAGCCGCGATCAGGTAGCCGTACTGGGCATCCCAGGTCACGTGACTGCCGAAACCCTCGTAATCGGTATAGCGGGCGGCGAGCTGGCCGCGATGCGAACCGGCTTCGATAGCGTCCTGCACATAGACCGCGGCGATATCGCGCTCCTCCTCGAAACCGCTGCCGAAGCTGAAGACGTCCGCCTCTTCGCGCATCAGCTCGATACCCGCGGTGAGCAGCTGCGCGCGCCCGAGCTGCACGTCGTTCTGCCAGTCGATGGCGAGCCGCTGCGTGTGGGCGAAGTCGTCACCCTGGTTCTGATCGATCTCGTCACGAATTTCACTGAGACGAAGCCGCGTCGCCCAGTTCTCCGCTGGTGTTGCTTCCAGCCGCAGCGCGGTGACCGTATTCAGGAAATCCTGGTCGAGCGGCGCCAGGGTGAAAGCGTCCACGTACTCGGTGTTGCCGGAGACGCGAAAATGGCTCAGCTCGACATCCAGCGCTCCGATGCGCCCGCCGGCATGCGCATCGAGAGAGACACGCTCGTGACCCGCTTCGATCGGCGAGGCAAGCAGCGGCGCGTAGCCATCCGAGTCATAAACGGACGCGCGCAGGCCGTAACGGAAATCAGTTTCAGCCATGCTCAATCCAGCGCTGAACCGCCTGCTGCCATGACTGCCCGTAGAGGCCGAAGCGTCTGCCTGCATGCCCTTCGCAGCCTTGCGGGTGATGATGTTGATCACGCCACCGATGGCATCCGATCCATACAGGGAGGACCGCGGTCCCTTCACCACCTCGATGCGTTCGATCAGTTCGGGATCCAGGTTGTGGATCGCCGCTCCGCCGATGGTCGCCGGATTCATGCGCACCCCGTCGATCATCACCAGCGCGTGATTGCTGTCGGTGCCGCGCATGAACAACGAAGTCGCCTGCCCGGGTCCGCCGTTACGGCCGATATCCAGCCCGGCATGCAGGCGCAGCACTTCACCCAGATCGGCGGCCTGCAGCCGTTCCAGTTCCTCGCGCTCGATCAGGATCACCGGCGCCAGCACCTGGTCGGCGGCCTGGGCAGTACGGTTTGCGGTGACGACCACCGCCTCACGGGCTTCAGCAAAAGGAGAAAAAACGGTAACGAAACCGGCGGCGAGCAGCAGCTTCGCCCGCCCGGGAAAAGACAGATCAGACATGAGAGACTCCGTTCATCGCGCACACCCGCGTGCGCAAGCGAAACGATCGCCGCGGAAGAAGCGAAGAACGGACAATACGGGAGCTGCGAAGTATTCAGCACCAGCCAGGTCGCCCGCCGCGACTTCCACGGTTCCTCCCAGGCCGGTCTCCGGGCTCGCGAGCGGATCTCTCGATCCGGAACCGGCGCCTTCCCGTGCGCAAGCACAGTGGCTGATGCCGGCCCTTTACTCGCCTACCGTTGCGGGGGCAGCGTCGGGATTGTCACGGGATAAAACCCGCGACGCACCGACTTCCCGTTTCATCCCCGGAGCGAACGCTCCGCAGGACACCTGGGTGGAGAGAAGATATCGGGAATGGCAGGCAGAGTAAAGATGCGGTCAAAAATTACAGGGCCGGGGGCGCGCTGCGAATGACCCGCCGCTGACGCGCGGCGGGTCAAGGGGAGGCAGTGACATCGCAATCCTAGCGATCGCCTCGCGCGGCCTGCTCCATTTCTTCGATGCTGATATGGCGCACGTCCTTGCCTTTCACCAGATAGATCACGTATTCGCAGATATTCCGGCAATGATCGCCGATGCGCTCCAGCGAGCGCGCTGCCCACATGACATCGAGTGAGCGGCGGATGGAGCGCGGATCCTCCATGATGAAGGTGATCTGCTGGCGCATGATCGCCTCGTACTGACGATCCGCGGCGAGATCATTGCGGGGCACTTCCAATGCCGCCTCGACATCCAGACGCGCGAAGGCGTCGAGGGTGTCGTGCACCATGGCAGCGACATGATTTCCCATGAGGCGTATCTCGTCGAACTGGCTGGCGCGGCCAGCGCGGTCCTGGTCGGCAATGTGCAGCGCCATGCGCGCGATTCGCTCCGCAAGATCCCCCATGCGCTCCAGATCGGTGATCGTCTTGATGACCGCGATGATCAGGCGCAGATCGCTTGCCGTCGGCTGCCGGCGCGCGATGATCTGCGTGCACTCCTCGTCCACGCCGACTTCCATGCTGTTGACGCGCATGTCGTTGGCGATCACTTCCTCGGCCAGGGTGATATTGCCGTTGACGAAGGCAGTGACCGCGTTGGCGACCTGCTGCTCGACCAGCCCGCCCATCGTCAGCACACGGTTGCGCAGCCCTTCGAGCTCAGTATTGAAACGCTGCGAGATATGCTTTCCCAGTGTCTTGTAATCGGTATCCATGATGCTCACTCCGCGAATCAGCCGTAGCGACCGGTGATGTAGTCCTCGGTCGCCTTCTGTGAGGGGTTGGTGAAGATCGACAGAGTATCCCCGAATTCGATCAACTCGCCCAGATACATATAGGCGGTGTAATCCGAAACGCGCGCCGCCTGCTGCATGTTGTGGGTGACGATGACGATGGTGTAGCGCTCCT
>CAZOOF010000064.1:0-8859 GCA_964581365.1 uncultured Chromatiales bacterium
CCCTGGTGCGCGCGCTGCAGGCCATCAAGGACCTGAAGGGTGACAACGCCGATCAGGACGTCGGCATCAGTATCGCGCGTCGCGCCATGGAAGAGCCGCTGCGCCAGATCGTCGCCAACGCCGGTGAAGAGCCCTCCGTGGTGCTCAACAAGGTTGTCGAGGGCAAGGGCAACTTCGGCTACAACGCCGCCAATGACACCTTCGGCGACATGGTCGAATTCGGCATCCTGGATCCGACCAAGGTTACCCGCACGGCGCTGCAGAACGCCGCTTCGGTGGCCGGTCTGATGATCACCACAGAAGCCATGGTGGCTGAACTGCCGCAGGAGAACAAGCCGGGCGCTGGTGCCGGCATGGGCGGCATGGGTGGCATGGGCGACATGATGTAATCATTGCCGTTGCGGCCATGACAAACGCCCCGGGAAACCGGGGCGTTTTTTTTTGCATAAAGGGGCGGCCCGCGGCGGTTCCAGGCCGGTAACTCAGAGGCGCTTCGCCCGCTCACATCGACAGCGCCCGGAATCCCGGCCTGCCATCGTCACTGTCCGCCAAGTGCAGCTTGTCGGCCGCACTGCTGCGTTCGGCATCCTTCTCCTCGAGATCGATGCGCAGACGCAGATTGTTCTGCGAGTCGGCGTTGCGCAGCGCTTCTTCATAGGAAATGCGGCCGGCCTTGTACAGCTTGTAGAGCGCGCCGTCGAAGGTCTGCATACCGATATTCTCCGAACGCTCCATCACTTCCTTGATCTTGTGGATCTCGCCCTTGAGGATCAGATCGCTCACCAGCGGCGAGTTGATCAGCACCTCGAATGCAGCGACACGCTTGCCATCCAGCGTCGGGATGAGACGCTGGGACACGATACCGCGCACGTTCAGCGACAGGTCCATCAGCAGCTGATTGCGCCGCTCCTCAGGAAAGAAGTTAATGATGCGATCGAATGCCTGGTTGGCGTTGTTCGCGTGCAGCGTCGAGATCGCCAGGTGTCCGGTTTCCGCGAAGGAAATGGCGTACTCCATGGTTTCGCGATCGCGCACCTCGCCGATGAGAATGACGTCAGGCGCCTGACGCAGCGTGTTTTTCAGGGCCTCTTCGTAGCTGGCGGTGTCATCACCGACCTCGCGCTGGGTGATGATCGAGCGCTTGTGAGCATAGATGTACTCGATCGGATCCTCGATGGTGATGATATGTCCGGCGCTGGTGCTGTTGCGGTAATCGATCAGCGCCGCGAGCGAAGAGGACTTACCGGAGCCGGTCGCGCCGACGAACAGGATCAGGCCGCGCTTCTGCATCACCAGCTTACTGAGAATCGGCGGCAGGCCGAGTTCTTCCATGGTCGGAATCCGCGTCTTGATATTGCGGATGACGAGACCGATCTGATTGCGCTGTTTGAAGATATTGACGCGGAAACGGCCGACCTTGGTCGCTGAAATCGCCAGGTTCATCTCGGGATTCTTCTCGAAGCTCGCCTGCTGCTCCGGCGACATCAGACTGTATGCAATCTGCTTGGTCGATCCCGGCGCCAGAGGCGTCTTATCGACAGGCACCATCTGACCGTGTACACGGATGCAGGGAGGTGCACCAACCGTGAGATAGAGATCCGATCCCTCGCGGGACACCATGAGCTTCAGATAGTCGGCGAACTCCATAACTGCCTCTTTGCTTGTGCCTTGCGGCGACGGGGATGATCCGATAGCTTGTATCGGCCGGCCGCCGCCATACATTGAGCGCTCGTCCCGCCCGCCCCCGCCGGAATTCCGGAAGCGGAAACAAATGCCCGGAGCGACGACAAGTTGCATTCAGTTCCACCAGCTCTGACCAGGCGCGTCCCCGCTCCGCTGCGAGCCGAGGTCGAACGCGCCTGGGAAGCCTACGCCGAGGCCTGCGCAGACGCCGGGCAGCCCGTGATCCGCAATACCGAGATCCTCGCCACGCTCGGACAGGTCTGGGCGGGAAGCCGGTTTGTGGCCCAGAGTTGCGCGCTCGATCCCGCCATGCTCACCGACCTCCTGGACAGCGGCGACCTGCTGCACAACTATGGCCCGGACGGCTACCAGCACCGCCTGTCCCGTTACACCAGCTCCTGCACGGACGAAGCGGCGCTCATGAAGACGCTGCGCCGCCTGCGCCGCCGAGAAATGGTGCGCATCGCCTGGCGCGATCTGTGCGGATGGAGCGGGCTCGAAACGACACTCAGGGAAACCTCCTGGCTGGCCGAAGCAGCGATCGATTGCGCTCTGTCGCGGCTGACACACTGGGCGGTACAGGAGGACGGCCAGCCGCGCGATGCCGCAGGAAATCCCATAGGGCTGGCGGTGCTCGGCATGGGCAAACTCGGCGCCTGGGAGCTCAATTTCTCTTCCGACATCGATCTGATCTATGCCTACGCCGCCGACGGCGAAACCGCAGGTCCCCGCAGCAGGCAGCACAACGATCACTTTCAGGAGATCGGCAGACAGCTGGTCCATACCCTCTCCAGGATCGACGAGGACGGGTTCGTCTTTCGCGTCGACCTGCGCCTGCGGCCCTATGGCGATGCCGGCCCACTCGCCATGAGCATGGCGCAGATCGAGGACTACTATCAGATCCAGGGCCGCGAGTGGGAACGCTATGCGATGATCAAAGCTCGTCCGGTCGGCGGCGACCGGGCGACCGGCGATGCCCTGCTCCGTCTGCTGCGCCCGTTCGTTTACCGCAAGTATCTGGACTACGGCGTATTCGATTCGCTGCGTGAAATGAAGTCGATGATCGATCGTGAAGCGGCACGGCGCGGCATGGAGGACGACATCAAGCGCGGCCCCGGCGGCATTCGCGAAATCGAATTCATCGGCCAGACCTATCAGTTGATCCGGGGTGGCCGCGAACCGGCGCTGCGGGAACAGCGCATCCTCGTGGTACTGGATCGGCTGGCGAAAGCCGGGCATTTGCCCGTGGAAACCAGTCGAGAACTCGCAAGCTCCTATAGCTATTTGCGCCGCCTGGAGAACCGCCTGCAGATCTTCGCCGACGAACAGACCCACCGGCTCCCTCAATCCACGCCGGAGCGGGAACGCCTGGCCTGGACGATGGGACATGAAGGCGCCGATGGCTTCGAGCAGACTCTGAACTCGCATCGACAGCGGGTGCGCGAGCACTTCGACCACATCTTCGCCGGCGCCGCGCGCAGCAGACCCGTCAGCGCATCCGGTCCCGACTACGCCGCGCTCTGGAATGCCGCCGCCGCAATTCCGGCCCGGCTCGCCGCAGCGCCCGTGGAGGTGGAGAGTCTGGCCGGAGGCCCGCTTCCCGGTTTCGGAGATGAGGGCTGGAGACGGCTTGCGGCGCTGAGAGACAGTTACCTCTATCGCTCGCTCAGCGCGCTCGGCCGCTCCCGCATGGACCGGCTGATGCCCATGCTGCTGGAAGCCGTCGCGATGGCATCAGATCCAGCAACCACCCTGCCCCGCGTACTGGAATTCATCGAGCACGTCGCCCGCCGCACCGCCTATCTGGCCCTGCTGGCGGACAATCCAATGGTGCTGACGCAAATGGTCGAATTGTGCGCGGCCAGTCCGTGGATCGCCCGCATGCTCGGCGAACAGCCCCTGCTGCTCGACGAACTCATCGACCCTAGCTCCCTGGAAAGACCGCTGACGCGCCCGGCTCTCGAGAGCGAAATCGCAGCCCGCCTGTCCGCTGTCGAGAAGAACGACCTCGAACAGCAGATGGAAGCGTTGCGCCAGTTCAAGCAGGCGAACGTACTCCGCGTCGCTGCTGCCGACATCAGGGGCAGCATGCCGCTGATGGTGGTCAGCGACCACCTGACCGACATTGCCGAGGTTTGTCTCGCCACCGTACTGCAGCTGGCGGTCGCTCACACCGTGGCCCGCAACGAGGAGTACCGGCAAGCGATCGATCGTGGTTTCGCCATCGTTGCCTACGGCAAGCTGGGCGGTATCGAACTCGGCTACGGTTCCGATCTCGACATCGTCTTTCTCCATGGCAGCAGCGCCGAGAATGCTGCCGGATCGGTGTACACCCGCATCGGGCAGCGCATCATCCACATGCTGAGCGCCCACACCCCGGCCGGAGTGCTGTACCCGGTCGATCTGCGGCTGCGGCCGAGCGGGAGCTCGGGACTGCTGGTCAGCTCGATGGATGCGTTTGAGGAATATCAGCGCAACCAGGCCTGGACCTGGGAACATCAGGCACTGGTGCGAGCCCGGATCGTGGCCGCCGTCGGCGATCCTGCCGTGGCGCGCCGCTTCGAGGAGCTGCGACACTTGGTGCTCGCCCGCCCGCGAGACAGCGCTGTCCTGGCCGCCGAAATCGAGGACATGCGCGAGCGCATGCGGCGCGAACTCAGCCGGGGGAGTGAGCAGCATTTCGACCTCAAACAGGATCGCGGCGGCATCGTCGACATCGAATTCATCGTCCAGTATGCGGTGCTGCGCTGGGCGGCGACCCATCCGAAACTGCTGCGCTGGACCGACAACATCCGTCTGCTCGAAACCCTGAAGAACGAGGGTCTGCTGGATGAGCGCGAGGCCGCGGCCATGATCGATGCCTACCGGGCGCTCCGGAGCCGGGTCCATCGCCTGGCCCTGCAGGAGATCTCACCCGCCCTGACCCCGGCGGACGAGTTTGCCACCGAGCGCGAGACCGTCACCTCGGTCTGGCATGAGTTGATCGATTCGGCCCGCCGGGAGGCATCGCCGCGATGAACCGGCGCCCGTTTTTAGGCTACAATCCATGGCTCGCACATCGGGGCCAGAGACGTGTTTTCCCTCCCGGCAAACAGCTCTCTGGGTCTGGTTCCATCGGGCAAATCTTCAGGAGTACGGCATGAGCGTGGCAGGAATGGACGATCGAGACGGCGTCATCTGGCTGGATGGCGAACTGGTGCCTTGGCGGGAGGCGCGCGTGCATGTGCTCACGCACACGCTCCACTACGGTCTCGGCGTCTTTGAAGGCATCCGCGCCTATCGCACCGCGCGTGGCCCGGCCGTCTTCCGTCTGCAGGAGCACACCGATCGCCTGTTCCGGTCCGCGCACATCCTCAACATGCCGATGCCCTGGGATCGGGACACGATCAACGAAGGCATACGCACGGTGGTCCGCGAAAACGGCCTGGAGTCCGGGTATATTCGTCCGATGTGCTTCTACGGCGCGGAAGGCATGGGCCTGCGCGCCGACAATCTGAAGACCCATGTCGTGATCGCCGCCTGGGCCTGGGGCGCCTACATGGGCGCGGAGAACCTGGAGAAGGGCATTCGGGTTCGCACCTCGTCCTACACCCGGCACCACGTCAACGTGACGATGTGCAAGGCCAAGACCAACGGCAACTACGTCAACTCGATTCTGGCACTGAACGAAGCGCTGGCCTCGGGCTGCGACGAAGCGATGCTGCTCGACACCGAGGGATATGTGGCTGAAGGCAGCGGCGAGAATATCTTCATCGTCCGTGACGGACGCCTCTACACGCCCGAGCTGACCTCGGCGCTCGACGGCATCACCCGCGACACGATCATCCGTCTCGCGGGAGAGCTCGGCATCGAAGTGCGCGAAAAGCGCATCACGCGCGATGAAGTCTACGTCGCCGACGAAGCCTTCTTCACCGGCACCGCCGCCGAGGTGACCCCGATTCGCATCGTCGACGGCCGCGCCATCGGCAATGGTACCCGCGGCCCGATCACCGAACGCCTGCAGAGCACGTATTTCGATCAGGTTCACGGCCGGCGCGAACAGAACCCTGAATGGCTGACCTATATATAGGACACGGCAGCGGAGGAGACAGCATGAGCAGCACCCATAGCGAACAGACTGGGTCCATCCAGCCGAACGCGCAGCGCCATTACCGGGTGACGCGCGCGGACCTGCCGCTGCACTGCCCCATGCCAGGCATGAGCCGGTGGAATTCGCACCCGCGTGTTTTCCTGCCCATCGAACAGGAAGGCGAATCGCGCTGCCCTTATTGCGGAACCATTTATACCCTGGTCGACTCCGCTGACGGGACGCCGCCATCAGCCTGAATGAGTTGTCCGCGGCTCCTCGTACGCTCTGCCTGCTCCGGCTGTCCGCCCTGGGCGATGTAACGCACGCCGTCCCGGTGGTCCGCGCGCTGCAGCGTTGCTGGCCCGAGACCCGCCTGACCTGGATCATCGGGTATCCGGAACACCGTTTGCTCGAAGGCATGGACGGCGTCGAGTTCCTCGTCTACGACAAGCGCTCGGGGTTCCGTGGCATGCGTCAGTTGTGGCGCAGCCTGAGATCCCGGCGATTCGACGTCCTCCTGCACATGCAGCTAGCACTGCGCGCCAACCTCCTCGCCCGCGGCATACGGGCACAGCGCCGGATCGGCTACGATCACGCTCGAAGCAAGGAAGGACACGGACTGGTTATCAACGAACGCATTCCGGCCGACGGTCATCATGTCCTCGACGTGTTCAGCAACTTCCTGCGCCCGCTCGGTCTGCAGCAGGACAAGGTGGAATGGCGCTTGCCGGTTCCTAACGAAGCCCATCGATGGGCGGAAGAACAGCTCCCTGGTGAGCAGCCAACCCTGATCATCTCGGCCTGTTCCAGCCATGCGCTGCGCAACTGGTCGGCGGAACGTTACGCCGCGGTAGCCGATCACGCCGCCGCCGCAAGCTGGCGCATTGCGCTGTGCGGCGGACGCAGCGCGCTCGAGCGCGCCACCGCCAACGCCATCATCGAAAACATGAAGGCGCCAGCGATCGATCTGGTCGGCAAGGATACGCTCAAGCAGTTCATCGCACTGCTCGCGCGCGCGGGCGCGCTGCTGGCGCCGGACTCCGGACCGGTACATATCGCCAATGCCGTGGGAACGCCGGTTCTGGGGCTGTATGCATGCACCGATCCACGCCGTTCCGGCCCGTACTCGGACCTGCGGTGGACGGTTGACCGCTATGACGAGGCAGCGAGAAAATTCATGCGACGCCCGGCAACCGAACTGCGCTGGGGACAGAAAATCGAGGTGCCCGGAGCCATGGAACTGATACAGGTCGATGACGTGATCGAGCGTTTCGACGAATTGAGGCGCTTGCACGCCGCCGGAGCACCGGCATGAACAGAGCATCACTCACCGTCTGCCTGATCGTACGCAACGAGTCCAGCAACATCGACGACTGCCTCGAGAGCATCAGCTGGGCGGATGAAATCGTCGTCATCGATGGCGGCAGCTCTGACGATACCGCCGAACGGGCCCGGCGCCACGGCGCCCGCGTCGAATCGGCTGCCGACTGGCGGGGCTTCGGCATCCAGCGTCAACGGGCGCAGGCGCTCGCATCCTGTGACTGGGTGCTGATGCTCGATGCCGATGAGCGCGTCACCCCGGCGCTCGCCGCGGAGATCCAGGACGTGCTGCGCAACGACGATCGCTACTGCGCCTACACGCTTCCGCGGCTGTCATGGTGCTTCGGCCGCTACATTCATCATGGCGGCTGGTACCCGGATCATGTGCTGCGCCTGTATCCGCGCAATCGCGCGCGTTACAACGATGCACTGGTACACGAGCGCGTGGTCCTGGACGTCGGCATGCGCGTGGAAAGCCTAAAGAACGATCTGCTCCACTTCACCTATGAGAACATGAATCGCTATCTGGTGAAGTCTGCACAGTATGCGGCCGCCTGGGCCGAACAGCGCCAGCGCCGCGGGCGCAAGGCCTCACTGCTGCAGGGTATCTATCACGCGATCGGCTGCTTTCTGCGCATGTATGTATTCCGTCTCGGCCTGCTGGACGGCCGCGCCGGCCTGTTGCTGGCTCTGCTTTCGGCCCACTCGACTTTCGTCAAGTACGCTGACCTCTGGGTGCGTGGTCAGCCGGAGCGGCCGGAAGTCAGCAGCAACCGGATTCTGCAGCTCTGCCTGTCCGACGGTCACGGCGGATTGGAGCTCTACGTGGCACGCCTCTCCACGCTGCTGCGCGAGCGTGGGCGCGACTGCCGCGCCATCGTCGCACCCGGCACGCTGCTGGCGCAGCGTCTCGACGAGCAACTCGTTTCGACCAGGAAGTTCCGGACCTGGTTCGACAAGTTTCCGCTGATCGCGGCGATGCGGCTGGCGAGGTACTTTGAGCGGGAGCGCATCGACGTTGTCCACATCCACTGGTCCCGCGATCTGCCGCTCGCGGCGCTGGCGAAACGCCTGAGCAGGAGGCGGGTACGGCTGGTTCATTCCCGCCATATGAACATCACCCGCGGCAAACACGATCTATATCATCGCTTCATCTACGGCGAGGTAGACTGCTACATCACTCTCAGCAAGACGATGCTGGACGATGCCCGGCGTCACCTGCCACTCGAGCCGCAGGCGCTGGAGCTGGTCTATCTCGGCGTCCCCACTCCCGAACAGGATGCATCCAAGGCCGAGCCGCGCGCCGAAGGCCCGCTCGCGATCGGACAGTTCGGCCGCATCGAGCACGGCAAAGGCCAGCATGTGCTGATCGAAGCCATGAAGATTCTGCGCGATCGCGGTGTGAATGCGCAGGCCCGCATCATCGGCCACGCCATGGATCCCACCTACCTGGCCTCACTCAAGGAAGAAGTCCAGCGCAACAATCTGCAGGATATGGTTACCTTCGCCGACTTCGTGCCTTCGGCTCAGCGCATGATGCCGGAGTTCGATGTGATCGTGCTGGCTAGCGAGCGCGAATCCTTCGGACTGGTGCTGATCGAGGCGATGCGCGGTGGCGTAGCGGTCATTGGCACCAATGCCGGCGGCGTGCCCGAAATCATCGAGCATGGGGAAAGCGGACTGCTGTTCGATCCCGGCTCAGCCGTTTCCCTGGCCGACAATCTGCAGTTCCTCGCCGAGCACCCCGAAGAGTTGCGCCGGATCGCCGCCGCCGGGCGCGAGCGCGC
>CAZOOF010000065.1:0-8508 GCA_964581365.1 uncultured Chromatiales bacterium
TCGAACAGGGCGAGGACTTCGTCGAGGTCGCTGTAGACGAGTTCGTAGCAGTCGCTGGCGCGAACCAGGCGACCCAGAGCACGGAAGCCGCGCTGAGCCAGCAGAATGTAATTGAAGGCAGTGTCCGCGACCTGCATGAACATGCGCCCCCTCCCGCACGCCCTGAAGTGGGTGCGCGCGCCGGCCTCGTAGCGTACCGACACGATCCACCCGGGCATGGCCGGCTCCGCCACGCGGCGCACACTGTCCTCCGGCGGACGCATCAGGGCGACGGTGCCCTTGGCGGTATCGTGAAAGGACCGCGAAAACACCGCCTGGGGCAACCTTTCCTGCAGCACTTCGATGGAGCGGTTCTTGAGGTTCACGGGCCGGGCCAGACCGTGGCAGTGACCATTCTCCAGATCGATCAGGCCAAGTTCATCCGACAGTAATCGCCAGCCATGGCATGCGAGCGCCGCGCACAAGGTGCTCTTGCCCGATCCCGGCGGCGCGGGAAAGATCAGCGCGCGCCCATGCTTCTCGAGCACAGCGGCGTGCAGGATCAGGTACTGATGCGCATGGCTCGATACGCACCAGTTCAGCCCCCACTCGAGCATGGGGACCGCCTGATCGGCCGGCAGCGGTTTGAATGGCACCCAGTCGTCATACCGAAACAGCACCTGCGGCCGCCACCAGCGCCGCAAACCGCGGGGCGGCGCGATGCGCACGTCGAAATCCGTGAATTCGTCCGGCCGCCTCAGCGGCTGATCGGCATAAAGCAGAGCGATATTGTCTGCGACATCGGGAAGTGCCGAGCGAATACGGCATGCAAACGGACCGGTGCGAATATCCAGCCCATCACCCTGCAGGGCGGCGCGCAGCTCGGCATCGGTAAGATCGGCGACTATCAAGGGCAGGGCTCCACCAGCCCCAGACGGGCGAGTTCTTGCAACAGCATCGCAGTGTACTCCGGCGCCTCATCAGCCGCGACTCTGTCCTCGGCGACGAGCCGGGCGCTCAGCACCAGTGAAGTCTGCGGTCCGGTCTGCAGCAGCCGCAACAAGGCCGATGCCGCGTCATCGATGAGATGGGTATCACCGGAACCGCCGTGATAGACGACGTGGCCGTCGTCACCTTCGAACCACAGCAGCTCGTACCCAGGGATGATACGCCAGCCTCCGGCTTGCTCCATGCCTATCGGATGCTAAGCGCGTTGCGCCGGCAGAGCTCAGCCGTCAAAGGTGTTCTGGATGAAGAGGACCACCTCTTCCGCAGTCATCACCGGCGCGCCCGGGGACGGCTGATAGAAGCCGCGCGTGCTGAGCTGATACCAGATATCGACCACCATGGAGGGTGTCATACCGTAGTTCGCGATCGTCGAAGCGTTGAGGAACGCGGCGACGATATGGGCGCCGAGCTTGTGAGGGTCGCTGTGACCCTGCAGCCACAGTACCTGCATCATCGACTTGTTGCCGAAGAACGAACCCGCGAACGGACCGCCCTTGTACTGGTGGAAGGCCGTGCCGTCGTTCTTGTAGTCGGAGCAGTTACCCTTGCCGCCCCTCGCGCAAGAACCCGGCTTGTACTTGGACGGCCAGCGATTGGCGTTGGCCTTCCAGTAACCGGGGCTGCGGCCGCCGCAGCTCTGCCTGCTCTGATTCTGGGACAGATTGCCCGACACCCAGGCGGACGGGGTGCACCAGGCGCCCTTCTTCCAGTCGCCCTTGCCACCACCACCCCCGGCGATGGCCGGACGGCTGGCAACGGTCATGACGATCGAGCCCGTCGCCAGGCCGGCGATGAAACGTCGCCTGCTGGAAGAAGGCGCAGCGCCACCTTCCGGGGCTTTATCAAGCACATCGGACTGCTGGTTCGCTTGTTCTTCCTGGGACATTTGGCTCAACCTGTATTGCTGCAACCGAATCTTCGTTGCGTCTGGCGGCTCCTGGAGCGACCGACCGAACGAACGGGCTCGAGGCTCTCAATCATACCAAGCCACCGGCCTGGATGCGAGCCACGGACGCTCGCAGACCAACCGTACGCAGCAAGCTAATGCAGGAATCGGACCACTTCTTGCGGCACAAATATATGCTTTAAAAACTTACAGATAGAAAGGAGACATTGAAAGCGATCGAGGAAGGTGTAAGAAAATCCGTCATATGACATCAAGGCGGCAGCAGATCGGACTGTGACAGCAGATGCCGCACATAACGGACCGGAATGGCATAGCTGATCCCGCTCGGGCGACTGATCGGCTCTCCCCCCTCCTGCACGAAAACCATATTGACCACCCCCAGGACGGTCCCGCTCTCCGGCTCGAACAGCGGGCTGCCGCTGTTCCCGGGATACGCCGTGGCATCGAGCTGGTAGATCTCGAACGGATCCCGCAGTCGCCGCGCCGTCGCCGGCGTGATCTCTCGCGCCGCCCTGGGCGGCATCACGATCCGCGTAATGGCAGAGATGATGCCGCGATGGGTCGCCGGCACCAGGCCGAGCCGGGTCCCGATGGGAAATCCGGTGAACGCCACCCGCTGCCCCTCACTCACCGGAGCGGCTTCGCCGAGCGCGAGCGCCGGCAAGGGCTCGCCTTCGAAGCGCAGCAAAGCGAGATCCCGCGCCACATCGACCGCAACCCGCTCGGCCCTGCGGACCTCGCCTTCCCGGCCGCGATCACCGACGATGGCGATGACCAGGAACTCGTTGGCGGAGGCATCCAGTGACTCGGGCAGCACATGCTCACTGGTGATCACATGATTGCCATCGGCCACCACGAACCCAGTCCCGAGCAAGCGCGTGCGCGGCGAACGGAGCATCTGATGCGTGGCGATGCCGACGATGGAGGGCTTGATGCGGGTCACGGTGTCGACGAGATCAGCGGCCGATGCCGGAGAAGCCGGCGATAATGCCGCTATCAGCAGCATTAGCAATACCCCTGCTGGCCCGAGGCGCGGCACACGGCAGGACATTCCCCTGCACATGCTCACGTCGCCCCCCCGCCGATCTTTCCCCGCTTCGCACCCATGATACGATTTCCGTGTCTGTCAGCCGTTATAATCCCCGGACATTCCTGTTTCCAGACGAGAGGATAACGCATTGACCATGCCGCGACACCCGTCCCGGATCCTCTGTATAGTCGGCGCGCGGCCGAACTTCATGAAGATCGCCCCCATCGTCGCTGCCATTCGCGAAGAAGGCGCCGGCGCGATGGAAGCGGTGCTCCTGCACACGGGCCAGCACTACGACGCGGCCATGAACGACCGCTTCTTCAGCGATCTCGGCATTCCGCACCCCGATATCAATCTGGAGGTCGGTTCCGCGAGTCATGCGGTACAGACGGCGGAGATCATGCGCCGCTTCGAGCCTGTCCTGCACGAGCAGCGGCCCTCCGCCGTCCTGGTGGTCGGCGACGTCAATTCAACCATCGCCTGTGCGCTGGTGGCGGCCAAGGAAGGAGTACGCGTTATCCACGTCGAGGCAGGCTTGCGCAGCTTCGATCGCGCCATGCCGGAAGAGATCAACCGCGTGCTTACCGATCAGATCTCGGATCTCCTCTTCACCACTGAACGGCACGCGCAGGCGAACCTGGAACGGGAAGGAATCTCCGTCGACCGCATCCACTTCGTCGGCAACGTCATGATCGACACGCTCCGGCGCAATCTGGAGCGCGCGGTCCCGGTCGCCGCAACGGTCGCCGCCGCCGGCCTGACCCTGCCGCGCGAGGCTGGCAAGGACGGCGCCTACGCCGTGATTACCCTGCACCGCCCGTCGAACGTGGATGACGCGGCAATCCTCGGGGATCTGCTGGGCGCCTTGCGCGAGATCGCATCCGGCCTGCCGGTGATCTTCCCCATGCATCCCCGCACCCGCGCCCGCATCGAGGAGTTCGGCATGCAGGCCATGCTCGACCATCCGGGACTGCTGGTACTCCCGCCGGTCGGCTATCTGGAAATGCTCGGACTCGCCCGCGATGCGCGGCTCGTCCTCACCGATTCGGGCGGGCTGCAGGAGGAGACCACGGCGCTCGGCGTTCCCTGCCTCACCCTGCGCAACAATACCGAACGCCCGATCACGGTACAGGAAGGAACCAACCAGGTGGTGGGACAGGATCCGGGCCTGATCCTCGCCGCCTTCCGCGACGTCATGACCACCGGCGGGAAACGCGGCATGATTCCGGAGTTCTGGGACGGCCAGGCGGCGAAGCGAATAGTCTCCACGCTGCGCGGATGGCTCTGATCGAGCCTGGAGAGTCCGGGAAAGACCGCCTCGGATCAGACCGGCGAAGCCGCTGAGGAGCCGACTCCTCAGCGGCCACCTTCTTTCAGCGGCCGTCTTTCCCTTTCCATCGCCACCGGACACAACAGCAGCAGGAAGAACAGCATCATCAGCCGTGGCGACCAGAACACGGTGCTGAACAGACCGATCACCAGCACAGCGCTCACCGCCGCCAGGCAGAACCCGCCGAGCGTGTCGCCCCTGGCCGCGCGCGCCGCCAGATGACCCGCGACAGCAGCGATCAGCAGCACGAACGCAAGCAGCCCGACCCAGCCGAGTTCGAACCAGACCTGCAGCCACTGGTTTTCGATCCGCCACGGCAGCAGATTGTCGGTACTCATGTACCAATGATCCATGCCCCGGGAGAAGTCCCCGTTGCGCAGGTATTCCCTGCCGTCCTCATCGACGAGAAGGAAGTCGGTGATCTCGACCGGGCCGCTGCCCTTGTGGTAGGCAAGCGCCAGCGTCAGTCCGCGCTGCAATCCCGGAAAGCGGTTCTCGCCGCGCGGCGAGAAGGACCATTCGACCTGATGCCAGGTCCCGGCCGCGGAAGATGCCGGTACCGGCACCCCCGTGGACACGCAACCATACGAGTAGCGCAGGTGCTTCTCACACACGAATACGGCAATCGCCGCCTCCTCGGCGGCACGCGCCCTGAACTTCAGACGATAGCCGGCGTCGCGCGGCAGATCGATGCGCTGATTGATGTAGAGCGAATCGCCACCGCCGAGCCGCAGCCGGGAATCACCGCCCTCCCTCAGTACGCTGAAATTTTCCGGAATGCGTCCGGCGGGGTTGCCAAGCAGATAGGTCCGCGGGAAAGAACCGAACCCCTGTCCCCACCAGTTGATGCCGCCGTCGGAACGCGCCAGATCGATCGCCAGCGACCAGTGCGAGATGCGCGCATCGAGGTCGCTGCGCACCTGGGCCAGGCGATGCTCGACGAAGCCGCCGGCGAGCTGCGCCATGACGACGACCGAGCCGATCGCCAGCACGACGGCAGCCGCCCCCAGGCGCAGCCGGTGCGCGCTCCCGATGCGCTGCGATGACATGGCGCCCGCGGCAGCGAGTACCGCCACGCAGGCCCATGCGGCCATCCCCAGATACCCCGCCCGCGCATAAGTGACAGCGAGCGCGTACAGCGCAAGCACGAACAACGCCATCGCCGGCAGCAGCCTGCGCATCCCGCCTCGCCAGCCCCACAGCAGTGCGAATCCCGCCGTCATCACCAGCCAGGTCTCGATGCTGGGGCCACCGACATGCATATCGCTGAACGCGCCCGAAATCCGGTAAATGCTGTCGAAATCGAACAGCCCCGGATACAGCAGGCGCTCGCGGAGGATGAGAAACACCCCGAGCGCGAGCCCCAGCGTCATCCCGGGGACGAACCACCGGCGCAGCTGCTGCGCCGGCGTCTGCGTCGACTGGTTCAGCAGCCCGAACAGCAGCACCGCCCAGAAAAACCCCTTGGCGGCGCGAAGCGCGTTGTACGGACTGGTGTAATGAGTCCAGTCCCAGGCCTCCGGCAGGCGCCAGGGAGACAGCCCGAGCAGGACCCCGAGCACCACCAGCGCAGAAAAAGCGCTCAGACCCCAAGCGGGAAGCCGCGGCAGTCGCGGCAGGCCGGCTGCGGGATTCCAGCGCCAGGCAGCGACCGCCAGCGTGGCGAGCACGAACAGATCGAGCTCATCGAAAAAGAAGCGCCCGGAGAGATGGGAGAGATTCAAGGCTGGCACCAGCGCGGGGATCACCAGCAGCCACGCCTCCGGACGACGCCACAGCAGCCAGGCGTAGGCGAGAACCCCGAGCACCAGCCACACCGGCACGATCGGCCAGCTCGCTGCCTTTCCGAGCACCAGAGCTCCCAGGGCCACTGCGGTCACCCGCATGGCGAGCGGCGCGGCGCCAGGGACAGTCCTGTCGACCCGCAAATCCACCGCTTCGGATGCGGCTCCGGCCACAGCAGTCATTGCCGGCGTCACCAGGGGAGCAACGATAGCCTCGGAGCCTGATCGCAGGCGTCGCCAGCTCCATTCCAGGGCGGACCACAGCGCAGCCGCAGCCAAGGCCGCAATGAGCACATCCGTGTAGTCCGGGTGGCGTCCGGGCACCAGAAGCTTGGCCGTTTCGATCAGCAAAGCGAGCAGCGCAGCGCCCCCTGCGGCGCAAGCGAGGCCGGATCGACGCGCTCTTCCGCCGGCGAACCACAGCCACGCCGCGACACCCACTGGCGCGTACATCAGGGCATGCTGCGCTATGCTGGCGATCGCTGCCGACTCGCTGACCAGATAGTGGTAATGGAAAGGCAGCAGTCTGGTCTCAGCCAGAACCCGCGCCGCGCGCGATGCATCGGGATCGATGCCGGAGAAGCCGACATCGAGCGCGAATACCAACAACAGGTAAGGGGCGACGAGACACAGGACGAGCGTTTTCCCATGCCTGCGCAGAGTCTCCAGCGCGGCAAGCGGATCGAGCTTCCTGGAGCTCACGCCGAGACCGAGCAGGATTCCCAGACCGCGCAGAACCGCCGCAGAGCCTTCGCCGATGCCGGACAGCGTGAGTGACTGCAGCGCCTCCACGCCGATGGCACATAATGCCCCCGTGCCGACCATGGCGCTCATGGACATGCGCCCGCCAAAGCGCATTGCCAGCCACAGCCCCAGCGGAACGGCAATCAGCACCTCGAGCAGACCGCGGGCGAGGCAGCGCAACCCGCCGTCGCATCCTGCAGGCGCTGACCACCAGCCGAGGTGCCCCGAGGCCAGCTTGCTGCTCCATTCCGCCGCCGTGAGCACGAAATCGAACGGCACCAGCGCCGCAAGCAGATACACACCGGCATAGAGAGTCAGCCAGCGATCCAGGCCACCGCGCTGCAATCCGGCAAACCATCCGGGCAGCCTGGCCGCGAACACCAGCCAGGCCAGCACACCCACCACCGCGCCGGTGAAGTTCCCGCTCATGTCCGCGAGCGAGGGAGTCCGCAGCGGAATCCAGGCCTGAATGAATTCCACGCTCGCCGTCACCCCGAGACCGAACAGCGCCACCGCCGCACCGATCGCGATGCGCGCAGCGGCGCTGCGCGCACCCGATGCCAACCAGGCCATCCAGAAGAAGCCGAGAGGGATGAACAGGGCGACATTGGCGATCCATTGCTGGCGCGCGCCCGGACGCATCGCGCCAAACTCCATGCCACGGTAAGCGGCCCAGGCTTCGCCCAGCGTCAGATCTTCGAAACGGAAAGGCAGCAGAGTAATATAGAGTACCGCCCCCAGCGCCGCCCAGGCGGCCCACGCCGCAAACCTGACTCCGTTCCTCCCTGCCGCCGGCACACCGGATTCAATGTCCGGCATCGCCATCATCCGTGCCGCAGGCGCTGATTGCCTGCCATCGCCCCAGGATGTCGCGCGCCAGTTCCGGCAGCACGGCGCAATCGACCTCGTCCGTTTCAGCCGCCGGATGCGGCGGTAACTGTGCCATCAAGGCATGCACGGCCTGCCTGTCGCCGGTGTTCCAGTCTTCGACCACCAGCGCGACCTCATCGAAACCGGATTCGAGATTGGTCTCGCGCAGCGCCACGGGAACCGACATCGGCCGCTCGGCGTAAACGATGTTGCCGCTCACCCGCTGCCGGTAGCCGGGAGCGGCATCGCTCAGACGCATGCCCGTGCCGCGCGAGACGATCGTATTGAACAGAACATCGACATTGCGCGGGACATCGTTGTGCGCCTGCAGGCTCACCCCCTCCCCGAACGCATTGACGAACACATTGTTGTACACAGCCACATTGCCCTCGGCTTGCAGCAGGCGTTCGTGCGGATTGTGCAGGAAGAGATTGCGGTAGACCAGATACCGGTCCTCGCGTCCGGCGCCTAGCAGCGGCCAATGACCGAGCAGGACATTCGGCCGAGCCCGGTCGCCCGCGGCCCCCCGCTCGCGCTTGCTGAACACATTGTCGCGAATGACCGTAGCGGCAGGGGACTGCGGCATGCCGGCCAGCGCCGGACGCGGCAGCTGATGCTTGATCTGCAGGTTATAGCCCAGCGTGCGCTCGATCACATTGCCTTCGATGAGTCCCGCAACGAAGGGCGCGCTCCCGTCCGAATTGCCGAGGTACATGCCGGTGCCGGTGTCGCTGATATGGTTGCGCCGGATGATCCAGCCCCAGGCCGGCGCCTTGGTGGAGATACCGACATAGCCCTGGGCGGCGTCGTAACCGGAAATATGAAGGTCCTCCAGCGTCACATGATGAGCGAACCG
>CAZOOF010000066.1:0-8306 GCA_964581365.1 uncultured Chromatiales bacterium
ATGCTGCCCACCAACGGGGGCGAGGCGCTGGTGGTGATCGCCGCGATTCTGTTCGAGCTCACCCTGCCGCTGACGGCAGCCCAGGTGCTCTGGATCAATATGGTGACCTCCAGCACGCTGGGACTGGCTCTCGCCTTCGAGCCGGCCGAGCATGATGTGATGCGGCGGCGGCCGCGCCCCCCGGGCGAGGCGCTGCTCAGCGGCTTTTTCGTCTGGCGGGTGGCGCTGATCTCGGTACTGATGATGACCGGCGCGCTCGGTCTGTTCCTGTGGGAGCTGGCCAACGGCACCGACGAAGCGACCGCGCGCACCATGGCAGTTAACGCGATCGTGTTGTGCGAGATGTTCTATCTATTGAACAGCCGCTACATCTTTGCTTCGGTACTCAATCGTGAGGGTCTGCTGGGTAACCGATATGTCCTCGTGGCCATCGCCGCCTGCGTCCCGCTGCAGCTTCTGTTCACCTATTCGGATGCGATGCAGACGATCTTCCGCTCGGCTGATCTGGCGCCGGGGGACTGGATCAAGGTCATATGTGCCGGGCTGCTGGTATTTGTCATCGCCGAACTGGAAAAATACGTCCTGCGGCGCAGTGGACGCATGCCCGCATCCCATCGCTGAATCGCCGGAGACCACACTTCATGAGCCGATCCGACAGCCTCGCGACACCGTCCCAGGTGCTTCTCTCCACCGATCTCAGCGCCCGCTGCGACCGCGCGCTCGATCGCTCGGTGCAGCTCGCCAGAGAATGGGGCGCAACACTGACTGCGCTCAAGGTGATCGAGCAGCCGCAGTCGCCCGATCATCTGCTCTCCTGGGCCGCCGGCGATGATGATTCGTCGAGAGTCACCATCGCCCACCAGCAACTCATGCACGACCTGCAGGGAAGCGGTGTTCAGGCGGATCTGCGGCTGGGGCAGGGCGATGTCGCTGATGCGGTCGAGCGCCTGGCGAACGAAGTCGATGCCGGCCTGGTGGTAACCGGCATGGCGCGCAATGAAACGCTGGGACGGTTTCTGCTCGGAAGCACCGTCGAACGCCTGGCAGGCCGCCTGCGGCGCCCCCTGCTGGTGGTGCGCGACCGTGTCCGCGGACCATATCGGCGTATCGTCGTCGCCACCGATTTCTCGGAGTCCGCGGCCGATGCCCTCCGGGCCGCGATCCGGCTGTTTCCCGAGCGCGAACTGGTGCTCTACCATGCCTACAAGCTGCCACTCGGCGGGCTTTCCATCCGTGATCCGCAGGACCATGGTGTCCCCGCCGGATTGCAGGAAGACTACGAGTCCTTTCTTACAAACCTCGATCTCAGCGCTGAGGTCCGCGAGCGCCTGCGGCTGGTCGTTGAGCACGGCGCCCTGGCGACGGTACTCACGCGCTATGTCCGCAACAATAATGTGGAACTGGTGGTGATGGGCGCGCATGCGCGCGGCGGACTCATCGGCGCGCTGCTCGGCAGCACGGCCTCACGCCTGCTGCACTGGCTGCCCTGTGACACGCTGATCGTGCTTGAGCCGGACTGAGGGGGAGGGGCCGGTCGACGCCGCTCCCTGATCAGACCGGGTCAGGAGCGTTCGCCATGGCGGGAGCGAATCTATCGAGCACATGCGCAGTCATGCCCTTGGCTAGCTCCTCTTCACCGAAGAACACCGTGCCGATGCCGTCTTTCTGCAGCAGTTGACTCTCATCCTCGCTGTGGGTACGCAGCACGATCTCGATCGAAGGATTGAGCGTGCGCGCGGTGTCGGCCATTTGCCTCACGTTGAGCGGATCGGGCGTGGCGATGACCAGAAGCGCGGCGTCGGCGATATGAGCCTGCACCAGCACCATCGGATCGGCCGCGTTACCTGATACCGCAGCCACGCCGCGCTTGCGCAGGTCTTCCACCAGCTCGCGATTCTGCTCGGCGACCACATAGGGAATGCCGCGCTCATCCAGCGCCTGCGCGATACGCCGTCCGACCCGGCCATAGCCTACCAGCACCACCTGACCCTCGAGATACCGGCGTTCGGTGCTCATCGGCAGTTCCGCATAGGGATCCTGGCGGGCATCGAGACGGCGCGCCAATTCGGAACGCGCCAGGGCCCAGCGGCTGACCGGCGCGATCGATGCGAAAACGAAGGGATTCAGCGCAATCGAGATCAGCGCGCCAGCGAGGATCAGGCTCAGCCCTTCGGCCGGCATCAGACCAAGCGACAGGCCGAGCCCGGCGAGGATGAACGAGAACTCGCCGATCTGTGCCAGGGCGGCCGCCACCGTCATCGCGGTGTTGAGCGGATAACGGAAGGCGATGACCAGGCCGGCGGCGGCCAGCGATTTGCCGATGATGATGATCGCTACCACGCCGAGCACATGGAGCGGCTGCTCCACGAGCACCGATGGATCGAACAGCATGCCGACGGCGACGAAGAACAGCACCGCGAAGGCATCGCGCAGCGGAAGCGATTCCTCGGCTGCCCGGTGGCTGAACTCCGATTCGCGCATCATCATGCCGGCGAAGAAGGCGCCGAGGGCGAACGACACATGAAACAGCTGGGCGGCGCCGTAGGCAATGCTGATGGCGGCGGAAATGACGGCGAGCGCAAACAGCTCGCGTGATCCGGTACGAGCCACCTGCCACAGCAGCCAGGGCAGGACCCGGCGCCCGACGATGAGCATCAGCGCGATGAACGCCGCCACCTGGAGCAGCGTTAGCGAGATCGTCTGCCAGAGCGGAGCATTCTGCCCGGACGCCGGCGCGGCATCCGCCGGTGATCCGAGCACCCCGGCCAGCGGGGGCAGCAGCACCAGGCAAAGGATGGTGGCGAGATCCTCCACCACCAGCCAGCCGACCGCAATGCGGCCATTCATTGAGCTGAGAATGTTCCGTGCTTCGAGCGCTCGCAGCAGCACCACGGTGCTCGCGCAGGACAGCGACAGGCCGAAGACGAAGCCTTCGCTGACACTCCATCCCCAGGAAACGCACAAGGCGGTACCGAGCGCGGTCGCGAGTCCCATCTGCACCACGGCGCCGGGGAGCGCGATGCGGCGAACAGACAGCAGATCATCCAGTGAGAAATGGAGCCCGACACCGAACATCAGCAGCATGACGCCGATTTCCGAAAGCTGAGCCGCGATCTGCGTATCGGCAACGAAGCCTGGTGTGCTGGGACCGATGATGATGCCCGCCAGCAGATAACCGACCAGTGCCGGCAATCGCAGCCGCTCGGCGATGAAGCCGAAGATGAGCGCCAGGCCAAAGCCGCCGGCGATCGTGGAGATCAGGGAGATGTTGTGTTCCATCGGACGAGGAAGCCGCGTGCCTGTTCTGCTGTCGAAACCACACTTTGTGCGGAGAGCCGTCCGCCAAGGCGCCCCGCTGGATGCGGCGAGTCGGAAAGGCGATGATTTTCAATGGATTTGACCTTTGCAGTCAAGAAAAAATAGACTCTCTCGACACATCGGAAAGGGAGAAAGCCGTGAGGCACGAGGCACTGGTGCGGCGTGGTATTCAGCCGTGCTGATCGATTCACACTGTCATCTCGACCTGCTCGCCGCCACCGCCGCGGAATTCACGCCGGAAGCGGTGATCGCCGAGGCGCATTCGCTCGGCGTCACCGGGATGCTGTGCGTGTCGGTCAATCTGGAGGCGTTTCCTGCCATGCTTTCGCTGGTCGAAAGCCTGGACGGCGTCTGGGCCTCGGTCGGCGTGCACCCCAATGAGCAGGAGGGACGCGATCCCAGCACGGACGAACTGATCGAGCTCGCCGCCAGCAGCCCGCGGATCGTTGCCATCGGGGAAACCGGGCTGGACACCTTCCGGAGTTCGGGCGACCTCGGATGGCAGCATGATCGCTTCCGGCGCCACATTCAGGCGGCACGCGCGACCGGTCTGCCGCTCATCATCCACATGCGCGACGCCGGCGAGGACACGCTGCGCATCCTGCGCGAAGAGCGGGCGGAGGAGGTGGGCGGCGTGCTGCACTGCTTCACTGGCACCGAGGCCACCGCGCGCGCCGCGCTCGAGCTGGGTTTCTATGTTTCCTTTTCCGGCATCGTCACCTTCGGCAGCGCCAAGGAGCTGCGGCAGGTGGCGGCGGTGCTGCCCGAGGACCGGATTCTGGTGGAAACCGATTCACCCTGGCTGGCGCCGGTTCCGCATCGCGGTGCGACCAATCGTCCGGGCTACACTCGCTACGTCGCCGAGCGCATCGCGGAACTGCGAGGAGTTTCGCTGGAACACCTGGCTCAGGCAACGACCCGTAACTTCCACCGTCTATTCCACAAGACGTCGTCGAATCCCGGCGCCTGACCAGCCGTCACAGACGGTCGGCCAGTTCGACTGCGCGCTCGAGATGTTCGAGTCGGGTGTGGAAATGCGGCGAGAAGCGGATGCCACCGCCGCGTGGCGCGCACAGCACGCCCTGTTCCAGCAGTGCCTGGTGCAGAATCTTCGGATCGCGGTCGGGACGGCGGAAGACGACGATGCCCGATCGGCGGCGGGTATCGGGATGGCTGGCCAGTTCGAGCCGCTTCGAGCCCGCGACCAAATCCCGTAAGCGATCGGCGTTGGCGAGGACGCTCCGTTCCACCTTGTCCATGCCTGCCTCCAGCAACAGCGACAGACTGGCATCGAGCCCGCAGATTCCGAGCATATTGGGGCTGCCGCACTCGAAACGGCGCCCATCTCTCGCCACCGTCCAGTCACGCCGCTCGAAATCGCCGCGCTCTTCGATCATGTGCCAGCCGTACTCATGCAATTGCAACCGTTCGCGCAGGGCAGGCGTGGTGTAGAAGAGAGCGATCCCTTCAGGCGCCAGCATCCATTTGTGTCCGTCGGCGACCAGCGCATCGGCGCCGATGGCGTGCACATCGATGCGCAATGCGCCGACGCTCTGAATCGCATCGACACAAAAGACGATGCCGTGCCGGCGACAGAACGATCCGATCCGGGCCAGGTCCATCCGCAGGCCGCTGGCATACTGCACCGAGCTGACCGCGATGACGCGCGTGCGCTCATCGACCAGGGCAAAGAGCGCGGCTTCGGGATCGTCCGCATCCAGGCATGCCTCTCGCACCTCCACCCCGCGCGGCTTCAGCGATTCCCAGGCGATGCGATTGGATGGAAACTCCTCGCTGGTGATGACGACATTATCGCCGTGTGACCAGCGCAGCCCATGGGCGGCCATGGAGAGACCTTCCGAGGTGTTCTTGAGCAGCGCGATATCGGCGGGACTGGCATGGAGCAGTTCACCCGCCCTGCGGCGCAGCGATGCTTCCATCTCCAGCCAGCGCGGATAGGCCAGGGATCCCTGACGGTGGTTTTCGTCTGCGAAGGCGCAGATGGCCGCTGCCGTGCGCGCGGGCCACGGCCCGACGCCGGCATGATTCAACTGGATGATGGGGGAGTCGGGGAACTCCCGGTCGATGAGATCCTGCATCGCCTCATTGTAGCGTGGCAGCCTGATCCTCGGTTGCCCGATCCGGAGTCTCGGTCACTGCGACCGCTTCGATATGCGCGATCAGGGCAAGCAGCGCGCGCGATACCGCTCCGGGCGCGCTGCTCCTGCGGCAAAGCCGCTCGAGATCCGCCGTCGCCTGTTCGAGATCCTGCAGTCCGAAGTACCCGGCAATGCCCCGGAGCTCATGAGTGAGGTCCGTCAGATCGCCATCCACCCCGTCCCCCGCTGCAGCGGCGATGCGGCGTCTGAGCTCGAGCAGCTGTGCTTTCAGCGGTTCCCGCAGAGGGGGCGGCACTGTCGGACCAAAGCAGGGCGAGGGCGGCGCTGCGCCCCCTTCCTGCGCGATCAGTTCACGAATGACGGCCAGCAGCCGATCGGCACTCATGGGCTTGGAGAGCCAGACATCCACCGCCGAAGCATGGTCGGCATCCTGGCCCGCGGTGCCGGGATCCGCGCTCAGGATGATGATCGGGAAATGCCGCCGTGAGATCCGTCGCAGACGCCGCGCGGCCTCATCCCCGCGCATGTCGGGAAGCCTGAAATCGAGAATCGCAAGCTCGTAATCCTGGGCGCGAGCATGGCGCAGCATGGCTGCCGCATTGGAAGTCGGTGTAACCGAGGCGCCGGCATTCCCCAGAATGTGAGTCAGCAGCTCCCGACCAAAGGTGTTGTCCTCCGCGACGAGAACCCGCAGTCCCCGCAGTCCCGGTGATGCGGCCCGGGGACGCGCTGGAGCGCGGACGAGCGGCCTGGTCACGGGCTTGCGATCCATATCCCGGGCGGCTTCCTCCTCCGGTACACGAAGCGGATGAGTGAACCAGAACGTGGAGCCTTCGCCAGGGACGCTGTCCACGCCCAGCTTTCCGCCCCAGCTCTCGACCAGCTGTGCCACGATCGCCAGGCCGAGACCGCTGCCGCCGAAGCGCCGGGAGATCGATTCATCCGCCTGCCGGAAGCGATCGAAGATGCGGGCCAAAGCCTCCGGCTCGATACCGATACCGGTGTCGCTGACTCGCACCTCGAGCTCTCCGCTGCTCTGATCGACGCCGGCGCGCAAGCTCAGCGAGACGCTGACTCTGCCTTCCGCGGTGAAACGGATGGCGTTGGCGATCAGATTGAGCAGCACCTGACGGAAGTGCAGCGGATCCCCCTGCAACCGTGCCGGCACTGCATCATCCACGCGACCCTCGAGCTGCAGGCCGCTCTTGCGCGCCTGAGCGGTGAGGATCGCCAGAGCGTCGTCCAGCAGCGTTCGCGGTTCGATGACTCCGGCTTGTTCGGCTTTGACCGCGGCGGCATCGGTCACAGCCGGCCGGGCGCGGGGCAGCGCCTCATCGATCAGCGCGAGAATCTGCCGTGATGCCCGCTCGATGATGCCCGCGTGATTGCCATGCTCCGGCCGCAGACCGCTCTCACGCATCAGTTCCACATGACCGAGTACCGCAGCCACGGGCGTACGGATCTCATGCGTCAGATCCGCGAGCAGACGCTCGCGCTCGGCGAGAGCCCTGCGCAGTGCCCCGCATTCCCCGTGCCGGCATTGTGTCGAATCTTCAGGCTCAGAGAGCGATTCCCCCGCGAGTTCTGCGCTTGTCTGCGGCCGCTCCGGCGTGCCGGCGACAGCGCCCATGCGCTTGCTGATCCGGCGGACGAGAATGAACGCCAGCCCGGAAGCGAGCAGGGCGGTCGCCAGCAGTGGCAAACGGGGGCCCGGAACCGCGGAATTTCCGACGACCCAGGGATAGACGCTGGCCGCGGCGGGAAGCAAGGGCAGGGCAACCAGCGCCCATAACCGGGAGCGGATCGTGCGGTCCGGGGATCTGGGCTGATCCTTGTTTCCGGAAACCATTTTCGTCAGTCGAATGAAATCAGTCCGAGTCGCTGTGCTGCGAGCACAGCCTGAATCCGGTTGGCCACACCGAGCACCTTGAGCACAGCAGTCACATGGACCTTGATGGTGTTCTCGGAAATGTGCAGCTCTCGAGAGATATCCTTATTGGTCCGGCCCTGGAGCATGAGTGTGAGAACCTGTCGCTGGCGATGCGTGAGCCGCGGCAGAAGATCCCTGGGGGGGCCCTGTGGCGGTGGAGCCGCGCTATCCAGGGAATCATCGATGGCAGGCGCTACGAACTCCCCGGCGAGCACCCGGCGCACCACGTCGATGATCATTTCCGGGCCGGCGCTCTTGCTCAGAAAGCCAGTGACGCCACGATTGAGCAGACGGCGAATCAGTACCGGATCATCGGCAGCAGAAAGCACCACGAGTGGAACGTGAGGCAGTTCACACAGCAGCCAGGCGATGAGTTCATCGCTGCTGGTTGCCGGCATGTAATAATCGAGCAGAATCAGGTCAAGGTCGGGCTGTGTCGCGGCCAGCGTGACGACTTCGTCGCCAGCTGCTGCCTCCACGACTATCAGCGCCGGGAAAGCTCTTTCCAGAGCGTACCTTATTCCTTCCCTGATGAGGTAATGGTCATCCGCAACAAGGAACTTCAACACGCCTCCCGCGGCTCATCCTGTGGCAATTGTTATTGTTCCTGCCCGGCCTCCCTGCTGGACATTCGCACCATCCCCCCCCGGGAGAGTGCGAACGGAACCATTTTCCCTTATTAATTCCGGTTAAGTAATAACACGAAAGTACTAGAAATCCTATCCAAACGGGGCAAAACACGCATTTATTTCCTTGCGGTATGCAGGAGATCACCCGACTCAAACGCTACCGGGTAAGAAAATAGACATACCAGCTACTTTATTAGGGCCGTCTTTCGATGTGACTTGTTAAGATCTGCGCACCGCGCATGCAGTATTGAAAATCAGACACAACCTGACACCCTATGAGCATACGAATCTGAGGGGTAATTGTCCGAA
>CAZOOF010000067.1:0-7528 GCA_964581365.1 uncultured Chromatiales bacterium
GCAACGGCCAGCACCAGAAGTCGCTTGTTCATTCGTTGGTCTCTCCCTTGTACAAGGTTTTGTTGTCGCGCAAGCAGCGCGCGATGTTTTTTATACAGCAGGGGTCGGAAATATGCAACAAAGTTTCCCGCCAATTTTCAGACGCTTATGGTGCCAGTTGCAAAAAGACCACAGCTGCTGCGAAACTTGTGCAACGCCACATCTGGGGGCTAACGTACGGAACCGGCACAAGATATAGGGACCGGAGAGACAGCAGGAAACGAACCTCCTTTATAACCAAAGGGATATTCGACAAAATCGTGCGCAGATATTTCCCCGGCCAAAGGGTCCGACCGGCAAGCATGGCGGCGATACTCGAGACATGACCAGGAATACACCCTCATGAGCACTCTCGATCCCAGCGCGCAGGCGGGACGGATGGTCGCGCGTGACGATGACTTTCAGACCGCGGATCCCGCCTCTCCGATGCGAATCTGCGTCCTCTCCCGGATCGCGGACCGATCTGAACGGGCTCTGCTGCATGGTCTCGCGGCAAGAGGACACGCGATAACGTACATCGCCGACCCCCGCGACCAGGCGCTCGACGGGATTGCTCGCGCCGGCGTGCGCACCTACACCGCGGACATGAGCCACAAGTTCGATCGCCGCACCGCTCGCCAGCTGCGCGAGATCTTCCGGCAGGAACGCTTCGATCTCGCCTACGCCACCGGCAGCCGGCCACTCAGCAACGCCCTGCTCGCGACCGGCAGCAGCCCTACTCCCATCGTCACCTACCGTGGCACGCTGGGCCGGCTTTCTTATTTGAATCCGGTCAACCGACTGCTGCAGCTCAACCCCCGCGTCAAACGCATCATCGTCAATTCAGCAGCTATAAAGAAAGTGCTGATCAGCTGCGGCGTCCCGCCGGAGCGAGTCGCAGTGGTGCATAAGGGGCACGCATCGGAATGGTACGCGAATGCCCGCCCGATCCGGCGTGAAGAATACGGCATTCCGACGAATTGCTTCCTCGTCGGCTGCGTAGCCAATTTCAGGCCGGAAAAGGGAGGCGTCACACTGTTGCAGGCACTGGCGCAGATTCCCGCTGAACTCCCGATTCATCTCGCACTGGTCGGAGACATCCGCGACCCCGGGATCGAGCGAACGATCAGGAGACTGGATCTGCGCAGCCGGGTCATCATGACGGGTCCGCGCAGCGATGCGCTCGACTGGGCCGCAGCCTTCGATGTATCGGTGATGCCCTCGAAGCGCGAGAGCTTCTCGCGCGCGATCGTGGAATCGATCGCGATCGGAACGCCGGTGATCGTGACCGCGGTCGGCGGCATGCCCGAACTCGTCCTCGATGGACGCACCGGCATCGTAGTCGAACCCTCCAACCCCTCGGCCCTGGCCGCAGCGATCCTCGAGGCCTACCGCAACCCCGCTCGCATGCAGACCTTTGCCGAGGCCGGGCGCCGGCATCTGGCCGATCGCTATTCGGTCGAACGCTATGTGCAGGGCATGGAGCAGGCGCTCAGCGCGGTCGTTACCGCAGGCGCCTGAACAGGAAGGGCCGGAGGAGAGAAAACAGTCCTGGCCGGCCCAGTCATCGGCGACGAGGCGCCGACGAAAAAAGCCCCGCCGGGTTCCCGGCGGGGCTTTTCCGTATCTTTGGCTGGGGGACCAGGATTCGAACCTGGATTAACGGAGTCAGAGTCCGCTGTCCTACCGTTGGACGATCCCCCAATGGAGAGAAAGACTACAGGATGAAAGAGAAAAGCTACCGTCCCGGCTTTACGAAAGCATCCATGCTCTCATCGCCCGTACTCTTTCAGCTTTTCTCTGCTGATTAACGCTTGCTGTACTGCGGCCGCTTGCGTGCCTTGTGCAGACCGACCTTTTTGCGCTCGACGATACGGGCGTCGCGGGTCAGGTAACCATGCTGCCGCAGAGTCTTCTTCTGGCTTTCATCATAGGCCAGGATGGCGCGAGCCAGACCATGGCGGATGGCGCCGGCCTGGCCGCTGGTGCCACCACCGCGCACGGTGACGGTGACATCCACGTTCCCGCCGAGCTCGGTGGCCTGCAGCGGCTGACGCACGATCATGCGCGCGGTTTCGCGTCCGAAGTAGGTATCCAGGGTACGGCCATTCACCGTGATGTTGCCGGAACCGCGGGTAATGAAAACGCGCGCGGTCGAGCTCTTGCGGCGGCCGGTGGTGCAGATGGGCTGCGTCATCTCGTTATCCTGCCAGTGAGTCAGATTTCAAGGGTACGGGGCTGCTGCGCGGCATGGTCATGCGTGGCGCCGGGGTAAACGCGCAGCTTGCGGAACATGGCGCGACCCAGCGGGTTCTTCGGCAGCATGCCCTTGACGGCCAGCTCGATGGCGCGTCCCGGATTGCGCTCCTGCATTTCCTCGAAACGCGTGGCGCGCATGTGACCGACATAGCCGGTGTGCTGGTAGTAGACCTTGTCCGTCATCTTGTTACCGCTGACGCGAACCTCGGCCGCATTGATCACGATCACGTAGTCGCCGGTGTCCACATTGGGCGTGTACTCAGCCTTGTGCTTGCCACGCAGGCGCCGGGCGATCTCACTGGCGAGCCGGCCCAGAGTCTTGCCGGACGCATCCACCACGTACCAGTCGCGCTTGACGGTTTCCGGCTTGGCGCTGAAGGATTTCATTGTGCTGAAACCTCGAAAATTCCTGATCCAGGGGATCTTTCCCCATCCAAAGAGCGAGGATTCTACAGAATCGCCTGTCGCCAGGCAATACCTGAAAGGACACCCCCCCGCGACGGGGGCGCGAGCATGACCCTAGATACGGAGCCGCTCTACGACTTCGCCGCTCTGCAGATGGCGCTCGATGATTTCGTCCAGGTCACGCACGTCCTGGTACCGATACCATATCCCTTCAGGATAGATGACGATCACGGGCCCCTGGCCGCAACGTCCGAGGCAGCCGGCAATATTGACCCGTACCCCGCCCGGCGCATCCAGCCCCAGCTCGCGGACCCTCGCCTTGGCGTAATCACGGAGCCTGCGGGCGCCATGATCCTCGCAGGCAGCCCGCCCGTCATTCCGGCGATTGGTGCAGAAAAACACATGTCGACTGTAGAACATGCTGCGAAGATACAGGAGAGCCGCCCGCGGCGACAAGCCGGGATGGACGCTTGGGCTGGGGGAGCCAAGGGTGCTATCTTGTAGAACCTGTTCTTTCTGACGTTTTGCCGCCCGGCCGGAGTCCCTTGATCCCCTACCAGCAGTCGATCAGCGCCAACGCCGATCTGTGCGTGAAATGCGGCTTGTGCCTGCCGCACTGCCCCACTTACGGGCTGACGCGCGATGAAGGCGATTCGCCGCGCGGGCGGATCGCGCTGATCCAGGCCCTGGCCGACGGCGCCCTGCCTCCGGGCGGCCGGCTCGAATTTCATCTGGATCGGTGCCTGTCCTGCCGTGCCTGCGAGCGGGTCTGCCCCTCGCGCGTTCCCTACGGCCGCCTGATCGAAGCGGGCCGCACTTTGGGCGCCTCGACGCCGGCCCGGAGACGGCGCATCCGCATGCTCGCCGACGGCTGGCTGGTCCGCCTGGCGCCGCTGCTGCATTTTTACCAGCGCAGCGGCCTGCAATGGCTGGCCCGGCAGGCGAAGCTTCCGGCGATCGCCGGCCTCGGACGCCTCGACCGGATCCTGCCGCCGGTCCCGTTGCATACCGGCCTGCGAGTCCGCTATCCGGTCCCCAGCCCCAGGGGGTCGATCGCCCTGTTCACCGGCTGCATGGGCAAGGCACTGGAGCGGCAGGCGCTGCTGGACTCCATACGGCTGCTGAATGCCTGCGGCTATACCGTTGAGATCCCCTCCGCCCAAGGCTGCTGCGGCGCCATGCACCGCCATGCGGGCGAGGGTGGAGGCGCGCGCGAACTGGCGCGGCGCAATATCGAAGCCTTCAACGCGCTTGAAGTCGATACCGTGACCTATGTGGCCAGCGGCTGTGGCGCCGCCCTTGCGGAATACGACGCCTGGGCTGCGGCCGACGGCGCCGATCTGCCTGCGTTCAGATCGCCCCCAGTCGACATCTGCACCCTGCTCGAACGGATTGGCATCGGGGACCTGGTGAAGTTCCGGCCACTGCCTGTTCGCGCGCTGGTCCATGACCCCTGCTCGCTGCGCAACGTGCTGCGGACACAGGCCTCGCCCCATCGTCTGCTGCGTCTCATTCCCGGACTCGAAGTCGAAGCGCTGGCCGGCAATGAACGATGCTGCGGCGGCGCCGGCACTTACATGATCGAGCAGCCGGAACTCGCGGATGCTTTGCGTGAACCCAAAGTCGCCGCCGCGCGCGCAAGCGGAGCCCACCTGCTGCTCACTTCCAACACCGGATGCTCGATGCATCTGGCGGCTGGTCTACGAGACAGCGGCACGGAGCTGCGCGTGATGCATCCAGTCTCGCTGCTGGCGCAGCAGATGGAACGGTAGAGGAAAGAGAAAGGAAGAAAGCGAACTGGATCAGAGCGGATGTTCCTCTGACCCCTGAATTTGCTCAGACGTAGTACGCCGCCCCGGTCATGACCTTCGAGGTCAGCCGCATCAAGCCCTTTACCGGTCCCGGCAAGTCGGCCGCACCGGCCTTGAGCGCCGTCGTGCCATGATGCGCTTCATCTTCCTTCATCTGCTCGAGGATGGCGCGGCTGCGATGGTCTGCTGCGGGAAGGCGCGTCAGATGCCCTTCGAGATGCTCGATCACCTGGCGCTCGGTCTCGACGATGAAACCCAGACTCCATCGATCACCGACCAGCCCGGCGACAGCGCCGATGGTGAACGAGCCCGCGTACCACAGCGGATTGAGCAGGCTGGTACGCCCGCCCAGCTCTTCGATGCGCTCGGCGCACCACACCAGATGATCGTTCTCCTCGATCGCGGCCTGCTCCATCTGCCCGCGGACTTCAGGCAGGCGCGCAGTCAGGGCCTGTCCCTGATAAAGCGCCTGAGCGGAAACCTCTCCCGAGTGATTGATGCGCATGAGGCGCGCGGAGTCGCGCGCCTCCCGTTCATCGAGGGCGGCTAGCGGATGAGCGGAGGCGGGATTGGCGCGACCGGATACCTGCGGCCGGCCGAATACCGTGCGCAGCGCATGATCGGCCTGTATCAGCAGCCGGTCGATGACGCTGTATTGCCGGGCGCCTCCATCCATCGCTGTTCTCAGGCCTTTCTCACATTGCGACCGTAGAAGATCTCACTCATCTCGCGCTGCAGCTGACGCTTGATCTGCCTGCGTTCGGCAACGCTCAGATCGGCCTCGCCAGTGCCGAACAGATAGTTATCGAGCTCGAACTCTTTCAGGATCATCTTGCTGTGGAAGATGTTCTCCTGATAGACGTTGACGTCGATGATCTGATAACGATCCAGCGTGTCTCGCGAAAGATAATTCTGGATCGAATTGATCCTGTGATCGATGAAATGCTTCTTGCCCTTCACGTCACGAGTGAAACCGCGCACGCGATAATCCATCGTCACGATGTCGGACTCGAAGCTGTGAATCAGATAATTCAGCGCGCGCAGCGGCGACACGCGGCCGCAGGTGGACACGTCGATATCCACGCGGAACGTGCTGATGCCGTTGTCCGGATGACTTTCCGGATACGTATGAACCGAGAGATGACTCTTGTCCAGATGCGCCACAACCAGATCCGGAATGGGACCCGGCACTTCTGCACTGCCTGCCGCGCCGACGGAATCCTGTGACACCGGCTCCTCAGCAATCAGCATGGTGACACTGGCACCCTGCGGATCGTAGTCCTGATGAGCGATGTTCAGGATAGTCGCGCCGATGATCTCGGCGACATTGGTGAGGATCTGCGTCAGACGTTCAGCGTTGTACGCTTCGTCGATGTACTCGATGTACTCACGACGATGCCGCGGTGTCTTCGCATAGCAGATGTCATAAATATTAAAGCTGAGGCTCTTGGTGAGATTGTTGAAGCCGTGCAATCTCAGTTTGCGCTTTTTGGACATCGTACATAAAGCCTCTCGGCAGGAGTGACAAGGGCGCTAATGCTAGCACACCGGGAATGCGGGTTTCACTAGTAAAAACGGGCGCGCTCACCCGCCTGCCGGTGCCGCCAAAGGAGGGTGGTAGATCATCTGCACCACGGTGCCGTCGGGGTCACGGCAATAGAAGCTGCGCGCGCCATCGCGATGAGTGCGCGGAGGCGCGCTGATGGGCACACCGCGGGCGGAGAGGAACTCGTGCCAGCGATCCACATGCTCCGGTTCCGCCAGAATAAATCCAATGTGATCAAGGCGCTGGAAACCTTCCAGGCTGGCGGGCGAGGCCCGGTGCAGGGCCAGGTTGTCGACTCCGGAGGTGAGGTAGACGTTGTCGGGATCGGGCCGCCACTCGACCGTCATGCCGAGCAGCTCGACGTAGAAGCGCTCGGTTGCCTCGAACTCGCGCACGAACAGCGCGACGTGTCGCAGACCCGCCGTTGCCGGCGGCCGGGCGGAAGACGGCTCAGTCGCCATCGGCGGTGAGGATCCGATAATCGTGGGTGATCTCTACGCCGCCACGCCCCAGCATGATCGACGCCGAACAATACTTTTCTGCTGACAGCTCAACAGCGCGAGCGACCGCGCTTTCGCTCAGACCATCGCCGGAAACCAGAAAGCGGATGTGGATGCGGGTGAAGACACGCGGCGGCTCCGCTGCTCGTTCAGCCTCGATCTCCACGGTACAGTCGTTCACCGGCTGACGGGATTTCTTCAGGATCTGCACCACATCGTAGGCCGTACAGCCGGCCGTACCGAGCAACACCAGTTCCATCGGCCGCAGGCCCATATTCCGGCCGCCACCCTCCACCGGCCCATCGATGACCACCGGGTGGCCGCTGTCGGCCTCTCCGATGAACTGAGCACCTTCCACCCACTTCAGCCGCGCTTTCACTAAACTTTTGCTCCCCTCATCCGATAACCACTGCAAATCCAAGCACCTGCGCAGGCACGGATGCTCATGTTTGCGAGGAATCAATCATGACGCAATTGCGGCGAAAAATCATCAGCAACCCGACGGTCGAACGGTTCCTGGCTCACTGCCACCGGCGCCGTTATCCCGCCAAGAGCGTGGTGATCCATCACGGCGATACGCCGAATTCGCTCTACTACATCATCGAGGGCTCGGTGGCCGTGCTGCACGAGGACGACGACGGCCGCGAGATCGTGCTCGCCTACCTCAATGCAGGCGACTTCTTCGGCGAAATGGGCCTGTTCGATCGCAACAACAGCGGCCGCAGCGCCTGGGTGCGCGCCCGCACTCCCTGCGAACTGGGAGAAATCAATTACGACAAGTTCCGGCAGATGGCCAATCACAATCCGGACATTCTGTTCGAGCTCGCCTCACAGATGGCCCTGCGTCTGCGCCGCACCAGCAGCATGCTGGGACGTCTCGCCTTCATGGATGTCGCCGGCCGCATTGCGCGCACTCTGCTCGAACTCTGTCAGCAGCCGGATGCAATGACTCATCCCGATGGCATGCAGATCCGCATCACCCGCCAGGA
>CAZOOF010000068.1:0-7464 GCA_964581365.1 uncultured Chromatiales bacterium
GTGACCGCCACCCGGAAGGCCGCGCCGAAGAAGAAGGTGACCGCCACCCGGAAGGCCGCACCAAAGAAGAAGGCGACTGTCAGCCGGAAGGCCGCACCAAAGAAGAAGGCGACTGTCAGCCGGAAGGCCGCACCAAAGAAGAAGGCAACCGCCACCCGTAAGGCTGCGCCGAAGAAGAAGGCGGTGCGGCGCGGCCGCCGAAGCTGAGGATAGAGATGGCCAGAACCGCAGCGGATGCGAGGTATCCGGGCGTGCGCATGAGGCGCATGCGTCGCGACGACTTCAGCCGTCGGTTGATGCGCGAAACGGTTTTGACTCCGGCGGATCTCATCTGGCCGGTTTTCGTGCTGGACGGAGTAAACCGCCGGGTGCCGGTCGAGTCGATGCCGGGGGTCGAGCGTCTAAGTATCGATCTGCTGGTCGAAGCGGCGGCCGAATTATGGGATCTCGGAGTTCCTGCGGTGGCCCTGTTTCCGGTGACCCCGGCGGAGCGCAAGAGCGCTGAAGCCGAGGAGGCCTGGAATCCCGAAGGGCTGGCGCAGCGCGCGGTCCGCGCGCTCAAGGACGCGTTACCGGATCTCGGTGTCATTACCGACGTGGCGCTCGATCCGTTCACCATACATGGCCAGGACGGCCTGGTGGATGCGAGCGGTTATGTGCTCAACGATGAGACGGTTGCGGCGCTGGTTCGTCAGGCGCTCAGTCACGCCGAGGCCGGCGCCGACATCGTCGCCCCCTCGGACATGATGGATGGCCGTATCGGCGCGATCCGTCAGTCGTTGGAGCAGTTCGGTTATATCCACACCCGCATTCTCGCCTATTCCGCCAAATACGCCTCCAGCTTCTACGGACCCTTCCGTGATGCTGTGGGATCGGCCGCCAATCTCGGCAAGGGTGACAAGCGCACCTATCAGATGGATCCGGCAAATTCCGACGAGGCGCTGCGCGAGGTTGAGCTCGATATCGCCGAGGGCGCCGACATGTTCATGGTCAAGCCAGCGCTGCCCTATCTGGACATCGTGCGCCGGGTCAAAGATCGCTTTGGCGTGCCGACCTTCGCCTATCAGGTGAGCGGCGAATACGCCATGCTGAAGGCTGCGGCAGAGCGTGGCTGGCTGGATGAGCGCAGCGTGGTACTGGAAGCGCTGATATCCATCCGGCGCGCCGGTGCCGATGGGATTCTCACCTATTTCGCCCGCGACGTTGCCCGCTGGCTCCGGGAAGGCTGAACGATCCGCTCTTCCGGTCATGGCTCATGACCCGCCAGGGACGATGACGCTGTACCAGCTGAGATAGCCGATGTCAGATCCGTTCGATTTCGATGCCGCGCCCGATCGCTATGCGGTGATGGGAAATCCCGTATCCCACAGTCTCTCGCCACGCATCCATGCCGAGTTTGCCCGTCGCACGCGGCAGCGGCTGGTTTACGATGCGATCCAGGTCGATGAAGGCGGCTTTGCTCAGGCGGTGGGAAACTTTCAGGCCGCAGGCGGGAAGGGTCTCAATATCACCGTGCCTTTCAAACAGCAGGCCTGGTCGCTGGTGGCCAGGCGCAGTCCGCGTGCCGAGCGCGCGGGCGCGGTCAACACCATTCGTTTCGAACGGGACGGGAGTCTGTTCGGTGACAATACCGATGGTGCGGGGCTGGTGCGAGACCTGCGTAAAAACCTGGGGTTGCGGCTGGAGGGAAGCCGCATTCTGCTGGTCGGCGCCGGAGGTGCGGCGCGCGGCGTAATCGAGCCCCTGCTCGAGGAGCGACCGGCGGAGATTACCATCGCTAACCGCACCGTCGATCGAGCCGAGGAGCTGGTGCGCCTGTTTGCCGGTGCGCCACTCGCCGCCTGCGGTTTTGAGGAGCTGCAAGGACAGCGCTTCGATCTCGTCATCAACGGGACCTCGGCCAGCCTGCACGGCGAGACCCTGCCGCTGCCTGATGGGGTACTGGCGGCGGGAGCCTGGTGTTACGACATGATGTATGCGGCGCAGCCTACGCCCTTCCTGCGCTGGGCCGGAAGGCAGGGCGCTGCGGGCCTGCAAGACGGACTCGGGATGCTGGTGGAGCAGGCCGCCGAATCGTTCCTGCTCTGGCGCGGAGTACGCCCGGAGACGGAGGGACTGATCGACCAGCTTCGCGCGGTGCTCAGGGACAGAGAAAAGATGAAAGAGGAAAGATGAAAGGATTTACCGCACTTCCCCCTTTTATCTTTCCCCTGTTCTCCGCTCCATTCATTCCGCCAGCAGTGTTCCGGGATCACTTCCATCGTTGAGCCTACCGGGCTCCGCTGCGCCGCGGGCCGCAAGCTCGAGCGCCAGCGATTCGATGCGCTGAGCGTTCTCCAGCCTCGCCCGCCAGGACGCCGGGATGGCGTCGACACCCAGGAACGCGCCGCTCAATGTGCCGGCCAGGGCGCCGTTCGTGTCGCGGTCGCCTCCCTGCAGCACGGCGGCGAGCACGCATTCGATGAATTCGTGAGGGTGGACCAGAAAGCAGTACAGCGCGTAAGGCAGCGAATCCAGAATGGTGTTGCCGAGTCCAAGGACCTGGGCGGCGCGCTCGGTCGTGGCGCTTTCATTCAGCAGCGCGAGCACGGATTCCAGCTTTCCGAGCATTTCTCGAGTCTGGGCCTGTGGCATGAGCGCGGCGGCAAAGGCTTCCGGCGCGAACGGCCGCTGCGGATTGGCGTCCAGTGCAAGCTGCTCTGCCGCGGCGAGAATCCGTGCCCCATCGATGGCGATCGGATGCGCATGCGTGATGCGGGTGACGGTCACGGCCGCGCGCTCCAGCGCTGCCGCCTCGGTGAAATGCAGCACCAGCGGCAGCACCCGGCAGCTTGCGCCGTTGCCCAGGGAACCCTCACCCTCGTACATGCGCGCGGCGGCATCGATATAGCCGATACCTTCTCGCGCTACCATTTGTCCGATTTCGCGGGTGATGCCGCCGTAGCCGCGCCAGCGCTCCTGCCGGTAGTAATCCTGCAGCCGGTTGCCCAGAATCTGTGGTTCTACGTCGCCGAACTCGATCAGGGTTTCGGCGACAGCGATCATCGTGAGGGTGTTTTCGGTGTGGCGGAGAATCGGCTCGGCTTCCGCATGACGCAGAAGATCCAGGCGGCTGCCGCCGCGGAATGCCAGTTCGCCGAGCGCATCGCCGAGCGCGCATCCATGCATTGCGCCCAGCGCGCAGGCGTGCAGGGTGCCGGCGCTCATGAGTCCATTAGACAGAGAAGGATGGTCATGTTCAAGCGGTGCGATTCCGCATGCTGATGCTGGGCTGGCTGTTCGGGTCGGCGCTGCTCTTCTGCGCCATCGTCGCAGCGGTCTTCTGGTGGCTTCAGCCGCGCCGAGTCTACCGCCCGCTGAAGCCGTTGTGCTGGGCGGACGAGGCCGGGGGCGAGGAGGTGTGGCTGCGCGCCCGTGATGGCGTCAGGCTCCACGGCATCTGGTTCGAGCATCCGAAGCCGGCCGGTACGGTGCTGTTCTGCCACGGAAATACGTCCAATGTGGGCCGTTGTCTGGGGATCGCCGCGATGTATGTCCGTCTTGGCTATGCGGTGCTGCTCTTCGACTACCGGGGTTATGGGCGGAGCGAGGGCCGGCCCTCAGAGCAAGGCACTTGTCTCGATGTCACTGCGGCCTGGGAGTATCTCCTGGGCGAGCGTGGTATCGCTCCCGGCGATATCGTCGTGGCTGGACGTTCGCTTGGCGCAGCCATTGCTGCCTGGCTGGCCGCGCGCAATCCGCCGCGTGCCCTGGTGCTGGAGTCGGCTTTCACCTCCCTGGCGGATCTGGCGGTGGAGCGTTACCGCTGGTTTCCGGTTCGATGGCTGATGCGTTATCGCTATTCAGTGGTCGAGCAGATCGCTCTCCTGCGCTGTCCGCTCCTCATCATCCATAGTCGCGAGGACGAGCTCGTTCCCTTCTCTCACGCGGAGCGCCTCTACGCGCTGGCGCCGGATCCAAAGCGCCTGTTGGAGATCGCCGGACCCCATCGCGATGTGAATCGCGCGGAGAACCGACGGTACGTGGAGGGAATCGCCAGCTTTCTGAGCCGTTATCGCCAGGGGCTCAGCGCGCGGCCGAGGCGAGATATCTGTTCTTGAGTTCGGTATAGTGCCGGGCCGAGGTTTCAAGCCAGGCCAGCTCGGCTTCGGTGAGTCGTCGAATCTGGCGCGCGGGTGCGCCGAGATAGAGGAAGCCGCTCTCCAGCACCTTGCCGGGCGGGACCAGGGTGCCGGCGCCGATCATCGCGCGCGTGCGTACCACCGCGCCATCCATGACCGTCGCGCCCATTCCCACCAGGACCAGATCCTCGATGGTGCAGGCATGGAGAATGACGCCGTGTCCCACCGTCACCCGGGCCCCGATACTGAGGGCGAAGCCATCGGGATGATTCTCGCTGGGCTGGGTGACGTGCAGTATGGCCCCATCCTGGATATTGGTCTCGGCTCCGATGGTGATGCTATTGACGTCGCCGCGCGCCACAGCCATGGGCCAGATCGAGGCGTCGTCGCCGATCGTCACTCTGCCGACGACCGTGGCCGACGGATCGACGTAGACGCGCGCGCCGAGCGCCGGCGTGCTGTCTTCGAAAGCCCTGATACTCATTCCGTTATGCTCCTTGAATGCCGGTTCTCCGTGATCTCCGGAGAACGGTGTGCTTGCAGTATCATACAGGTCCATTGAAATTCACCGTATTTCAATGGCCTCGCGTCGCCCAATCCGGCGGCTGCCGGGTCCTCCCGGCAGAGGCGTGATGCTTCATCCCTGAAAATTCTGCTTGCGTCTTTTTCCCGTTGCGGGAAAATCCCTAACAAAGGCTGGTAGAGGGGACGGATCGCTTCCGTCCGGAACGTCCGGCCATGGTGAGGCCGAGCCCCGTGCGGCATGATGCAACATTCTCGACCCGAAGGTAATCCCCTGCTCGATTTTTCCGGGCTGCCACGTTTCCGGGACATTCGCCCGGAGCATGTCATGCCCGCGATCGAATGGCTGCTGGCTGACAACCGCGCGCGCATCGCGGAGGTGCTGGAAAGCGGTCGTCATGACTGGGGCGGGCTGGTCCAGCCGCTGGAGGACCTGGCGCATCGCCTGGCGCGCGCCTGGTCGCCGGTTGCCCATCTCAATGCGGTGGTCAACACCCCCGAGCTGCGTGAAGTCTACAACGCCTGTCTGCCCGCGCTCAGCGCCTACATGACCGAGCTAGGACAGAGCGAACCGCTGTATCGGGCCTGGCGCGCGATCCGGGACAGCGAGGAGTTCGAGCGGCTTACGGTGCCTCAGGGCAAGCTGATCGAAAACGCGCTGCGCGACTTTCGCCTGTCCGGCATCGAGCTGGACGAGACGGCCCGGCTGCGCTATCGCGATATCGTCGCCGAACTGGCCCTGCTCACTTCGCGTTTCGAACAGAATCTGCTCGATGCGACCAACGCCTGGACGCGCACGATCGATGATTCGGCCCGCCTGGCCGGCCTGCCCGAGTCGGTTCGCCGCATGGCGGCGCAGGCGGCGGCGCAGCGCGGTGTCGAAGGCTGGGTGTTCACGCTCGAATTCCCGTCCTACCTGGCGGTGATGACCCATGCGGATGACCGGGAACTGCGCCGTGAGGTCTATGAGGCCTATGTCACCCGTGCCTCCGACGAAGGACCGCATGCAGGCCGCTGGGACAATGGACCCCTGATGGAGCGCATCCTCGCGCTGCGTCACGAGCAGGCCACCCTGCTCGGTTTCAGAAACTATGCCGAGCGCTCGCTGGCGACCAAGATGGCCGCTGCTTCGGAGCAGGTCCTTGGCTTCCTGAGCGATCTGGCGCGGCGTTCGCTGTCGAGGGCGAAGCGCGAGCTTGCGGAACTCGAAACCTATGCCCGCGAACATCATGGTCTGGAGCGTCTCGAAGCCTGGGATCTGAGCTATTACGCGGAAAAGCTGCGTCAGCACACCTATGCCATCTCGCAGGAGCAGCTGCGTGCCTGGTTCCCGGTGCCCCGGGTCCTCGGCGGCATGTTCGAGATCGTGCGTCGTCTGTATGGAATCACCGTTCGGAGCCGCGACGATGTGGATATCTGGCATCCGGATGTGCGTTTCTTCGATGTCCTCGATGAGGACGGCGCACTGCGTGGCCAGTTCTATCTGGATCTGTTCGCCCGCTCGCACAAGCGTGGCGGCGCCTGGATGGATGAGTGCATTCTGCGCCGGAATTCGCCCGCCGGAACCGATGTTCCGGTAGCCTATCTCGTGTGCAATTTTTCGCCGCCGGTGGGCGAGGAGCCCGCGCTGCTCACTCACGATGAGATGGTGACGCTATTCCATGAGTTCGGGCACGGCCTGCACCACATGCTGACGCGCATGGATCATCCCAGCGTCGCCGGCATCCAGGGCGTACCCTGGGATGCGGTCGAACTGCCCAGCCAGTTCATGGAAAACTGGTGCTGGCAGCGCGAGGCGATGGCGCTCATTTCCGGGCATCACCAGACCGGAGAGCGCTTGCCGGCGGATATGTTCGATCGCATGCTCGCCGCGCGCAATTTCCAGGCGGGCATGAAGATGCTGCGCCAGATCGAGTTCGCGCTCTTCGATTTTCGCCTCCACCTGGAATACGATCCGGAGCGTGGCGCCCGCGTTTATGAGTTGCTGGATGAGGTGCGGCAGCAGGTGGCGGTGGTGCATCCGCCATCTTTCAATCGCTTCCCCCACAGCTTTTCGCACATCTTCGCCGGCGGCTACGCAGCCGGATACTACAGCTACAAGTGGGCGGAAGTGCTGTCGAGCGATGCCTTTTCGCTGTTCGAGGAGAAAGGCCTGTTCGATGCCGAGACCGGCCGGCGCTTCCTCAACACCATTCTCGAGCAGGGCGGTTCGCGCGAGCCGATGGAACTGTTCATCGAGTTCCGCGGTCGCGAACCGCAGATCGACGCGCTGCTGAGGCACAGCGGCATCCTCGATACATCGGAGGTCTGAAAAAAAGGGTCTGACCCCTTGGGGTCAGACCCTTTTGGCCTCAGCGGCGGACGTAGATCGCCTTGCCCGCGTGGTCGAACTCTTCGGCCTTTTCCTTCAGTCCACGCTCCAGCGCTTCCTGCTCGGCAAGACCGTGCTGTCTGGCGTAATCCCGCACCTCCTGTGTGATCTTCATCGAGCAGAACTGCGGGCCGCACATGGAGCAGAAGTGCGCGACTTTGTGGCCTTCCTTGGGAAGTGTCTCGTCGTGGTATTCACGGGCGCGTTCCGGGTCCAGGCCGAGGTTGAACTGGTCTTCCCAGCGGAATTCGAAACGCGCCTTGGACAGCGCATTGTCGCGGATCTGGGCGCCGGGATGTCCCTTGGCCAGATCGGCGGCGTGGGCGGCGATCTTGTAGGTGATGATGCCTTCGCGCACGTCCTCGCGATCCGGCAGCCCAAGATGTTCCTTGGGTGTCACGTAGCACAGCATCGCCGTGCCGTACCAGCCGATCATGGCGGCGCCGATCG
>CAZOOF010000069.1:0-3527 GCA_964581365.1 uncultured Chromatiales bacterium
ATGGTGCCTATCATTTCCAGAGCAATTTCCATATGTTCCTGGCGTTCTTCACGATTTTCCTGTTCGTGCTGCATCGCTCGGGGCGCCTGACCCAGCCGTTCGAGGTCAAGATCTTCAACTACATGGCGCAGTTCATGCTGGCCATGACGATCCTCTGGACTTACCTGTTCTTCACCCAGTATCTGGTGATGTGGTACGGCCGCCTGCCGGAGGAAATGGCTCGCTACGACAACATGATGCTGGCGGGACTCGGCGGCATCTGGTGGACGTTCCTGGCGTGCAAGTTCGTGATTCCGCTGCTGACGCTGGTCTTCACCAAGAGCCGGCAGAATCCGGTGGTGATCACCACCATGGCAGTGCTGATCGTGTTCGGAACCTGGCTCGAGCGTTACACCTGGATTTCCGGAACGGTCGACCCGGTCTACTATCACATCCCGATGACGTCGATGTTCGATATCATCGTCACCGTGGCCGTGTTCGGTTTCGCCGCTTGGGCGGTGCAGCGTACGCTGGTCCGTTACGGTCTGGTCCGCGCCTCCTGAGGCGGCCGCGGGAGGGGGACGGCGCCTCCAGGGGGGCGCCGTCCCTTTCCGCGTTAAGGGGGCGAGGGAGCGGCCGGAAGGGCTGCTTCCCTTGATTTTTGCCGCCAATCCCTTTCTACTTTCCTTTTTGCGCTCGTCCCGAGGATTCCATGAAACAAGATTTCATTGCGCCTTCCATCCTGTCCGCCGACTTTGCCCGGCTGGGAGAGGAGGTCGCCAAGGTGCTCGACGCCGGTGCCGACATCATCCATTTCGATGTGATGGACAACCATTACGTGCCGAATCTGACCATCGGTCCGCTGGTCTGCGAGGCGCTGCGCAAGTACGGCATCAAGGCGCCGATCGACGTTCACCTGATGGTCAAGCCGGTCGATCGCATCATTCCGGATTTCGCCAAGGCGGGAGCTGATTACATCACCTTCCATCCCGAGGCCTCGGAACATATCGATCGCAGCCTGCAGCTGATCCGGGACCACGGCTGCAAGGCCGGTCTGGTATTCAATCCGGCGACTCCGCTCGATCATCTGAAGTACGTGATCGACAAGGTCGACATGGTGCTGCTGATGTCGGTGAACCCCGGCTTCGGTGGTCAGAGTTTCATCACGAGCGCGCTCGACAAGCTGCGCGAGGCACGTCGCATCATCGATGAGAGCGGACGCGATATTCGCCTGGAAATCGACGGCGGGGTGAAGGTCGACAATATCCGCGCCATCGCCGAGGCGGGAGCCGATACCTTCGTTGCCGGTTCGGCGATCTTCAATACGCCGGACTACAAGGCGACCATAGACGCGATGCGTGCCGAGCTGGCCGCGGCCCGACGCTGAGCCGGAGCTTCTCAATGTCCAACCTCCGCCGTGGCGTGCTCGCGCGCCCCGACATGATTCTGATCGACCTCGATGGCACCCTGGTCGATTCAGTCCCTGATCTGACTCACGCCGTTGACGTGATGATGCGCGCGATCGGCATGCCCGAGCGCGGTGAGGCAAGGGTTCGCCAGTGGATCGGTAATGGAGCGGAACGCCTGGTGCGCCGCGCGCTGATCGATCGGGTCGATGGGGAGCCTGACGAGGAACTGTTCCGTCGTGCCTATCCGATCTTCCTCGAATCCTATCAGGAGAACGTTTGTCGGGATAGCCGGCCCTATCCGGGCGTCATCGAGGGGCTGGCGGCGGTGAAGGCGGCGGGGTTCAAGCTCGGCTGTGTGACCAACAAGCCTGCCTGTTTCACCGAGCCCTTGCTGAAAGAGCTGGGCATGTATGACAGCTTTGGCATCGTCATCAGCGGTGATTCGCTGCCGACGAAAAAGCCGGATCCGGCGCCGCTGCTGCATGCCGCCGCGTTCTTTGGCGTCGCGCCGGAGCGTTCGCTGATGGTCGGTGACTCGATCAGCGATGTGAAGGCCGCCCGCGCCGCCGGCTTTGCGGTGGTCTGTGTCACCTACGGCTACAACCACGGGAACGATATTCGTGACGCGGGTCCGGATGCGGTGATGGACTCGCTGGCCGAATTGCCCGCGCTGATAGAAGATGCGGCGGGGCAGGAGCGGGTGCGGCTGTCCGGCAATGACGCCTGAGCAGTTTGCCGCGCTCGCCGAGGCCGGATATACCCACGTTCCGTTCGTGCGGGAGATTCCCGCGGATCTCGATACACCTCTCAGCACCTACCTGAAACTGGCCGCCGGCCCCTGCAGCTATCTCTTCGAGTCGGTGCAGGGCGGCGAGAAGTGGGGCCGCTATTCGATTATCGGCCTGCCGTCGCGGCGCGTGTTGCGGGTATCCGGCGGTGTGATCACCGTGACCGAGGATGGCCGCGAAACCGAACGGGTTGAATGCGGCGATCCCCTGGGCTGGATCGAGTCCTTCCGGCAGCGTTATCGCGTCGCCCCGCTGCCGGGACCGGCGCGCTTTGCCGGCGGACTGGTCGGCTACTTCGGCTACGATACCGTGCGTTATATCGAGCCGCGCCTTGCGCAGACAGATCTGCCGCCGGCAGATACGCCCGATATCCTGCTCATGTTCAGCAGCCGGGTTCTGGTGTTCGACAATCTTGCCGGAGTACTGCGCATCGTCATCTGCGCCGACGTCGCCGAATCCGATGCCTACGAGCGGGCCCAGCGCGAGCTCGACGAGCTGCAGGCGCGGCTGGAGGGTCCGTTGCCGCCGCGCGCCACGCCCGCACAGGCCGGGGCTGAGATAACCGAGACGGATTTCGTCTCGGAATTCGGGCGCCCGGGCTTCGAGGCGGGGGTGCGGCGCATCAAGGAATACATCGTGGACGGCGATGTGATGCAGGTGGTGCTCTCGCAGCGCATGAGTATCGGCTATCAGGCCGATCCGCTCGATCTGTACCGTGGTCTGCGCCGTCTGAACCCTTCTCCGTACATGTATTATCTGGATCTCGGTGATTTTCACATCGTCGGTTCGTCCCCCGAGATTCTGGTGCGCCTCGAAGATGGCATGGTCACGGTTCGCCCCATCGCTGGCACGCGCCCGCGCGGCGCGGACGAAGCCTCCGATCGACAGCTGGAGGAGGAGCTTCTCGCCGATCCCAAGGAACGGGCCGAGCATCTGATGCTGATCGATCTGGGCCGCAACGACGTCGGGCGAGTGGCGCAGACCGGCAGCGTCAGACTGACCGAGCGCATGGTGATCGAGCGCTACTCGCATGTCATGCACATCGTGTCCAACGTCACCGGCCGCCTGCGCGAGGGGTTGGGGCCGCTGGATGTGCTGCGCGCGACCTTCCCGGCCGGCACGGTATCCGGCGCCCCCAAGGTGCGGGCGATGGAAATCATCGATGAACTCGAACCCTCGCGCCGCGGCGTCTACGCCGGCGCGGTGGGATACATCGGCTGGAACGGCAATATGGATACCGCGATCGCCATCCGCACCGCGGTAATCCGCGACGGCCGTTTGAGCATCCAGGCGGGCGCCGGTATTGTCGCGGATTCGGTGCCTGCCTCCGAGTGGGAGGAAACCATGAACA
>CAZOOF010000069.1:3537-6519 GCA_964581365.1 uncultured Chromatiales bacterium
CAAGGGCCGGGCGGTATTCCGTGCAGTGGCCCTGGTGAGCGGGAAATGACCGTTTGCCGTCATATCGTTTCCGGACAGACCCGTCGCCGTTTATGCTGTGATTTTTGCTCGCGCGAGGTTTCACCGTGCTGCTGATGATCGACAACTACGATTCCTTCACCTACAACCTGGTGCAGTACTTCGGCGAGCTGGGGGTGGAGGTCGAGGTTCGGCGCAACGATGAAATCGATGTGGACACGATCAGACGCATGGCGCCCTCGCATATCGTCGTGTCACCGGGCCCGGGCACGCCCGATGACGCCGGCATCTCCATGGAGCTGATCCGGACGTTTTCCGGACATATCCCCCTGCTTGGCGTCTGCCTCGGTCACCAGTGCATCGGACAGGTCTTCGGCGCTCGTATCGTTCATGCCCGGGTACTGATGCATGGCAAGACCTCGGCGGTCCACCACCGGGGCGCCGGCGTCTTTCGCGATCTGCCCACGCCGTTCGAGGCGACCCGTTACCATTCGCTGGTGATCGCTCCCGACAGCGTTCCGGATTGTCTGGAAGTCACCGCATGGACCGTCAACGAACGTGGCGAACCCGATGAAATCATGGGGGTGCGCCATCGGGAGCTGGCGGTGGAAGGAGTACAGTTCCACCCCGAATCGATTCTGACCGAGCATGGTCACCGGATGCTGCGCAATTTCCTCGAAACCGCGGCCAATTAGGCGCCGAGGGCGGCGCCAAAAACCGGTACGGCAATGTGCGTCACGATTTTCTGGCAGAATAAGGCAATCGCAGAGATAAGCTCGAACTGAAGCAGCGACATCGCATTGGGCGCGGCAGACGCTTTCCAGCGTCTCATCGCTTCGCCCGATGACCGAACAACTGCTGCCCCGGACACAGACACAGTCGTAAATATCAAAGCCATGGATCTTCCAGCCGCCATCCGCGCCGTTACCGAGAACCGCGATCTCACCCAGGACGAGATGAGCGCCGTGATGCGCCTGATCATGACCGGTCAGGCGACGCCGGCACAGATCGGAGGATTCCTGATCGGTCTGCGCATGAAGGGCGAAACGGTGGACGAGATTGCCGCTGCTGCTCGTCTGATGCGTGAGCTGGCGGTGAAGGTCGACCTGGACAAGTGTCACCTGGTGGATACCTGCGGCACTGGCGGCGATGGCGCGCGCACCTTCAACATTTCGACCGCCGCCGCCTTCGTGGTCGCTGCTGCCGGCGGGCGCGTCGCCAAGCATGGCAACCGCTCCGTATCCAGCCGCAGTGGCAGCGCCGATATGCTGGAAATCGCCGGTGTCCGCCTCGATCTGACCCCCGAGCAGGTCGCCCTGTGTGTCGATCGTGTCGGCGTTGGTTTCATGTTTGCACCGCTGCATCATGGCGCCATGAAGCACGCCGTCGGGCCGCGCCGCGAGATGGGCGTGCGCACGCTGTTCAATCTGCTCGGTCCTCTGGCCAATCCGGCCGATGCGCCGAATCAGGTCATTGGCGTCTATGCCGAGCGCTGGCTGCAACCGGTCGCACGGGTGCTGGAGAAGCTTGGCAGCCGGCACGTGCTGGCGGTGCATTCGGCTGGCGGCATGGACGAAATCGGCATCGATGGTCCGACCCGGATCGCCGAGATGCGGGAGGGCGACCTTGCCCTGTACGAGGTGCGGCCCGAGGATTTCGGCATCGACAGCGCTTCGATCGAGGCGCTCCAGGTCAGCAGCCCGGAGGAAAGCCTGGAGCGGGTGCTGGAAGTGCTCGATGGCCGGCGCGGTCCGGCGAGCGACGTGGTGGCCCTCAATGCCGGCGCCGCGATCTATGCCGCCGGCCTGGTCGAAACGCTCGCCGCGGGAGTGGCGCGCGCCCGTGAGGTTATCGCCAGCGGCGAGGCCCGTGAGCGCCTCGATGCCCTGGTGCAGTTCACTTCGAACCTGTGAGTTTCAAACCGCGCTTCTGCGTTCCGGGAGTCCTGCCTTGTCCGACATTCTGAATCGAATCCTGCGCCGCAAGGCCGAGGAAGTTGCCGAGCGCAGTGCGCGTCTGCCCCTGCGCGAGCTGAGCGCCCGCTGCGCCGATCTGCCGCCTGCCCGGGGATTCCAGCATGCGCTGCGTGCGCGGGCGGAGTCAGGTGATGCTGCAGTGATCGCGGAGATCAAGCGCGCTTCACCGAGCCGCGGCGTGCTGCGCGAGGATTTTCGTCCCGCTGAAATAGCGGCCTCCTATGAGAAGAATGGCGCCGCTTGTCTGTCGGTGCTGACCGACCGCGATTTCTTTCAGGGTGCGGATGAGTATCTGCAGAGTGCGCGCAATGCCTGTGCGCTGCCGGTCCTGCGCAAGGATTTCGTCGTCGATGCCTGGCAGATCTATGAGTCACGCGCGCTGCAGGCGGACTGCATCCTGCTGATCGTGTCGGCCCTGGGCGATGCCCAGCTGGTGGAGTTCGCCGGTCTTGCGACTCATCTTGGCCTGGATGTGCTGGTGGAAGTCCATGACGCTTCCGAGCTGGAGCGCGCCCTGGAGCTTGGCGCGCCCCTGATCGGTATCAACAACCGCAATCTGCGCAGTTTCGAGACGAAGCTCGAGGTGACGCTCGATCTGCTGCCGATGGTGCCAGCGGATCGTCTGCTGGTGACCGAGAGTGGAATACACACGCCGGCGGATGTCGCGCGTATGCGAGCCGCCGGCGTGCATGCCTTCCTGGTCGGCGAAGCCTTCATGCGCGCGGATGATCCGGGCGCGGCGCTCGCAGCTCTGTTCGGAACGCCTTCCCTCAGAAGGTAAGGCCGAGTCGCAGCGCGGCGGCGATCTCGTCGCTGTTGCCGGCGGCCGCCGCATCGATGGTCGCGCCGAACAGGCGCAGGCCGATACCCGCCGAGGCCACGCCTTCCTCTTCGCCCTTTGGCACGTCTCCCAGGTTGTGGCGATAGCCCAGCCGCAGTCTCAGTGAGCGCCACAGATCGAGTTCGGCGCCGATCATCACGTTCTGCG
>CAZOOF010000070.1:0-6463 GCA_964581365.1 uncultured Chromatiales bacterium
CGCGCCGAGCAGGTCGGCGAAGATGCGGCGCACGAACTCCTGGCGGTGCTCGCGACCGATGGCGTCATGGATCGCTGGCTGGCCGACCAGCTGATCGTACCGCTAGCGATCGCGGCGGAACCGTCGGCCTTCCGGACACCGGAAGTCACCCTCCACCTGGTGACCCAGGCCGAACTCGTCGGCATGTTCCTCCCGGTAGAGGTGCGAATCGACGCCGCGGTGGGCAAACCGGGGTTGGTGACGGTCACCCCCAGGACGATGAGCGCTTAGCGTTACGGCCTACTGCGAGTCAGACGCTCGAGCCGCTTCCAGAACCTGGACGATGCCCTCGATCAGCTCCGGACTGGTAGCGACACCGATGACGCCCGTCACGATGAACTGCACGCCGACGCAAAGGATGAGGAAGCCCATGATCTTGGTCATCGCATGCAGCCCATTCACGCCGAGCAGACTGACCAGGCGGGTCGACAGCTGCAGGGTCGTGAACACGATCGCCGCCACCAGCAGGATGCCGATGATGATGGAGACGAAATCCACCCAGCTCGTTGCCAGCGAGGTAAGACCGATGGTGACCGAGATCGCTCCCGGACCGGCAAGGCTGGGCATGGCGAGCGGCGTGAAGGAAACATCCCGTTTGCGCTTGGACTCAGCGCGCTCCGCTTCGGTTTGAATGCCATCGTCCTTGGGATAGAGCATCCTCATCCCTACCCCGGCCACCAGGATGCCACCGGCGATCCGCAGGCCCGGCATCGACAGCCCGAAGAACTTCATGATGAACGTGCCCCCGATAAGAAAGGCAACCAGGATGCAGACCATGTAGATGACCGCCTTGCGCGCCTGCTCTTTCCTCTCAGCCTGGGAGTCGCCCTCGGTGATGGCGAGAAACATGGGTGCGGTGCTGAAGGGATTGATGATCGGCAGCAGGGCGATGATGGTGGCGATAACGAGTTGCATATTACGTCTGGGCTTGAGTCGAATTACTGAAACGAACTATACCAGTCCATGGTGCGGCCCGTGGAGACGACCGTCTCTGCGGTGCCTGAACCGGTTGGTGCGGGCGGCATGGCTGGCGGAGACCGGGTCCGGCGAGCGCCTGGCTGCCGGACCCTTGCGAAACCTCGCTTCTCAGAGCATGCGTCGCAGCACATCATCCTTCTTGATAAAGTGATGCCAGAGCGCCACCGCCACATGACCGATGATCAGCGCGACCAGCAGCAACGCAACGGGCGAATGCAGGCTGCCTATCGAGGCCATCCACGGAATCTTCTCGCCCTCGGCGATCAGCTCCATGCCAAAGGCGGTCCAGCCATAGCCGTTACCCACGAGGAGCAGGACGCCGAGAGGGGGCAGCAGCAGGATGGCGAGATACATCAGACCATGGCCCGCCTTGATCAGCATCACCGTGGATGGATCATGCTCGGGGCGATTGTCCTTCTGCCGGATAGCCCAGATCAGTCGCAGCACCACCAATACGAACAGCAACGTGCCGATCGACACATGCCAGGGTACCAACGTCTCCCCCACCCAGTGCTCGCCGTCATCGATGCGGTCGAAGATCTTGAGCGCCTGCCAGAAGATGAGAACGGCCATGCCCCAGTGGAACATGCGCGAAACCGTGCCATAGCGTGCCTTCGTATCGTCCATCCCTACCTCCTGCCGGACTATTGTTGTTGGACCGGCACCGTACGGATTGCGTCTGGTGCACGAATCGGGCTCTTCCACGCATCATGATATCGAACTTGAGCAGCGGACGTGCAAACGGCGTCGAACTACCACAAACAATATACGTGTTAAGGCGCCATACCTGCAGCCCCGCTGCCCGCGGTGTCCGATCAGTGTGGCAGCTTCCTCAGCGCCGCTCCCTTGTGTGCCGCGATGTGATCGGTCTTGTCGCTCTGGATCTCGTACTGGGGATCATCCCTGCTGGCACGGCGCATGTGCCCCTTGTATTCGAAGTCCCGGGTGTGCACCCTGATGATACGGCCGCTGACGATGCCGGCCTCCGAGTTCCAGGACACATGGTCTCCGATCCTGAATCGATGCGTCATATCATCTTCTTCAGCTGATCCCTGGGTGAATGATTGCGGCACGTTTGCGCCGCGGACTGATCCTCAATCCCCCGGGTCCCGTACAGACCGCTCCATCCCGGCCTCGAACTCCAGGTTCTGCAGGTCCCGATAAATCGATGCGGCGGCGAGAACTCGCCCGCCGCGTTTGTAACGCACGAAGCAGTCTCGCGCGGCCACGTTGCCTTCGATCTCGAGCTCGTCCCAGCCGCTGGCATGACCGACGTAGTTGATGGGCACATCGTAGTGCTGGCTCCAGAAGAACGGCACCGCGGTGAACTTTTGCCGATGACCGAGCATGTTCAGCGCCGCGACCTGCCCCTGGCGCTGAGCGAGGACCCAGTGCTCGACACGAATGCGCTCTCCGCTATGCGGATCCGGCCAGCGCGCAATATCGCCGGCGGCGAAGATACCAGGCACGCTGGTCTCCAGATACTCGTCGACCAGCACCCCACGCTCGACGGCCAATCCTGCGCGCTCGGCGAGATCCAGCCGCGGGCGCACCCCGACCCCGAGCACCACGATATCTGCCTCCAGCGTCCCCCCGCCCCGCAGATGAACCCGGTGTCCTTCGATCGCGGTCGCGACTTCCTCGAGGTGAAATACGACACCATGTTCCTCGTGCAGCGCGCGCACGAAATCGCCGATCTGGGGCCCCATCACCCGCTCCATCGGCCGCTTGTCGGGTGCGACGACGGCCACCTCGATCCCGCGCGTGCGCAGCGCCGCGGCAACTTCCAGACCAATGAAACTGGCCCCCATCACCACCGCCCGGCGCGCTCCCGCGAGCTGCTCCACGATGCGCCGGCAATCGTTCAGTGAGCGCAGAGTAAAAACATGGGGCTGATCGGCGCCCGGAATGCTCAGGCGGACCGGCTCGGCGCCAGTAGCGAGCAGCAGGCGCTCATAAGGCAGCCTCTCACCGCTGCCAAGCATGACTTCACGTGATCCGGTATCGATGTTCGCTACTTCGGTGCCGAGACGAAGCTCGATGCCGGCGTCGACATAGAAGCCGGTCGGCTTGAGCGGCACCCAGGATTCGGGAGCTGTGCCCGCAAGGTAATCCTTGGACAGATTCGGTCGATCTACCGGCGCCGCATCCTCCGCGCTGAGCATGATGATGCCGCCGCCGTAGCCGGCCCGCCGCAACTGCTCGGCTGCCGCGAACCCGGCAGCGCCGCCGCCGACGATGACGATGCGCTCCGGGGACTCAGGCGGAGGCTTGGCGCGCGCGCCCGACTTTGCGAGCTTCTTATTCACGAACACCTTGCCATCCCGCTGCTCGACGGCCCAGCAGTCGATGGGACTGAAGGCAGGCGCGCGTACCGCTTCGCCGCTGCGCAGATCAAAGCAGGCATGATGCCAGGGGCAGCGCAACGTATCGCCGACCACGAGCCCATCGACGAGCGGACCATGATAATGCGTGCAGTAAGCGCCGACAGCGAACACCTCCGCACCCTGCCTCACCAGCAGAACCTCTTCCTCCCCGACCTGGCCGATGAGTTTCCCGCCGTCGGCCAGGTCCGCCAGCGCGATGCCCTGGGTCAGATCCGGACCCCGAGCACTGCCATCGTTCTTCGCCATGATCCCGTCCTCCATGCATGCTTTGCGTCGGCCCGGTATCGCGCACATTGCGGGCACGAACGAAATGGGCGATGGCCACGTCGTCCGCAGCGCCTGCTGACCGAGTCGACCCTCATGCCGCCGCATGAATGGGGAAAGTAAGGTGGGGATGAAAACTGCGGAAGCAAGACAGCGTATTCGGCGGCGACGGCGGATGCGAATGGTCCATCGCCGCCCTGCGTTCCCAACTTCGCAGGGACGACTCCGAACCGGTGGATGCGACGTGGTGCGCGAGAACAGATGCGTTTCATGCGTAACGCCCCTGCTGCAGACAATGCATGAGCCAGTATAGGCCGTGGCGCAGAGCTTTCCAATGAGAGGAAACATCTGTATTTTCCGCGGCGCGCCACTGTTCCTCTTGCATGGATGATGAACCCGGGCGTGGGCGCGCGGCCCGGTGACCAGCTTGTCACATTTTCGCTCCTCCTGCGTCTAATGAGTAATATTCCAACAAGAGCGATTCAGGAGATGGCGGCATGACGGATCCGGAGGCGATGTCGGGTGCAGCGTTGACGGAACTGTCTGACCATTCCCTGGTGCAACGCGCTCTGGCCGGCGATGGCGCCGCGTTCGAACTCATCGTGCGCCGCCACAACCAGACGCTATTCCGCGCCGCGCGCGGCGTGCTCGACGACGCGGATCTGGCGCAGGAAGCGGTCCAGGAGGCGTATCTCAATGCCTTCACTCACCTCCGGTCATTCGAGGAACGAGCTTCGCTCAGGACCTGGCTGACGCGCATCGTGATCAATCAGGCTATCGACTGCAGACGGCGCCAGCGACCGGCTATTTCGCTGGACGATAAGATCACCTATCTCCACCATCACCCCATCGCGGGGGAGCCCAGCATGGCCGCTCGGATCGTGGACAGATCGACCCCGGAGATGGAATCCGCCAGAGAGGACATGCGGAAGATGCTCGAAGCCGCGATCCAGCGGCTGCCGGAGATCTATCGCTGCGTATTCATTCTCCGCGATGTGGAGGAGCTCTCGGTAGCCGACAGCGCTCTCTGTCTCGACATCACCGAAGCGCTGGTGCGCAAGCGGCTGTCACGCGCGCGCGAGATGCTGCGTGAAGCGCTGCTCCGAGAAATGGCCGCCGGCGTGTCGGAGGTATTCGGCTTCGCCGGCAAGCGCTGCGATGCAGTAACCGCCGGCGTCATGGCGGGATTGTATTCAAGAGGAATGATCAGATCGGAGTGAAGCGACTCCGAATACAGGAGGACATATCATGAAAGCAGGGACGAACATGCTTGCTGTATGCATCACTTCCTCGTACTTGGAACCGCCCAGGCAGACACTGTCCGGCAGAATGAAGCACCCTTCAACATGTTCTGGCGATCACCTACAGCCTCAGGCGCGCCGGCGAAGCCGGCATCGCACTCCCTCCTCCCGCTGACCTGTCGGGACCCGAGCTCGCGAAGACCCTGGTAAAGGCTGGCACCGCACCCGACGGCACATTCTGGAGCGGCTACCTGTTCGACCGAGCAATCTCACACACTCTGCACAACCGGGTCATGAGCGACATCAACGCCAGCGTGGGATTCGCAGCAGACCGAACGACACACATGCTCCTCAACCAGGCCATGTACGACGTCGCTCATGCGCTGGGGATGACAGAAGTCAGACTGGCGGATCTGCACTGAGGGAACTGCGTTTCGAGAATATCGGGGCGAAAGGGCTGCTCTGAGGTCCGGATCGGCCCCCAACCTCGCAGCCTGGCCCTTTCCCCCCATAAATGATGCTCATGCACACCTCAGCGCGGATAAGCAGCTAGATTTCCGCCGTGACTTGCTCTTTCTCCGGGGTACAGCCCTTGAACGGCCTACCACGCATAATCCAGCCTTAGACCAATCAGCGGTTCGGGTTCGTTATCATCTTCCACCACGACGCCCCGGCGGTAGTCGAACTCAGTGTCGTCGCTCGACGCTGCTCCCGTTACATTGATCACATCGAGGAAGGTTGTTACGTCCATGGGACCAAATGCGCGCCGGTAGTCGACCCGAAGGTTCAGCAAGCGGTAACTGGCTTTGCGGCCAACATTGCGCTCGGTGATCTCCTTCGAATAGCGGAGCGGCTGTCCGGGCCCCAGCACGTCTTCGTGAATGACGAAGGCATCGTCCGGCCTGCCGGAGAGATATTTGTACCGCGCCGACCTTCCAGACCGCGGCCGTCCTTACGGTCGATAACGGCATTGTTGTAGGAGTAGGTTGCAGTGGTGCTGCTCGATGACGACGCGACCGCGTTCGTCGGTTTCAGCTGCTTGGCTTGAACCGGTTTCCCGCTTCGTGACCGTGATCTGTGCGTTCGGGACCGGCCGCCCAGTCGTCTGATCCTTAACGAGGACAGTCATCCCACCAGGCGCCTCTGCTGCATCGGCCACGAACGGAAGGCCGAACAGGAGCACCGACAGCGCAACTAGCACAAGCCATGAGTCCTGCCCCAGCCTTTGATCGTCCTGGAAAATTGCGCGCGCATTCGCTTGCCCTCCCACAGGAGTCCGCCCAGGAACCGGGGTTCCGCTACCGTAACGAGAGCTGTGCCGGTAGAGACCCGTTCAGCAAAGTACTTGCGTGGAGAAGCCTGAGGCTTAGCGTTGCATAGGACGCCAGCGAGGGAAATTGGGGCAATTCCCCCTGTAGGGGGCGTACTGCGGAAAAATCCTGATGTATCAGGGCAGAAACTGATGGGGCTGTTTGGTCTTGGGGAAGTTAATGGAGGCTGGGGTCGGAATCGAACCGGCGTACACGGCTTTGCAGGCCGCTGCATAACCACTCT
>CAZOOF010000071.1:0-6223 GCA_964581365.1 uncultured Chromatiales bacterium
CGCGGAACCGGTTGGACAGCGGCGTTTTTTCTTCGGGGTACTGTACGGTGATCTTGCGCGCGAAGAAATAGCGCCCCGTCAGGTGCAAGCCCTTGAGCAGCTCCCACAGCAGGAAGCTCTTGAAATAGTATCCGAGATTCCTCATTGGCCGTCTCCCTTCAATCGAACCAGGGCCCGAGTCCGCCCATCACGGCCACGCCCACGACCACGATCCAGACGATGGTGACCGGAATGAACACCTTCCAGCCGAGGCGCATGATCTGATCATAGCGGTAACGGGGAAACGTGGCTCTGAACCAGAGGAACAGGAACAGGAAGAACGCCGTCTTGAGCAGCAGCCAGGCGATGCCCGGCACCCACGAGAACAGTCCCTCGAGCGCCGGTATACCCTGGAAAGGCGAAAGCCAGCCGCCGAGGAAGAACAGCGCCGTCAGCAGCGACACCAGGATCATGTTGGCGTATTCGGCCAGGAAGAACAGCGCGAAGGTCATGCCCGAATATTCGACATGGAACCCGGCCACGATCTCCGACTCGCCTTCGGCGACGTCGAAGGGCGCGCGGTTGGTCTCGGCGACGCCGGCGACGAAATAGACCACGAACAGCGGCAACAGCGGCAACCAGAACCAGTGCAGGAAACTGCCCTGCTGTGCCAGAACGATGGCGCTGAGATTGAGGCTGCCAGACGCCATCAGTACTCCCACCAGCGCAAAGCCCATGGCGATCTCATAGGCGATCACCTGCGCTGCCGAGCGCATCGCGCCCAGAAAAGCGTACTTCGAGTTCGAGGCCCAGCCGGCGATGATGATGCCGTAAACCCCCATCGAGGTCATGGCGAAGATGTAGAGCAGTCCGGCGTTGATGTCGGACAGCACCAGACCATCGTCGAACGGCACCACGGCCCAGGCGGCCAGCGCCGGCGCCAGCGCCAGCACAGGGGCGAACAGGAACAGGAACCGGTTCGAGTTGGTCGGAATGATGATCTCTTTGAGCGCCAGCTTCAGGCCATCGGCGATCGGCTGCAGCAGGCCGCGCGGGCCGACGCGGTTGGGTCCCACACGCACCTGGATGTAGCCGAGGACCTTGCGCTCGGCAAGGGTCAGGTAGGCGACGCTCAGCATGATCGGAATGACAATGGCGAGGATCTTGACCACCGTCCACACCAGCGTGCGCAGATCCTCGGGAAGCGAGGTCCACATCGACAGCAGGGTTTCGGTCATCGCGCGCCCTCCACCGCAGTCAGGGTCACCGCCCCGAACAGGCGGCCGAGAGACGCGGTTGCAGCCAGACCGGCCGGCACCAGGACACAGCCGGCAGGCACGCCATCGTCGACGGCGACGGTGAGCTCGGCAGTTCCATCACCCTGGGTGATGCGCGCACGCGCGCCATCGCGCAGACCGAGACGCATGGCGAGCTCATTACCGACGAGAACGCGGGGCGCCTCCAGCGCATCCACCGTGCGCTGCAGCGCCGGAGCCCGGCGCACGATACCGTCCGCGGCATAGATGGGCACATGCCCGACACGGATCAGCGCCTGCCCGGCACTGTCGCCGAGCGACTTCGGCGCGCTCCACTCGGCTTCACCGGACGGACCCGCTTCACCGATCTCGTGACGCAGTTCCTCGCGGATATCCTCGACCGACATGTACTCGAATCCGGGCACACCCATCAGATTGGCCAGCACCCGCAGCACCTTCCAGCCTGGACGCGCTTCGCCCGCCGGCTGCACGACACCCTCGAAGCTCTGCCAGCGTCCTTCGACGTTGACCCGAGTGCCCGCGGTTTCAGTGAACGGCGACACCGGCAGCAGCACATCGGCATAGTCGAGCATGGCGTCGCTGCGGAAGGCCGTCATCGCCACCACACAGTCGGCAGCCGTGAGCGCGGCGCGCGCCCGCGCCGGATCAGCTGCGTCGAATTCGGGTTCGACGCCGAACAGCAGATAGGCGCGCAGCGCGCGCTCGAACATGGCGCCGGCATCCAGACCGCGCCGGGCGGCATTCTCTCCACCGGCTGCGCGATGCGGCACCGCGCCGACCAGCCAGGCACCGGCGCTGTTGGACCCGGGCGTCAGGTAACCGGTCTCGGTGCCGAGCAGCCTCGAGATCACGCCGGCAAGCGCGCGCAGCGTCGAATATTCGGGATGCGCGGCAGCGATGTCGCCGAGCAGGATCGCCGGACGCTTGGCGGCATCGAGACGGGCGGCGATGCGGCGCGCCTCGTCGTCGACCGTGACACCGGCGAGCAGCGCTTCGTAACCGGCCGGCGCCGCGGCGCCGCGCTTCTCGAGCAGCGCGCGCACCACTGCGGCGAGGGCATGGGTCAGCTGCGCGCCGGCGGCGACGTTCTCCGCCACCGCAAAATTGAATTCATAGGCGACCGGATTGATGAACATGACCGCCGATGCCCGCAGCGAAGCCTGACGCAGGCGATGGGCAAGGATCGGCTGGTCCTTGCGTGTATACGAGCCGAGCAGCAGGATGGCATCGCTCTGCCCGAGCTCGTCCAGCGTGCGTCCCAGCCAGGGGAAACGCGGCGCCTGCTCGTCGTCGCGGAAATCGGCCTGACGGAGGCGGTGATCGATGTTCGAGCTGCCGAGGTCACGCGCCAGGCGCTGCAACAGATACATCTCCTCCAGCGTCGCACTCGGCGACACCAGCGTGCCCAGCATGGAGGGATCGCTGCCGATCGCGGCGCGCAGTCCGTTCACCGCGGCTTCGAGCGCCGTGCTCCAATCCACCTCGTGCCACGCGCCGTCGCGCTTGACCATGGGCCGCAACAGGCGATCCGCGCTGTCGAGCGCCTCGTAGCTGAAGCGGTCGCGATCGGGGATCCAGCACTCATTGATCTGCTCGTTCTCGCGCGAGTCCATCCGCATCACGCGGCTGCCGCGGGTACGGGCGTAGAGATTGGAGCCGATGCAGTCGTGCGGCGATATGGTCGGACGCCGCGCCAGCTCCCAGGCGCGCGCCTTGAAACGGAAGGGTTTGGAGGTCAGCGCGCCGACCGGACAGAGATCGATGACGTTGCCCGACATCTCCGAGGTCACGGTGGTGCCGACATAGGTGCCGATGCGCATGTTCTCGCCGCGGCCGGTGGCGCCGAGCTCACGGATGCCGGCGATTTCAGTGCCGAAGCGCACGCAGCGCGTGCAGTGTATGCAGCGCGTCATTTCGGTGGCGATCAGCGGACCGATGTCCTCGTCCCGCACCACCCGCTTGGGCAGATCGAAGCGCGAAAAATCGGCGCCGAATCCCAGCGAGGTTTCCTGCAGTTCGCACTCCCCGCCTTCGTCGCAGATCGGGCAGTCGAGCGGATGGTTGATGAGCAGAAACTCCATCGTACCCTTCTGCGCTTCGAGGGCCTTCGGCGAATGGGTGAAGACCTTCATGCCGTCGGTGACCGGCGTGGCGCAGGCGGGCAGCGGCTTTGGCACCTTCTCCACCTCCACCAGGCACATTCGGCAGTTGGCGGCGATCGACAGCTTCTTGTGATAGCAGAACCGCGGCACCGTGATGCCATTGGCATCGGTGACCTCGATCAGCATGTCGCCGCGGCGCGCCGGGTACGGAACGCCGTTGATCTCGACGGTGATCGTATCTTCCTTCTTCACGTCGCCCGGAACCGCGCTCATGCCGCCTCCGACCTGGCGCCGACCATGCAGCGCTTGTGCTCGATGTGATAGGCGAACTCATCCCGGAAGTGCTTCACGAAGCTCTGCACCGGCCAGGCCGCCGCGTCGCCAAAGGCGCAGATGGTACGGCCTTCGATGCGTCCGGCAGTCATTTCGAGCAGTTCGAGATCGCCCGGGGTACCCTGCCCCGCCTCGATGCGCGACACCACTCGCCACAGCCAGCCGGTGCCTTCGCGGCAGGGCGTGCACTGGCCGCAGGACTCCGCGTAGTAAAAACGCGAGATCCGCTGCAGCGCCCGCACCATGCAGGTGCTGTCGTCCATTACGATGACCCCGGCCGACCCCAGGCCGGAACCGGCCTTGGAGAGCGAATCATAGTCCATGTCGCAGTCCATGATGATCTCGGCGGGAAGCACCGGCATCGAGGATCCGCCCGGAATCACCGCCTTGAGCTTGTGTCCCTCGCGCACGCCGCCGGCCATCTCCAGCAGATCGCGGAACGGTGTCCCCATCCTGACCTCATAGTTGCCCGGTCGATTGACGTGACCGGAAACCGAGAAGATCTTGGTGCCGCCGTTGTTGGGCTTGCCGAGGTTGAGGAACCAGTCACCGCCGTTACGCATGATCGAAGGCACCGAGGCCAGCGTCTCGGTGTTGTTGATCGTGGTCGGACAGCCGTAGAGCCCGAAGTTCGCCGGGAACGGCGGCTTGAAACGCGGCTGCCCCTTCTTCCCTTCCAGCGACTCGAGCAGCGCCGTCTCTTCGCCGCAGATGTAGGCGCCGGCGCCCAGGTGAGAGTGGAGCTCGAAATCGACGCCGCTGCCGAGAATATCGCGACCGATCAGGCCGGCGGCGCGCGCCTCGGCCAGCGCGGCCTCGAAGCGCTCGAACGGCTCGTGATGAAACTCGCCGCGCATGTAGTTGTAGCCGACGGTGGCGCCGATCGCGTAACCGGCGATCGCCATGCCTTCGATCAGCGCGTGCGGATTGAAGCGCAGAATGTCACGGTCCTTGCACGTGCCCGGCTCGCTCTCGTCGGAATTGCAGACGATATACTTCTGTCCGGGCGTGTGCCGCGGCATGAAGCTCCACTTCAGGCCGGTCGGGAATCCCGCGCCGCCGCGCCCGCGCAGCGCGGACTTCTTGACCTCGCTGATGATCGTTTCCGGGGGCGTACGCTCACGCAGGATCGTTTTCCATGCCTCATAGCCCCCAACCTTGAGATAGTTCTCGAGCGTCCACGGACGATCGAACTGCAGGGTCTGAAAGCAGACTTCGTTGGCCATGCCCTACTCCAGCGCGTCCAGGATGGCATCGACCTTCTCGACGGTCAGATGCTCGTGATAGTGTCCGTCCACCGTCATCATCGGCGCTCCGCAGCACGCGGCGAGGCATTCCTCCTCTTTTTTCAGCGTGAAGCGGCCATCGGCGGTGGTTTCGCCCGGCTTGACGCCATACTTCTTGCCGATGTGCTCGATGAGATTTTCGGCGCCGCACAGCGCGCACGAAATGTTGTTGCACACCGAAACGACGTGGCGGCCGACCGGATTCAGCTCGAACATGCTGTAAAAGCTCGCGACCTCGTAGACCGCGATCGGCGGCATGCGCAGATATTCGGCAACTGCATCCATCATCTCGGTGCTCAGCCAGCCCTGCTCATGCTGCACCGCGGTCAGGGCCGCGATCACCGCCGATTGACGCCTGTCTTCCGGAAACTTGCTGGTCCAGGCGTCGATCTCGGCGCGCACAGCTTCGGACAGCAGCGCTGCCTTGCCCACAGCCTTTCCAGCGCTCATCGATCGACCTCCCCAAACACGATGTCGAGCGTTCCTATCACCGCCACCACATCCGCGAGCATGTGTCCGCGGCACATCTCGTCGAGCGCCGCCATGTGAGCGAAGCCCGGCGCGCGGATCTTCATGCGATAGGGCTTGTTCGCACCATCGGAAACCAGATACACGCCAAATTCGCCCTTGGGCGCTTCCACCGCGGCATACGCTTCACCGCGCGGAACGCAGTAACCCTCGGTGAACAGCTTGAAATGATGGATGAGCGCTTCCATGTCCGACTTCATCTCTTCGCGCTTCGGCGGCGTCACCTTGTGGTTGTCCACCATCACCGGGCCCGGATTGGCGCGCAGCCAGTCGATGCACTGGCGGATGATGCGGTTGGACTGGCGCATCTCCTCGATGCGCACCAGATAGCGGTCATAGCAGTCGCCGCTGACGCCGACCGGCACGTCGAAATCGAGACGGTCATAGACCTCGTAGGGCTGCTTCTTGCGCAGATCCCAGGCGATGCCCGAGCCGCGCAGCATGGGACCGGTGAAACCGAGCTGTAGGGCCCGGCGTCACCACGCCGATGCCGACGGTCCGCTGCTTCCAGATACGGTTGTCGGTCAGCAACGTTTCGTACTCATCGACGTAGCGTGGGAAGCGTTCGGTGAAGTCCTCGAGGAAATCGAGCAGCGTACCTTGGCGATTGCGATTGCGCTCGCGGGTTTCCTTCTCATTGTGCCACTTCGACGGCGTGTACTGCGGCATGCGATCGGGCAGATCCCGATATACGCCGCCCGGCCGATAATAGGTCGCG
>CAZOOF010000072.1:0-5214 GCA_964581365.1 uncultured Chromatiales bacterium
TACTTGCCCGTGCAATTATCCTTGTTCATACTTCCGCTCTTTGCTGTCACGCGGACGCATCGATGAATCTCCACGAATATCAGGCCAGAACGCTGCTTGCCCGCTACGGGGTGCCGGTGCCGCCATTCCGCCTGGTGTCGGCGGCGGAAGCGGCTGACGAGACGCTTACGGCGCTCGGCGGTGGGCGCTGGGTGATCAAGGCGCAGGCGCACACCGGCGGCCGCGGCAAAGCCGGCGGGGTACGGCTGGTGGAAGGGCGCGAGGCGGCGCTTGCCGCGATCACCGATATGCTGGGCATGCGGCTGGTCACGGAGCAGACCGGACCTGCCGGCAAGCCGGTCAACGAACTGCTGGTGGAAGTGCCGACCGACATTGCCGCCGAGTTCTATCTCGGCCTGGCCATTGATCGCTCGCGCCGGCGCATGGTGCTGATGGCCTCGCGCGAGGGCGGCGTGGACATCGAGACCGTCACGGCGCGCTCGCCCGATGCCGTGCTCACCGCGGTCATCGATCCCCTGGTCGGATTGCAGCCGTACCAGTGCCGCGAGCTGGCGTTCGCTCTTGGACTCGAGGGGCCGGCGTTCCGGCAGTTCGAGGCGGTGGCGCGCGGACTGGCGCGGGCGTTCCGTGAACTCGATCTCTCGCTGGCGGAGATCAATCCGCTGGTGCTCACCGGCGCCGGCGAACTGATCTGTGTCGATGCCAAGTTCAATGTCGACGATAACGCGCTGTTCCGCCAGCCGGAACTTCTCGGCATGCGCGATCAGCGTCAGGAGGATCCGCGGGAGCTGCGAGCGCGCGAGTTCGACCTCAATTACATCGCCCTCGAGGGCGACATCGGTTGCATGGTCAATGGCGCGGGGCTGGCCATGGCGACCATGGACCTGATCAAGCTGGCCGGCGGCCTCCCGGCTAACTTTCTCGACGTCGGCGGAGGCACGACCCGTGAGCGGGTGACCGAAGCCTTCCGCATTATCCTGGAGGATCCGCAGGTGCGCGGCGTGCTGGTGAACATATTCGGCGGCATCGTGCGCTGCGACATCATTGCCGAGGGGATCATCGGCGCGGTCAGTGATGCCGGCATCCGCATTCCGGTGGTGGTCCGGCTGGAGGGCACCAACGCCGAACGCGGCCGCGAGCTGCTGGAGCGCAGCGGCCTGAAGATCATCGCCGCCAGCGGTCTCGCCGAGGCTGCGGAGCGCGTGGTAGCCGCGGTGCGGGAGGCATCGGCATGAGCGTTCTGATCGATCGGAATACCCGGGTCATCTGCCAGGGATTCACCGGCAAGCAGGGGACCTTTCACACCGAGCAGGCGCTAGCCTACGGTACGCGCATGGTCGGCGGTGTGACGCCGGGCAAGGGTGGACAGACCCATCTCGGCTTGCCGGTCTTCGATACGGTGCGCGAGGCCGTGGCGGCGACCGGCGCCGATGCCAGCGTCATCTACGTGCCGGCGCCGTTCTGCAAGGACGCCGTCCTCGAGGCCGCCGCGGCAGGTATCCGTCTCATCGTCTGCATCACTGAAGGGATCCCGACGCTGGACATGATCGAGGTGGCGGAGGTGCTGAAAAGCAGCGGGGCCCGCATGATCGGTCCCAACTGTCCCGGCATCATCACGCCGGGCGAGTGCAAGATCGGCATCATGCCGGGCGCCATCCACATGCCCGGTGCGATCGGCATTGTGTCCCGCTCCGGCACGCTCACCTATGAGGCGGTACGCCAGACCACGGATCTGGGGCTGGGGCAGAGCACCTGCATCGGCATCGGAGGCGATCCGATTCCGGGCATGAGCTTCATCGACTGCCTGGCGCTGTTCGAGGAAGATGCGCAGACCGAGGCCATTCTCCTGGTGGGAGAGATCGGCGGCACGGCGGAAGAGGAGGCCGCGGAGTACATCCGTGCCCATGTGAGCAAGCCCGTCGCCGCCTACATCGCCGGAGTCACGGCACCGCCGGGGCGGCGCATGGGGCACGCCGGCGCCATCATCAGCGGGGGAGCGGGAACCGCTGCTGGCAAGTACGCCGCGCTCGAAGCCGCCGGTGTCGTCACCACGCGCTCACCGGCAACGATGGGGGAAGCGGTCCGCGACGCCTTGCTCCGGCGGTCCGGGTCCTGAGCCCGGTCGGTCGGTTGCTCGTCAGCTGGCGGAGGCATTCCGGCGTCGAGGGCGACGCTGGAATGCCGCGGCTAGAGCAAATCCTGATCTGAAAGCGCCGGTCCCTGGTCTGGGCCCAGTTCCCGGTCCACGGTGTCATATATCCGCTGCAGTGCCCGCTGCAGCTCTTCTTCCTGTGCCGTGAGCCGGGCGACGATACGCCGGTATTCCTCGATGATTTCTTCCTGACGGACCGCTGCGGGCTGTTCCGAGTTCGATTCCGAATTGAAGCTTTTTCCGAAGTTATCCTCCAGAGCCTTTGTCAGCTTGGAGATTTCTTCTTCGCCGGGATCGGTGTCGGCAAGGATTCGGGCAAGTTTTCCGGGGGCCAGCGGGAAGCGCTTGAAGCGGGCCACGTACAGCTCGACCAGCGACTCCATGAAAGGCTCGAGCCTGTCCGCGCCGAGTCCGTCCTCGCCGATCAGATCCCGCAGGCGCAGGGCCAGCTCATCGAGGGCGTCGACCGTGGCGGGTCCGGCGGAGTCCCCCACAGCAGCGGCGGAGACGTCCACCTCCGGCCCGGTCGCAGCTTCCACGGCGGCAGGGCTGCCGTCGACTTCGGTATCCGCCGGCGCCTCGTCTGATGGGAGCGAGCGGGCATGCTGGCCGCTGTGCTCATCTTCGGTTCGCGTCGGTCCCGGGCCGGCGCCTGGCCGCGCGGCGCGGTCCTGGCCGGCATCTCCGAGGGGAGACGGGGCGGGCGGCGGACTCGCTTCGGCCTGATCGCTCCACCAACTGGTGAAGGAGAGCGGTGTCGCAGGCGCTGCGAACTGCTTGCCCAGCACCGCCGCCAGGGTGGTGAAGCAGCGGCTGGCGAGAGCATCGGGGTCGTTGAGCAGAACCGGGCGCTGCCGGGCAATCGAGTTCTTGAGTGCTTTGTCGTCAGTGATATAGCCGAGATAGTGAACCTTGAGTCCGAGGTATTTGCGGACTGCTCCCTCGAAGCGTTTGTAGACCTCCATGCTGTTGGCGTAGTTGAGCGCCATGTTGACCAGGACATAGGCCGGACGCTCGTGAGCCTGACGCTTCAGGACCCGGAGCAGGGCAAAGGCATCGGTGAGAGAGGTCGGCTCGGTGGAGATGACGAGGATGGTGTACTGCGCGGAGCGGATGAAGGCGAGCACCGATTCGCCGATCCCCGCCGCGGTGTCGATGAGCAGATAGTCGAAGCTCGATTCGAGAGCGCGCAGGGCACCGATCAGACGCGCGCGACTCGGTTCGTCGAGTACGGCCAGCTCGGCGATGCCCGACGCTGCTGGGACGATCATGACGCCTTCCGGGCCTTCGAGCAGAACTTCCTCGACGGTTCGTTCGCCGCTGAGCAAGTGCTCTATGGTGTAGCGCGGCGTCACGCCCATGACGATGTTGACGTTGGCCAGGCTGGTGTCGGCGTCGAATACGCAAACGCGATGACCCTGGCGGGCGAGCGCGATGGCCAGGTTGCTGGTGACGTTGGTCTTGCCTACGCCACCTTTGCCGCTGGTGATGGCGATGACTCGCCCCGTCCGCTCCGTGGCGAGAGCGTGATCGCTTTCACGGACAGATGCCGGATTGATCGGGAAGATATTCATCGCGCTGGTCCCGGTCTCAGGGGCTCCGAAGCTCCGCTCGCATTGTCGTTGTCAGGCGCCGCGTCCCTTCCGGATGCGGCAACGGTGCGGACCGCGGGCGAGGGGAAGCGAGAGTCCCGCTTCCGTCGCGTCCGTCCCGCTTCCTGCTGTTCTTCACCTGTTACGCCAGGTGCATTGCCAGATTATGCACTTAGCATACCATTTGGTGAAAGCGGCAGTGCGCCGCCGGGGTTCAGATGACGCGGTCGTTGCCGCCATCGATGGGGATCTGGGCGCCGGTGGTGCGGGCGAAAAGGGGGCCGCACAGCTCGGCCACGAGTTCCGCAACCTGGCGCGATTGCACTTCCGCGCCGAGCACATTGCGCGTCTTGTACTGCTCGACGGTCATGCCGTAGTGGGCTGCGCGTGCCGCCAGGACATCCGGAGTCCAGATGCCGGTGTCGAAGACTGCGTCCGGATGGACGGTATTGACCCGGATCTTATCCTTCCCCCATTCCAGGGCGGAAACTCGAATCAATTGGTTGAGCGCGGCTTTTGATGCGGAGTATGCGGATGCGCCAGGTCCCGGGGCAGTTACGTTGCGACTGCCGATGGCAACGACCCGGCCGCCCTGGGGGGCGCGGGCCAGCAGAGGATGCGCCTCGCGCAGCAGAACCAGGTTGGCATCGACATTCACCGCCATCACGGCCCGCCACTGATCGCTGGGGAGCTGATCGATGCGGGTGCCCGGAGGAAACATGCCGGCGTTCAGGATCAGCATGTCGAGTCCGCCGAAGCGGCGTACGCCGGTTTCGAGCGCGGTGATCAGGGCCTCTTCGTCGGTGATGTCGCAGGCCATGCCGAGCCAGGCCGGATGCGTGAAGGCCTCCTGGATGGATTCATCCCGATCGACGCCGATTACCGCCGCGCCGCGATCGAGCAGGGCGCGAGCACAGGCGCGGCCGATCCCGGAGGCGGCACCGGTCACCAGCGCGATCTCGCCGGCGAACGGGGCGGGCTTGCCACCTTTCTTCAGCTTGGCCTGCTCGAGGTCCCAGTATTCGACGTCGAAAATGTCCCGTGCCGGCAGGGCGCGATAACCGCCGAGCGCCTCTGCGCGCAATACGACTTCCATGGTGTGGGCGTAGATGTCGGCGACGATGTCGGCGTCACGGGCGCTGCGTCCCAGCGTGCACAGACCCAGCTCGGGATCCAGAATCACCCGCGGCGCCGGGTCGAGCATGGTCTTCCGATCGCGTGCCGCAGGCTCATGCTCCATGAAATAGTTTTTGTATTCAGCAACATATTCGGAAATGTTGCGACCAATCAGAGGAGTGCGCTTGGTGCGGATGACGTGATCGGGGGTGGCCGGACCCTGCTGCGTGATGCGGTCGATATCGTCGCGCCGGGCGAAGGCGAGACTGCGCTCGTCCTGGTGGCAGCAAAGCAGCAGCGGGAAGCCGGCTGCCTGCGAAGCCTCCAGGCGCAATTCGGCGATCTCGCGCCGCT
>CAZOOF010000073.1:0-4326 GCA_964581365.1 uncultured Chromatiales bacterium
ATGTCATCGTGATCGGCGGCGGCCCCGCCGGCTATGCAGCGGCGATCCGCGCCGCTCAGTTCGGCATGAATGTCGCGTGCATCGATGAGCGCGTCGGCGCCGGTGGTCAGCCGGCGCTCGGCGGCACCTGTCTGAATGTCGGCTGTATTCCCTCCAAGGTGCTGCTCGAGGCTTCGTCCATTTACGAGCGGACGCGCCGACAGTACCCACAGTGGGGCATCATCACCGGCGAGCCGGATCTGGATCTGGCGGCGATGATGGCGCACAAGCAGGCGGTGGTCGACCGCATGACCCAAGGCATCGCGACCTTGTTTCAGGCCAATGGCGTGCGCAGTCTGGCCGGGAGAGGGCGTCTGCTGGCCAACCGCGAAGTCGGGTTCTCGCCGTCCGACGGCAGCGAGACGGTCACCCTGGAGGCCGAGCATGTCGTGCTCGCGGCGGGCTCGCGTCCGGTGGAGATCGGCGCTGCTCCTCTGCAGGACGATATCATCGTTGATTCCACCGGAGCGCTGGAGTTCGCCGAGGTGCCGGTGCGCCTGGGCGTGATCGGTGCCGGTGTGATCGGTCTCGAGCTCGGCAGCGTGTGGCGCCGGCTGGGATCCGAGGTCGTCCTGTTCGAAGCGCAGGCGGAGTTCCTCAGCGCGTGCGACCGCCAGATCGCGCGCGAAGCGTTATGCATCTTTCGGGCGCAGGGCCTCGATATCCGGCTGGGCGCGCGTGTCACCGCCTGCGCGGTGAGCGATGGCGCTGTGGATCTCGAGTATCAGGATCAGCAGGGGCAGACCCGCGCCGAACGCTTCGATCGTCTCATCGTCGCGGTAGGACGCCAGCCGAACAGCGACGATCTGTGCGCATCCGAAGCCGGGCTGTTGCTCGATGAATGGGGGTTCGTGCACGTCGATCGTCATTGTCTGACCAATCTTCCCGGCGTCTACGCAGTAGGCGATCTGGTGCGCGGCCCGATGCTCGCGCACAAGGGAGCGCAGGAGGGGGTGATGGTGATAGAGCGCATCGCCGGGCGGGAATCTTCGGTCAACTACGATACCATTCCCTCGGTGATCTACACGCTGCCCGAGATCGCCTGGGCGGGCGCCACCGAGGAGGGTCTGATCGCCACCGGAACCGCCTATCGCGTCGGCACCTTTCCGTTTGCGGCGAACGGTCGTGCGCATGCCACCGGTGAAACCGCCGGACTGGTCAAGGTCCTGGCCGATGATGCCACGGACCGCGTGCTGGGCGTGCACATGATCGGCCCAGGCTGCTCCGAGCTGATCGCCACCGCGGTCGTCGCCATGGAATTCGGCGCCAGTGCCGAAGATCTGGCGCTGACTATGTTTGCGCATCCGACGCTTGCGGAAGCGCTGCACGAGGCCGCGCTTGGCATCCACGGCAGCGCCATTCACGTCGCCAGGAAGAAGTAGCGTAACGCGGTGCCCAGCAATCCTGCGTCGGCACTGACTCCATGCCGATGCGAATGCAAGGTCAGCCCGCAGCTCTGCGCCGCCTCCACTCGGTGGGGGCGAGTCCAAACCAGCGCTTGAACGCCCGCGTGAAATTGGCCTGGTCCGAGAACCCCAGCAGATAGGCGATTTCGCTGACGTTCAGCTGCGTGTCCTTGACGTAGTTCTCCGCCAGCTCCCGGCGGACCGACTGCAGCAGATCGCCGAAACCCGCTCCCTCTTCCAGCAGACGCCGCTGCAGCGTGCGCGTGCTCAGGTGCAGCTTCGCCGCGATGTCATCCTCCCTGATCTGACCCGAGGGCAGCGCTTCGACGATGTGCCTCCTCACCTGCTGCGTCAGCTGCTGCTGATTCAGGCGGCTCAGGTACTTCATCGCGATCTCCTCGCTGTTGCGCGACAGCTCGGGGTTGGCGGTCATCAGCGGTCGCTCCATGTCGAGGCGGTCGATGAGCATGCCGGCCCTGTCGCAACCGAAGCGCAGCGGGGCGCGCAGGTTCGCCTCGAGCGCGATGGTCGAGGCAGTGGGGGCAAAGGGGAAGAGCACTTCGATCGCGCTGAAGGATTCACCGAGCAGCATGCGGCACATGCGCGTGATCGCCACCATCGTCGCCTGGACCGTGACCGGGGACAGTTCGAATGCGGAATCCTTGACCGTGCCGGTGACCAGGTAGCCGGTTCCGCTCGCCGTCATGGTGAATTCGCTGGCGTCGTTGATCAACTGGCTGTAGCGCGCAAGCCGATGAAAGGCTTCGCCCAGGGTCGCGCTCGCCAGCCAGGCATAGCCGAGCGCATGAAAGGTGGTGGGATTCCAGCGCATGCCGATGGCGATACCGATGGCGGGATCACCCGAGCGCTCCTCGGCGAGCCGCCACAGCTGTGCCATGCGCGTCGCTGGAAAGCGTGCATTGGGATCCTGCAGTTTCGAGGGATCGAGCTCGGCTTCCTTGAATATGGCCTCGGCGTCGATGCCGCGCTGCTGCAGTTCCTCCCAGAGCAGTCGCGCCCAGGAGGAGAGGGTGGTCGATGACATCGGGGGCTGTCGCTGATGATGATCCTTATGTCAGTGAAGGATAAACCCTTGGCGTGAAATGACAAGGCGGTGACAAGCGAGTGGCGCCCTGCGACCAGCGACCGGCGGGGCGGGACTCTAAGCTGAATCCTGTCTGCTACGGGACAGGAGACCCAGCGATGAGCATGTCCGGCCAGTATTATCAGCACACCCTGATGGGCCCGATCGACTTCGTCGGCCCGGGTCTGCACAGCGGCGAGATGATCCGTATGACGGTTCAGCCGGCGCCGGTGAATACCGGTTACGTCTTCGTTCGTCAGGACATGCCGGCCGGGCGCGCCGAGGTCCCGGCCCGCTGGAACTCGGTGACGGATACGCGTCTGTCCACGACCGTGGCCAACGTGTTCGGAGCCAAGGTGGCTACGGTCGAACACCTGATGGCGGCGCTTCGCGCCAGTGGGATCGACAATGCCCGGATTCTGCTCAGCGGCGCCGAAGTTCCGATCATGGATGGCAGCGCCGAACCCTTCATGCGTCAGATCCGTCGCGTCGGGCTTTGCCGTCAGCACGAAGAGCGCAGGGTGATCGTCGTGCGCAAGCCGGTGCGTGTCGAGGAGAGCGGGAAGTCGGCAGCGCTGTTGCCGGATCCCGATCCGTCCATGGACATGACCATCGACTTCGATTCCGGGGCAATCGGCCGCCAGCAGCTGTCGGTGGTCCTGGATCGCGAGTCGTTTGAACGGGATCTGGCCGCGGCCCGCACCTTCGGCTTCCGTGAGCAGGTCGAGACACTGCGCAAGCTCGGACTCGTTCGTGGCGGTTCGCTGCAGAATGCCGTGGTCCTCGATGAGGATGGTGTCCTCAATCCCGAGGGTTTGCGGCATCCCGACGAATTCGTGCGCCACAAGATTCTCGATGCGATCGGCGATCTGGCGCTGGCAGGCGCTCCCATCATGGGGCGCTTCGTCGGTCACTGTTCCGGCCATGCGCTGAACAACGTTCTGCTCCGGGAGTTGCTGCATAACGAGAACAACTGGTTTCTGACCACCGTGCGCGGCGCGCAGAGTTACTTCGGCTGGAGCGGCGCCATCGGAACCCAGGCCGGCGGATGATCGGGACCGGTCGGCCGTCGCCGCGCTGGACGTGCCGACGGGAGCGGCGGTAAACAGCGTCGCCAGCCCGCAAGGCCATGGCCTGATCGCTGACTGCAGATCCGCATTTCACCCGCCGATAGCTGCGATGATGCGGGCTTGCATCGGGTTCGACGGAGTATGTGTATGAAGAAGCTGAGGCTGGTGATGATCCTGCTGCTGAGCACGGTGACCGCCGCGAGTGCCGCGGACAGCTTCCGCCTGTCCAACGGAAGTCTCATCGCCACCGGGAAAAGCAAGGCGGATCTCATCGCGCTGGCCGGCGATCCCATGTATCACGATGTGGAAACGTTTGCGGTCGATACAGGCGCTGGTATTCGCCGGCCGGTCAAACGGGAGATCCTGACCTACCGGCTGAATGGTTCCATCGGCGGGATGTACCTGGTGGTGGTCACGGTTGAAAACAGCACCATCGTCTCCGTTACCGCGAAGCAGGAGGGGAGACTATGATCTTACCTGTCTTGCTCGGAGTGCCGTCACTGCCGCTGCCCCCGCAGTTCCGGTTGTCTTCGACATCCTGCTGAGGTCCTTCAGGTCGACCTGGTGGTTCGTGCGATCGGCCATTGATTTTCCCTCTCTTGCGTTGTCTTTGCTGGCATCTCGAAGCGCCGGTGTCGCGAGCCGTCGTCCGATTCTCCGCCGGCCGGCGCCTACTTGCCCGTGCAATTATCCTTGTTCATACTTCCGCTCTTTGCTGTCACGCGGA
>CAZOOF010000074.1:0-4298 GCA_964581365.1 uncultured Chromatiales bacterium
CGGTACGCTTTTGACGTACACACACTTTCCAGGCGTGCTCCTTCAACCGCTCGGACACCTCTCCGGGGAAAGTTTTGCCGGCCGCGCGGACGGGGCCGGAAAGGGCGAAAGGATACCGCATGCGGCCTTCGGGCACAATCTCGGGGCCGGGCGATCAGCCGTGGCTGGCCCCGCTCCAGCGCCAGTTGCGGATTTCGGGCATGTCCTCGCCGTGCTCGAAGATGTAGGCCTTGTGGGCGGTCAGGCGATCGCGCATCTGCTGCTTGATGTAGGCCCCGCGCGCGCCCAGCTTGCCGACGCGGTCGACCACGTCGGAGACCAGGTGGAAGCGGTCGAGGTCGTTGACCACGGTCATGTCGAACGGGGTGGTCGTGGTGCCCTCCTCCTTGTATCCGCGCACATGCAGGTTGGCGTGGTTGGTGCGACGGTAGGTCAGCCGGTGGATGAGCCAGGGATAGCCGTGGAAGGCGAAGATGATCGGCTTGTCGACGGTGAAGATGGAATCGAAATCCCGGTTCGTGAGTCCGTGCGGGTGTTCTTCGGGCGGCTGCAGGGTCATGAGGTCGACGACGTTCACCACCCGCACGCGCAGCTCGGGCGCGTACTGGCGCAGCAGGTCGACGGCGGCCAGCGTCTCCAGCGTCGGCACGTCGCCGGCGCAGGCCATGACCACGTCGGTCTCGCCGTCGAGATCCGAACTCGCCCACTCCCAGATGCCGATACCGGCATTGCAGTGCGCGATCGCCTGCTCCATGGTCAGCCACTGCGGCTGGGACTGCTTGCCGGCGACGATGACGTTGACGAAGTTGCGGCTGCGCAGGCAGCGGTCGGTGATGCACAGCAGCGTGTTGGCATCCGGCGGCAGGTAGACCCGGATGATGTCCGCCTTCTTGTTCACCACCACGTCGATGAACCCGGGATCCTGATGCGAAAAGCCATTGTGGTCCTGGCGCCAGACATGCGAGGTCAGGAGATAATTGAGGGACGCGATCGGACGCCGCCACGGCACTTCCTTGCTGACCTTCAGCCATTTCGCATGCTGGTTGAACATCGAGTCGACGATATGGATGAAGGCTTCATAGCAGGAGAAGAAGCCATGACGGCCGGTAAGCAGATACCCTTCCAGCCAGCCCTGACAGGTATGCTCGCTCAGGATCTCCATGACCCGGCCGTCGGGGGCAAGATGGTCGTCCTCGGGCAGCCGTTCGGCGAGCCAGGCGCGGTCGGTCACCTCGTACAGGGCGGTCAGCCGGTTGGAGCTGTTTTCATCGGGACCGAAGACGCGGAAGTTCCGGTGGTCCGCGTTGAGCTTCATCACGTCCCGCAACAACTGGCTCATGACCCGCGTTGCTTCAGCGAAGGTATGACCGGGACGCTCCACCGTGACCGCGTACTTGCGAAAATCGGGCATGATCAGATCGCGCAGCAGCAGACCGCCGTTGGCATGCGGATTGGCCCCCATGCGACGTTCGCCCTTGGGCGCCAGCGCGCGCAGCTCAGGCCGGGGCGCACCGCTGTCGTCGAAGAGTTCCTCCGGGCGGTAGCTGCGCAGCCATTCCTCCAGCAGGCCCAGGTAGTGCGGGTTCTCCTCGATGCCGGCGAACGGCACCTGATGGGAGCGCCAGTAATCCTCCATTTTCTTGCCATCGACTTCGCGCGGCCCGGTCCAGCCCTTGGGGCTGCGCAGCACGATCATCGGCCAGCGCGGACGTGACAGATCTCCCTCGCGCGCGCGGCGCTTGATCTCCGCAATGCGCTCGAAGATCTGATCGAGCGCACCGGCCATCGCCTGATGCATGTATTCCGGATCCGAGCCCTCTACGAACCAGGGTTCATAGCCATAGCCGCGGAAGAGATCGCGCAGCTCATCGTGACTGATGCGGGCGAGCAGCGTCGGATTGGCGATCTTGTAGCCATTGAGATGCAGGATCGGCAGCACCGTGCCGTCGGTGGCCGGATTGAGGAACTTGTTCGAATGCCACGCAGTGGCGAGCGGCCCGGTCTCGGCTTCGCCATCGCCTATCACGCAGCAGGCGATGAGCTCGGGGTTGTCGAACACCGCACCGAACGCGTGCGAGAGCGAGTAACCGAGTTCACCGCCTTCATTGATGGAACCGGGCGTTTCGGCGGTGACGTGGCTGCCGACCCCACCCGGAAAGGAGAAGCGGCGAAACATCTGTTTCATCCCTTCGGCATCGAGACCGACGTTGGGATACAACTCGCTGTAACTGCCTTCGAGCCAGGTGTTGGCAACCAGGCCCGGGCCGCCGTGTCCGGGGCCGGTGACATAGATCATGTCGAGCCCATGCCGGCAGATGATGCGGTTCATGTGCGCGTAGATGAAGTTCAGCCCGGGAGTGGTGCCCCAGTGCCCGAGCAGCCGCGGCTTGACGTGCTCGATGCGCAGCGGCTCGCGCAGCAGCGGATTGTCCAGCAGGTAGATCTGTCCCACCGACAGATAGTTCGCCGCACGCCAGTAGGCATCGACGAGACGCAACTCTTCGCTGCTGAGCGGATCTTTGGTGCTTGCGACTTCCTGCTCGGGCATGGTTTCCTCCTGAAACGGGTTCTATCGGAAAAGACTCCAAACGAAGACGCTCATTTCAGCTTCCGCAACACGCGCAGCGCGGTTTCAGCCATCACCCCCGCCTCGTCGACTGGCTGTACCCGCAGCTCGATGCGGCTCTCGCCAGCGCTGATCTTCGCCGCCTCTCCGACGGCCGCCGCATTGGCATCCGGATCCATCAGCACGCCGAAGGCTTCCAGCCCTTGCACGATGTTCGCGCGGATGGCGGGAAGATGCTCTCCCACTCCACCGCCAAAAAGAATGCCGTCGACACCGCCCAGCGTGGCGATATAGGCGCCGATGTACTTGCGCGCGCGATGGCAGTATGCGCTGATCGCGAGTTCGGCCGCGCTCTCATCGCTCGCCAGCAGCACCCTCATATCGCTGCTCAGCCCCGAAGAAAGCCCCTTGAGGCCACCATCACGCATCAGCATGTGCTCGAGCTCATCGACATCCACACCTGCGCGCAAAAGATGGATGAGCAGGCCCGGATCGATGTCTCCGCTACGGGTAGCCATGAGCAGGCCTTCGCCCGGAGTGAATCCCATCGATGTTTCGACCGGCCTGCCCTGCTCGATCGCCGTCGCAGAACAGCCGGCTCCGAGCTGCAGTGTGATGATGCGGCCACCCTGCGGCAGGTCGGGGCGCAGCGCGCACCACGCCCGCCACATGGCCTCATGCGCGATGCCGTGAAAACCATAGCGTCGGACTCCATGCTCCTCGGAGAACGCGCGGGGCAGCCCGTACAGCGCGACATGCGGTGGCAGTTCGGCGAAGAACGAGGTATCGAAGACCGCCAGCTGGGGGATCGTCGCGCCGAATACCATTTTGCACGCCTCGATCCAGGCCAGCGCCAGCGGGTTATGGAGGGGTGCGAGTGCGGAAGCGCGTTGCAGTTCGGCGCCCACCGCGTCGTCGATCAGGCTTGGACGCCGCAGCGTTCCGCCATGCACGACGCGATGCGCCACCATGGAGGGGTTTTCGCCGCCGAGGATGTCGCGCAGATAATGCGGATCGGCAGCCACGCCTTCGTGGCGGACGCTCCTCACGCATGCGACGGCGGCGCCGTTCTCCTTGGCCCGGTAGACACCGAGGCGCACCGAAGAACTGCCGGCATTGATGATCAGGAGCGGCGCGGTCATGGTCGATCCTGTGCTCTGGACAAGCTCACGATGTTACCCAAATCCGTATTCGATTTCGCCCCGAAACCCGCCAATCAGAACAATCAGAATAAAATAATACTTTTTAATATCAGCAGCTTGATTTTCGGCAGCGTGATACGCGTCGCAATCGAGCGACTGTTCGGCTAAAATCCGCTCCAGCACCATAGCGAACACCAGGGCCTGCCCGCCTCATGCGGACTGCCAGTCAAAAGAAGGAACAACATGGACCGACGCGCGGTGTATTTCCTGTCTTCCGCCGCATGTCCGAAGTGCCGGTCGATCGTACCGGCGGTTCCCACCGGTCCATTCAGATAACCACGGTTCGCCTGCATCGCGAACCCGCTCGGTAAGGATACCCGCTGCCGCCCCCGACGGGCGGCAACCGACAACAGCCGCTTGCCTGCCCGGCGCGCGGCCGGACTGCGAGTCTCTACCATCGGCAAGCCTGAGGTAGCTCGCGGTACCACGGATGTGGGAAAGAGTCGCGGTCAGGGATGACTTGGCGGTACTCGGAGCCCCTCCGGGGCGGCTTCGCCGTCCCGATCGGCTGAAGCCGATCGGTCGAACCC
>CAZOOF010000075.1:0-2059 GCA_964581365.1 uncultured Chromatiales bacterium
TGACGATCTCCCGCCCAGCCCCCCCCTGCAGGCCACGCAGCGGAAGCCCATTGCGATAGGTTCCCGGCTCGAGCCGCAGGATGTCACCGGGTCTCAAATCCTTCAGATGAGACCGGTAGCTCTCTGGCCCGGCGATGAATATTTCCGCCCAAGCGCCGACGGAGAGCGACGCAAGCCAGATGCCGAACAGAACCCTCGCCATATCACCCCGCCGGAGTCGGTGCCACGCTTCTCAGGAGCCTGCTGCGAATGGCGCAAATGATATCATCTGCTGCACCCCGCCCAAGAACGCGACGCAACCAAAATCGTAGCCAAGGCTCAAGGGCTCGGGACAACAAATTATCCGACCATCTTACTCATAGGCAGCTTTGGCATGACAGATATCGTGCACGTGCTGTGGACCGGCGGCTGGGACTCGACGTACCGGGTGCTGGATCTGATGGCGCATAGCAGCCCGGTAAAGGTTCAACCGCACTACATCATCAATCCCGAACGCCGATCGCATCATCTCGAGTTGGCGGCCATCGGACAGATACGAGAACGAGCAATCGAGCGCTGGGGCCATCGCCTCCTCGCGCCCAGCACGATCGAGGTTGATAGAATCCCCATTTCCGACTTGGCCCAACGACAGCACGACGCACTTGCCAAGCGCTTCAATATCGGCCCCCAGTATCTGTGGCTTGCCGAATACGCCCGCAGCGCGAATATCGGCCAACTCGAATTATGCGTTCATGTGGACGACAAGGCATATAGCGTGGTTACCGCACAAGATGTGCATCCGCTGGATGACGATGCTGGCGCTGCCGCCTTTTTCCGCGAACACCTCAGCTTCCCGATCCTGAAGCTGACCAAGCTGCAAATGCGCGACAATGCACGGGCGAGCGGCTTTGAAGACCTGATGAATCAAACCTGGTTCTGCCAGATCCCCACCCATAACGACCTTCCATGCGGCTTCTGCAACCCGTGCCAATGGACCATTGACGAGGGACTCGCCTATCGCGTACCGCGCGGACACCGCGTACGCCTGGCTGTTTATCGCAGAATCGTGACCTGGCTGCCAAGCTATCGACTTCGACGAAACCTGCTGGGATTACTCCGCCGCTGACGCGGCTCTCATCCGCCAGATGTCGGCCGCCGCAGGCGCGCACGGATCGATTGCAGCAGGCCGGGCCCGCGGGATCGCTGCCACTGATAGCCGAGCAGGGCGAGCAGCGCCCGGGGCACGGAGGGTGGCTCTTCGGGGAAGTAGGCGCCATGGCGCGCGAGCTCGGCGCGCACTTCCGGGGTCAGATACCCCTTGGTGTGCACCTGCACCACCGGCAACCCCCAGGTGGCATTGCCCTCGATGATCACTGGACCGTCCGGGGTAAGCGCCACATCCCAGCCCACCGCGCGGATGCCCGAGAACGCGGCCGCGGCCCGGCGGCAGACCTCCAGCACCCGCGGCCATTCCGGCAGTTGCCGGCCCTCGAATCGCTCGCCGGTGTCGGGATGCACCGATGTCCACGCTCCGCCGTAACGCGGCTTGGCGAGACCCTGGCCCAGCATGCCGGTGCCGACGTCGATGGCGACCGACAGACCGCCCCGATCCCAGTTGTCGGCGACACCACCCGCGCGCCCCAGACGCAAGGCGGCAAGATGCACGCCAATGGTGTCGTCCGCGGCGATGAAGGTGACGACACGCATGCTGTTGATCGTGTGAGGATTGATCCGGTCCAGAAACTCGTGCTGTCGCAGGCAGTCCTGCACCAGCCATCCATGATAGTTGCCGTCGTAGTCGCCAAACGCATCATCGGGCAGGGTCTCGAGGAAGGCGGCAAGCGAAAGCTCCGCGCCATCGACAGTCACGCCGATGCCGCCATCGGCGGCGGGATGCAGATCGGCGCGCAGGATGTTGCGTCCCTTGCGCCCCCCTCTCGGCTTCAATATGAGGCGCAAGGGCAGATGCGGACCGAGCACCGCGGCCACGTCCTCCGGCGTACGGAAGGCTGCGCCGTCGATGGTGGCGCCGAAGCCGGGATGGTACAGACCCCAGGTCCGCGGCACCGGCACGGACAGA
>CAZOOF010000075.1:2069-4103 GCA_964581365.1 uncultured Chromatiales bacterium
GCGCCACGGGAATCGACAGCCCGGACAGGAACAGCTGCGTCACCCATTTGTCCTCCAGGGTGTGCTGCTGCGCACCTCGATTGACCGCCGGGCGGTAGATCTGATGATTGCGACGGTGCGACAGGTATTGCATCGCGGCCTTGATGTCAGGCAGCCGGTCAAAATGGTACAGGCGGTATTCTTCCTCGGTGAAGCCGCTGCCGAGAAGCCGCAATTTATCCAGGTTCATGAATCGTTCCGTGCGTCGAAACAGGTTGCAAGATTCTGGGACCCAAACCCTGCGCAACGGCGTGGGTCCTGCCCGTCCACCCCAATTCATCGGCCTCCCGGGTAACAGCACAAGCATGCCAGCGCCACCAGCCGGCCGTCCGACTTTCGCACATGCCGGATCTCCGCGCGGTCAGAATCCAGCGCGCAAGCATTCCGTCATGCATTCCTGGCGCCGCATCCCGCGAACTCAAGCAGCCATGCCCTGCAGAAATGCGCCAGTCGACGCCGATAAATCGCGGACCACCATCCACCCCGCGCCCCTCCGATCGATCTCAGCAGGGCGTTCAGCATGTAGCGAGTCTGGACCAGGCGAAACGCCGGATCCGAGGGCCGGACCAGGCCGTACGAGCGAATGAAGACATCCTGCATCGCGGTCAGCACGGAACCGGAGAGCATTGGATCCTGCTTGAGAAACTCCAACCCCAGCCAGAACTTGCAGGCGTCATAGGAGACGGCGCCATAATCGAACATGCCGAAGTCGAGGACGCGCACCTTCGCGCCGCTGCAGACGATGTTGTGACCGCCGAAGTCGTTGTGCCGTCCGGCAATCAGATTTCCGTCATCGGCAACCTGTCTCGCCTGCTCTATCTGGGCTTCCCGGAACCGCTCAAAGAATGCTGACGGAAGTCCCGCCGCGCTGTTCGCCTGCAGGGCCGCGATCCGGATATCGTTGTAACGCAGCAGGTCCTCGAGATCGAACGCCATATGGCCACGCGCTGTCGCATTATGGAAATCACGCAACCAAGAGCCGCATGCGGCAATCGAGTCCGCGACATCGACCTGCATCGCGCGCCCCAGCGCGCCGGCTCCCGCATGGATGCGCCGATTGAGATCGGGACCGTCGACACCGAGCGTAACCAGCGCCAGGACCGATGGATACAATGCCAGCGGGGTAACCACGCCGTAACCGCAGCGCGGATCGGCGCTCAGGCTGGACATGATCTGATACTCGGCCGCCAGCCGCACACCCATCCGCTCCCGTTTCTCGGGCTTGGGACGGCGCTGCTTGATGTAAACAAGCGCCCTGGCGTCCCCATGCTGCAGACCGACGCGATAGACACTGGAATAGGGATTTCGGAAGAGGGATGCCGTCTCGATCTCCGGACACGCCGCGAACCCCAACGCCGCCCTCATATCATCGAGGAATGTTGCGGTCACGCCCGGATCAGAACTGAAGGCCTCTTCGATGATCGAATTTGCGTCAGGAGCGGCCATTTCGCCGCCAGCCCCTGGTACGCTTCGGCGCGGGATCATCCGGCCGACAGCCAAGCCCAGCACAGCTTCCGCTGATCATGAACCCCTCTCACTCGCCACTATCGGCTCTCACCGAAGTCGATCGCGCGCCATCATGGACGATGGTCTTCTTTCGCTCCGGCGCATTCATCGCCACGATGAACGCAGTTCAAAACCGGTGTCTCCACTGGCGGACGGATCATCTTACATGGATCCGCTGGCCCAACGGCCATCATCCGCAGCGGCCATGCCGCTCGCCATGCGCCGGAACTCCGGCTGCGTAGCCAGCAGTTCCTCGTAGCTCCCGCTCGCAACCAGCCGCCCCCGAGTCATGAGATGGAGGCAGTCACAATTGCGTACGGTGGCCAACCGGTGCGCGATCATGATGATCGTCTTCTGACCGGAGAGCCGATCGATCGCGTCCATCACCGCGGTCTCGGTGGAGCCATCCAGCGCGCTGGTGGCCTCGTCCAGGATCAGGAGGTCCGGATTCGAATAGAGCGCACGGGCGATGCCCACGCGCTGGCGCTG